>CACYKX010000101.1 GCA_902775075.1 uncultured Prevotellaceae bacterium | reverse complement strand
ATGATGAATATGCCTATCGTGACTTCTCAATATTGGAATCTGGCGTATGGCCGTAATCCGGGTGAGGCTGCTCAGGATTCTGAGGGTATGCAGACGATGCGCCAACTGGCACGTAACATGGCGTGGATGCTGAAGAAGTTTAAGGGTGTGGAGACTACTGAGCATCCGGAATCGGAGCCTTGGAATCCGATGAACTTTATCCGATAATCTTAATAATAACTAATACCATAAACTGAACGTACACGTATTGATATGGCTCACATCGGGGTTACGTGGCAACCATCCTCATTGTCAGCTTCCTCAGGAACAATATGGTATCGTGGAGGATTTTATCGACAGATTTTTGCTTGGTAAGGATCCTAAATGAGGGTATTAGTATAAAAGAGCCTCGCTTCCTGTTGGATAGCGAGGCTCTTTTTATTTTATCTTTTCAGGAAGGGATTAGCATACCTTCTCGAGTTTCTTCATAATGCAGAACATAAAGAGGGCTGAAAGGACGCAGAGTAAAATGAATACACTCCATACCATCCACAACTGGAAACCGCCCCATAATAGACCGCCTACCATAACGAGTTGGTTTCCAATGGCTGTGGCTACGAACCAACCGCCCATCATGGTACCTTTGTACTTTGGTGGGGCTACCTTGCTAACGAATGATATTCCCATCGGACTTAATAACAACTCGCCGAAGGTAAGGATGAGATAGGTGCCAATGAGCCACCATGCTGAGGTGTAGGTCTTTGTTGCTCCGGCTGCTGCCTGGGCTTCTGGTGTATTCAAACCTAATGAGGCGAGAATCATCAGGCCATAGGCGATACCGGCTACAAGCATTCCGTAAGCGATCTTACGAGGTGCTGATGGTTCTTTGCCTTTCTTGGCTAACCATGAGAAGATGCCCATAGACACTGGTGTGAGGGCTACAACATAGAATGGATTGAACTGCTGGAAGATCGGTGCGCTTACTGCTACAACTTCGTTGCTCTCGCTGTAATTGTAACCAATCATTGCGGCTGCGATGACAAAGACGATAGCTGATATCACCTTGCCTTGTCCGCTCTTGCTCTGGAAAAATGCAAATGAACTGTACACGATAAAGACAATCGCTACTAGGTTAGTGACGTCGAAGGCCATTCCTGTAACACCTGTTGCCTGTGGCTGTACGAATTCATCGGCAAAATAAGTAAGTGACAGTCCGTTCTGATGGAATGCCATCCAGAAGAAGATAACTACTGCAAAGACGAGACATAATGCGACGATGCGCTCTCGGGTCTCTGCCGGAGAGATTTCCTCTACTGGCTGAGCTTCTGCATTGTCTACTTTCTTGCCGCCTTCTACCTGACGGAAGGTTGAACGGAATGCGTAATAGATTGCAATAGAAAGTATCAGTGAGGCGCAGGCTACCATAAATGCAAAATGATATGAATCATTCTCACTATATCCTAAGCTCTTCTGTGCCCAATCCATGATCTTTACTGCCATCGTTGGTGCAAAGAGGGCTCCGATATTGATGGCCATATAGAAAACGGAGAATCCGCTATCTCGCTGTGACTGATATCGTGGATCGTCGTATAGGTTACCTACCATAACTTGTAGGTTTCCCTTGAATAGTCCGGTTCCAAATGAGATGAGGACAAGGGCTGCCAACATGCATCCAAGTGCTAGGGTGCCTCCACCCAGAGGAACGGAGAGGAACAGATAGCCTAGGAACATGATAACGACACCAAAGGTAACACATTTACCATAACCGATCTTGTCGGCTAGGACTCCTCCCACTAATGGTAGGAAATACACGAGCATTAGGAAGGCTGAATAAATACTACCTGCCATACCGGCTGATAAACCGAAATTTGCTCGTAGGAATAAGGCAAACACAGCGAGCATCGTGTAATATCCGAAACGTTCTCCTGTATTAGCCAGGGCCAATGCGTAGAGGCCCTTAGGTTGATTCTCAAACATAACTTATTTTCGTTTTATAATTATTAATATTCCTATTTGTAACGGATTAAATAAATTCCGGTTGCAAAAATACAAAATTAATTCATTATTACGAACTTTCTGATAGTTTTTTGCATAGTTTCTATAAAACAATTATCTGTCTCATACAATATGAGACAGATAATTGACAAATAGGAAAGAATCATAAAACTAAATGTCTTTCCCTTTATTTGATATGATATCTTATCGGGATATTCTATAAATCTATCAGATAGGTTGCCTTGATCACGATATTGCCGTGATTACTCTTGCTAAATGCATCACGCTTGCGACTACCATAGATGTTGCCTAATCCATAATAATATCGGGCCGTAAGCATGAAATGACCTACCTTGGGTACGGAATATTCTAAACCTAATCCGGCTGCTATACCATAATCTAACTTGTTCTTTACTTGCATCGTGTCTTGGGCATAAATGCTGCTGGAACGTTGGGAGGTTCCATTCTTAATGCGCTCGATCTCTTGATTGAGGTCGAAATTGTAACTCGATGACTCGCTAAGGTAATAGCCGAACTGTGGACCTGCATTCACGAAGAAGTTTAAGCCTCGGTTTTCTTTTCCCCATGCCAGATGGGCCATGACGGGTACTTGTACATAGTTGATCGTACGACTGTATTCTTGTGGACTCCCTGTGGTTGGATCTACTACTTTGACATCGTTGATGTCAACGATATTTTCTTTCCATCCAGTAGAGGCGTAGTTTACTTCGCCATAGATGGAACATATTGTAGAGAAATATTTTTCACAGGTGTAGCGCCATGAGAAACCGGCCGTCGGTCCTCCATGAAGTCCTTGGGCTACTGTAGGCACAAAACCCACATTACTTAATATATAGCCGGCATTGCCTCCTACTGCAAAGGTGTTGCGATGCTCGCCGATCTGTGCTGAAACGGGGGTCATCACGCTCATGAGGGCCACTACGAGGAACAAACGAAAAATATGATGGTTTATCTTTTTCATACTGAAAGTCAATTAATAACTGATAGACTCTATCTGACGGGCAAAATTGTAATGGATCAGTTGGAAATAATTGTTCTGGTATCCTCCCTTGCCTACTTGTTCAAAATGCATTGGTGACTGTATTGGCACACAGACGTTTTGTACCTTGCTGCCATTGAAGTTTCGACCATATCGATGAATTCCTGTCAAGAAGAATAGTGCATGGTCATAACCGGTAAGTGCGAAACTCGGTAAAGCATACATCATGTCGTGACCAAACCATTGTTTGTATTCGCGCTTGAGCTGTATGGTCTTTGCATTCGAACTATTCAGATAGAATGTGGAAGGTATATAGGTGTCGTACTTGAAGAACCTATTCAGATTGTAATTGACATACATGAGCCACTCGTTGTATCCATAGAGGGAAATGACCAAACTCGGATTAGATGCCGTGAGGGCATCGAGTTTGTTAAGGACTGCTGTGAGTTCCGGAGAGCGACCGGTATTCAAGATGACTACATTCTGGCGATTGCGATCAAAGGCCTTGGCAAATGATTCTGCCGGTGAATTTACATTAGTGATATTATAGGTAATCTTTCGCTTTTCGAGTTGCTTTCGTAATGACATCGTGAAGACTCCCTTGCGAGATGTCGTGTCGTTACATCCTACAAAGACAGGATGGGCTTGTGGGAATCGATTCAGATAGGTCGTAATAGCCTTGTCGTTGAGGACTTCCGGTGACTGGAACACTTGGTACACCATCTTATCTTTCTTCAAGGCATCACTCTGAATAGAGAATGGAATTACCAACTTGATATCGTACGCATTGCAGAATTCTGCAAGCGGGGCTACTTGATTGGAATAAAGTGGACCGAAGATCACGTCACACTGGTTTGCTCCCTTCTGAAGTAATGTCTGACGTACATCTGTTTCCTCGGCTACATTCCATGCATGGATATCTACCGAGATGTTCTGTTTCTTTAAATCTTCACAGGCCATCAGCATACCTCGATAATATTCAACCATTCGTTTGCCATCACCATTTTTATCATGAAGTGGCAGCATAATACCAACCTTGATGGCACGGGTAGAAATATTATTCCACTTAGCACTCTGGGCTGACACGCAAACGGTATTGCCCAACAGAAGAACAATAAAGAATATATATCTTAAAAAATGTCTCATATTCACGGTAAAAATCATTTTCAAGTGCAAAAATACAAAAAAATATCATCTAACATCACAGATGTTTCATCTTTTTAGTAACTTTGCATAATTAAATGTACATGAAAAGATTTTTTAAGTATCTTACATGCCTGATTCTTGTCGTCACACAGACAATTGGTGCTTCGGCACAAGGCATCAACCCTACGGTGGAATATGAGATTCCCGATACTTCGGGTATCACCTCAGCTAATCCACTGGAGGCTTCTGCGCCTGTTATCGGACACTTCAAGGGGGGTGTGGAGAATCCTAATGGGAATGTCGTCACCTGTAGATGGAATATCTACCGGAAAGGTGACTCTACGGCCATCGTTTCGCGCTTTGACGAGGATATGGATTATACTTTTCGGGAGACTGGATGTTTCACGATTTCCTTTCAGGCTACTTTCAATACGGCACAGGGTAAACTGGAATATGAATGTGATGTGCCTTTTGTAGTGTCTATCTATGAGAGTAAACTGGTGATGCCGAATGCTTTCTCACCTAACGGAGATCATATCAACGATATATATAGAGCCAAACCGGGATATCAGAGTATTGTGGAATTTCATGCTACGATTTTCAACCGATGGGGACAGAAGATATATGAATGGCATGATCCTGCCGGTGGATGGGATGGTACTTTCCATGGTAAACAGGTTGCCGACGGTGTGTATTTTGTACTGGTGAGAGCACGAGGTGCCGACGGCAGAAAATTCAATATTCGCCGAGATGTGAATATATTAAGAGGTTATACCGACACAACCGGACAGTCGGGTTATTAAATAATAGGATATTAGTTTGAAGAGATGCAAAAAGAAGATGAAAAGATAAATGTGTGGGGGGCCCGCGTGCACAACCTGAAAAATGTGGATGTCGAGATTCCCAGAAATTCATTGACCGTTATCACCGGACTTTCTGGTTCCGGTAAATCGTCGTTGGCTTTTGATACCATCTTTGCTGAAGGTCAGCGTCGATATATCGAGACTTTCTCTGCTTATGCCAGAAACTTTCTGGGCAACATGGAACGTCCTGATGTCGACAAGATTACGGGTCTCTCTCCTGTTATCAGTATCGAACAAAAAACTACGAATAAGAATCCTCGTTCTACCGTAGGTACGACAACGGAAATCTATGATTATCTGCGATTGCTTTTTGCACGCGCTGCTACGGCTTATAGCTATGAGAGTGGCGAGAAGATGGTGAAATATACCGAGGAGCAGGTGATCGATATGATTCTACATGATTATGAGGGTAAACGTATCTTCATCTTGTCGCCGGTGGTACGACAACGAAAGGGTCATTATCGTGAACTCTTCGAGAGTATGCGACGCAAGGGGTATCTCTATATGCGTGTGGACGGTGAGATTCAGGAAATCGTGCGGGGAATGAAGGTGGATCGTTATAAGAATCATAATATTGAGGTTGTCATCGATAAACTCGCCGTAAGAGAACAAGACGATGAACGTCTGCGCAAAAGTGTGGAGACTGCTATGCGCCAGGGGGATGGTATGATCATGATCCTCGATAAGGATTCGGGAGAAATCAGAAATTATAGTAAACGTCTGATGGACCCTGTAACGGGACTGGCTTACAAGGACCCTGCTCCTAATATGTTCTCTTTCAACTCTCCGGAAGGTGCGTGCCCACATTGTAAGGGACTGGGTACGATCTATGAGATTGACTTGAATAAGGTTATCCCTGATAAAAAGATGAATATCCACGATGGTGCTATCGTGCCATTGGGTAAATATAAGAACCAGATGATCTTCTGGCAAATAGAGGCTATCCTCAACAAATATGATAATACGCTAAAGACTCCTGTCGAGGAGATTTCGGAGGATGCTATGCAGGAAATTCTGTATGGTTCACTGGAGAGAATCAAAATCCCAAAGGAGAAGGTTCATACGTCAAGTGATTATTTCATGTCGTTCGAGGGTATCGTGAAGTATCTGAAGGATGTCATGGAGAGTGATGATAGTTCTAAGGGTAAGAAATGGGCTGACCAGTTTATGGCACAGGTGGAATGCCCTAAATGTAAGGGTATGCGACTGAAAAGGGAATCGCTGGCTTACAAGATCTGGGATAAGAATATCTCGGAGGTGGCTAACCTCGACATCGTTGACTTGAAGGAGTGGTTGGAACACGCGGAGGAGCATCTGGAAACGAAACAAAAGAGGATCGCTCATGAGGTGATCAAGGAGTTGACTTCGCGCGTGAACTTCTTACTCGATGTGGGACTTGATTACTTGTCGCTGAACCGTCAGAGTGCAACATTGTCTGGTGGTGAGAGTCAGCGCATTCGTTTGGCTACACAGATCGGTAGTCAACTGGTAAATGTGCTCTATATCCTTGATGAGCCTAGTATCGGATTGCATCAGCGCGATAACGAAAGACTCATCAGGTCGTTGAAGGAGTTGAGAGACTTGGGAAACACGGTAATCGTGGTGGAACATGATGAGGATATGATGCGTGCCGCTGACTGGATCGTTGACATTGGTCCTAAAGCTGGAAGAAAGGGCGGTGAAGTGGTGTTCCAGGGTACACCTCAGGAGATGCTGAAGGGACATACTATTACTGCTCAGTATCTGAATGGTGAACAGAAGATAACAATCCCTGCGGAACGCCGAAAGGGCAACGGGAAGAGTATCAAGCTCTATGGTTGTCGGGGCAATAACCTGAAGAATATAGACGTGGAGTTTCCTTTAGGTGATCTCATCGTGGTGACGGGTGTGTCTGGTTCCGGAAAGTCTACACTCATCAACGAGACTTTGCAACCTATCCTCTCACATCATTTCTATCGCGCTGTAAAGAAGCCTATGCCATTCGACAAGATTGAGGGCATTGACAATATCGACAAGATCGTAAATGTAGACCAGAGTCCTATTGGACGTACACCACGTAGTAATCCTGCTACATATACAGGGGTGTTCAGTGATATTAGAACGCTATTCGTTGGACTTCCGGAAGCGAAGATTCGCGGATATAAACCTGGACGTTTCTCTTTTAATGTAAAAGGTGGACGATGCGAGGCTTGTGGCGGAAATGGATATAAGACCATCGAGATGAATTTCTTGCCTGATGTGATGGTGCCTTGTGAGGTGTGCCATGGCAAGAGATACAACAGGGAGACGTTGGAGGTTAGATTCAAGGGGAAAAGTATCGCTGATGTTCTGGATATGACGGTGAACATGGCGGTGGAATTCTTCGAGAATGTGCCACAGATTTTGCCGAAAATCAAGGCTTTGCAGGACGTGGGACTGGGATATCTGAAGCTTGGACAGAGTTCTACGACGCTATCCGGTGGTGAGAGTCAGCGTGTGAAACTGGCTACGGAATTGGCCAAGAAGGATACGGGTAAGACGCTTTATATCCTCGATGAGCCTACCACGGGTTTGCATTTCGAAGATATCAGAATTCTGATGGATGTTCTTCAGAAATTGGTCGACAGGGGGAACACGGTGATTATCATCGAGCATAATCTGGATGTCATCAAACTGGCTGACTATATCATCGACGTTGGACCTGAAGGTGGAAGGAACGGTGGAACGATTCTGACAACCGGTACTCCGGAAGAGGTCGCTAAGAGTACAAAGGGATATACTCCGAAGTTCCTGAAACAGGTATTGGAGAAATAGGCTTTCTATACAACGTAATCGGAAAATAGATATTAGAATTAAAGGATAAATGCGAATATTAAAATCTATGATGGTGGCATGGATGATGATGTCTGCCATCAATGCGGGGGCACAGCAGTTGCCTACGGATGGACCGCTCACTATCAACGAGAAATTACAATCATTGGCTACTCGCCTACTAAACAATAAGCAAGGAAGTATCATCGCCATAGAACCTTCGACGGGACGTATCCTGTGCTTGGTTTCGCACGAACGTATCGTCGATAACATCAATCGTGCTATTTCTAAGGATTATTCTCCTGGCTCTACATTCAAAACAGCGCAGGCTCTCACTATGATTACGGAACGGGAACTAGGCAGAGATACGAGCTATAGTTGTCATAAGGGATTCTGGCAGAAGAATATACACATTGGATGTCACGAGCATCGTTCTCCTCTTAAACTGGTTCAGGCCATCGGACAGTCGTGCAACTCTTATTTCTGCAAGGCTTTCAGCAAGATGATGGATGATCGTAAAAAATATCCTACTAAAATTGATGCCATCAACAAATGGGCTGCTTATATGTATAGTATGGGACTGGGCCATCCTCTGGGAGTGGATATCCCGGGGGAGATAGGCGGAAGAGTGCCTGACGCTGCTTATCTGGAAAAGACGACAAAGGGTAGATGGAACGGAACCACAATCATGTGGGTTGGAATGGGACAGGGCGAGATTCGCTGTACTCCACTGCAGCTCTGTAATCTAGCGGCGATCATTGCGAACCGTGGTTGGTATATCACTCCACATATCCATGCTGCGACCAAAACTCACCATCTGGCTGAAAAATATACAGAGAAGAGGTACAGTCGTCCTTCACAGGAGGCTTACGATATCGTCATCGAAGGAATGCGTGCCTGTATAACAAACGGAACGGCTGCAAGCATCAATACTCCTCACTATAAAATTTGTGGTAAGACGGGAACGGCCGAAAATCGTGGTGACGATCACTCTGTATTCATCGGATTTGCTCCAATGCAGGATCCGAAAATTGCCGTAAGTGTATACGTGGAAAACGGTGGCTTCGGTGCTGACTTAAGTGCTCCTATGGCTTCGCTCATCATGGAACAATATCTCACGGGAAAGCTATCACCGACTTCTGAAGCTAAAGCTAAAAAATGGGAAAGAAAAACTGTCAAAGTGACGGCACGTCAAATACCGGTCAACCTTGACAGTTTATAATCATCAAAACCTTTTCTTAAAGACGTCATTTAGGACTGGGGAGATTACTTTTTCTCCTCAGCCTTAAAGAATTCTACCATTTTCTTTAAGGTGTTCTCATTAAAGGTTATTGGACCATGCTGACCTTTTGGAACTGTAATGAAATCTACTAACTTCCCTGCTTTCTTTAAGACTGCCGCAAAATTCTCGCTCTGACAATGAGGTACTACGGTGTCTGAATCGCCATGGATGACGAGGAAGCGTGGACAATCCGGTGCTTCAGCCACATAATCAATAGGACTGATAAGAGATACCATCTCGCTCATCTTGCGTGGGTCGCCTCCTATCAGTGCTGCCTCTGGGGATTTATCATCGTTGGTAGTGGTACATTTATTCATGTGGGCCATATCTACCGGTCCGAACCAGTCAACGACGGCATCTACCCTACTGCTCTCGTTCAGACAGTCGCCTACTTTACCTTCTATATCTATGGATACGCCATTGATGTCTTTCTTTGGTAGGTTGTTGGTAACTCCGGCCATTGAAGATAGATGTCCTCCTGAGGAGAATCCTGTGATACCAATGAATGAGGTGTCTAAACGGTACGCTTTGGCATGAGCACGGATAAAGCGGATGGCTGCTTTAACGTCATTGATTTGTGCCGGATATTTTGCGTCGGCACTGGAACGATGGTTTATGCTTACCACGGCATAGCCTGCATCGGTAAGTGCTTTACCCAAACTCATATAAGCAAAGGGTTTCATATTGTTGGCAAACCATGCACTACCATAGATTGCTACTATTACTTTATATGGGGCTTGTCCTTCTTTAGGGAGATATATGTCGAGGCGATGGGCTTCGAGAGTATCACCTGCATAGTTTACATCTTTGAAATCGGGATTAGTTTGTGGCATGGCAAAGGGCATTGTTCCCGGTGCCTGGGCATAGTTGGCAATGGTCATCGCCAACAGCATAAATGATAATATCAGTTTCTTCATTTTTATTGGGTTATTAGATTAATGTCTAATTGGTTGAAGTTTTCGGCAACAAAGTTAACACAAAATTAAGAGAATTATCTGATTTTATGTTTCAAAAGTGTTCACTTTAGTATCATTGAGGTCGGATGGATTGGTGCTCTAGAAAATAATTCGATAATTTACTCATAATTAATAACTTATTATTTGTTTTTTTCAAACTAAATAGTATATTTGTAGCCTAAGACTTAACCGATATGGGTTTTGTTGCATCGTGTGATAACATCATTTATTTATTCATCTTAAAAAACAAAAGACATGAAAGACTTAAAGGGTACAAAAACAGAGAAGAATCTACAAGAGGCTTTTGCCGGTGAAAGTATGGCTCGCAACAAGTATACTTACTTTGCCAGTAAGGCGAAGAAGGATGGCTATGAGCAAATCGCTGCAATCTTTGAGGAAACGGCTGCCAATGAAAAGGAGCATGCTAAACTGTGGTTTAAATATCTCGAAGGGGGTGCTGTGAAAGATACCATCAGTAATCTGAAAGATGCTGCTATGGGCGAAAACTATGAATGGACTAATATGTATGCCCGAATGGCTGAGGAGGCTGAAGAGGAGGGATTTACTGAGATCGCTAATAGATTCCGACTGGTTGCTGCCATAGAGAAGCATCATGAGGAGAGGTATAAGAAGTTATTGGATAATATGGAGAAGGGTATCGTCTTCTCACGCGATGATGACAGGATTTGGATTTGCCGTAACTGTGGACATATCGTTATCGGAAAAGTTGCTCCGGAGGTTTGTCCTACTTGTAACCATCCTAAGAGCTATTTTGAAATTAAAGCTGAGAACTATTAATAGTTCTATCTGAATCGTAATACAAGTATTTACTTAATATAAAAAAATAAGGGTATATAGCTTTTTATACTATATACCCTTTTATTTTAAGATATCTTATCCTAAAGATTAGGCTGCAGCTGCGTTAATCCAACC
>CACYKX010000100.1 GCA_902775075.1 uncultured Prevotellaceae bacterium | reverse complement strand
CTTTTGAACAACGCCATCTGTGATGTCCCGGAAATAGGTTCCCAAAGCATGAGGAATGGCAATTGCTTTGTCGGCTATGTTCAGGATGAACAACTTTTCTCCCTCATGACCTGCGCCATACATCCACGCCGTGTTCATGTTCACCAAGGTTTCAAGCAACTCCACCTCGTCCAAGGCTTCAAGTCCGGCACCGCCACCACGGATAATAGCTATGACATCATAATTCATAGTATCCAATTGCTTCAATGTCTGACAAAAGGCTTTAGTCTTCGCAAAAGACACTCTGTATTCCTTGAAGTCAATATGAGTCCGGGCTGCCTGAACACCTTTCTCAAAGTCATCATTGGTAATACTGGTTTCAGCATAGACCAAAGCAATCTGAGGACGCTTGTCTTGATATAGAAGCGATTCGAGTAAGCTATCAACATTTTTGAAGCCTTTCTCAGACTTGATACGTCTAAGTTCGGTACGTTTGATTTCATCCTCTGAAACAGCTAGTTCCTTTATCTTCTCAACTTCAGTTACTTTCAAGACTATCTGAATCAGGCCCTTGTTCGTTATAGAACGGTCAAGAATGCCATGAACAGTAATGACATTGCCATTTTCAAGGTCATCACGAAGATTCAAAGGCATAGAAAGCGACAGTTCATCACTTGTACTTTCATCAACAAGCCTGTCAGTAGCGGTATGGTAATACTGATTGACGTAGCTACCTTTGAAGTAGATACCTCGTAAGCACACAACCCTCTGGTTCACTTGACCAGTAGCCAAATGATTACGGAGAATGCCAATAATCTCTGATGGTTTGAAGAGATTGGCAGGTGCAGGTGTATTTGTATTATCTAAATTGCTCATTTATTTGAATATCAACGGCCGTATCGTCCTTTCTAACCTCATAGAACGACGTAGGTTCATAATAAACGTTTACAGGCATGTGACATGTTACATTTGTATGCTGAAGAATGTAATCTTCTTGATCGAACATTATCTTCTCTAAATCACGACAGTACATAATAGTTTTGTCATCATCTGCCATTTTTCCTAATACTTCTCTTGCAGTAAATCCAGGTGTTCTGCTATCTGGAACCAAGAAGAATACATAATCCTTAGCACGACTCATCGCAACATTAATAATATTCTGATTGTTTACATGGGCATTCTGACCCACATTTGCAGGTGGATTCAACACAACAATCATTATATCACACTCATCACCTTGGAAACTATGAACAGTACCACAATGTACACTACATGAATCATTGGAAATATCTCTAAGTTCTATCATCTGCTTAATAGAATCTGCCTGTTTCTTGTAAGGACATACTATACCAATAGAATATGGTTCTTTGGGACTGTTTAACTCTATTCGTTCAGCCATGTAATTTGCATATTCATAGGCAAATATCGCAGAATACAAATGGAATGCAGAATCATCAATTGCGTCCAATCCGAACAAATTATCAAACAATTCAGTCTTGAATCCAATAAAATTAATACTTGAAATCTTAAATCCCAAATTTAATGGTTTCTGACTTTTCTGAGACCTATATGGCTGTACTATGCCATTATAGCTAAAGTCACTAACCAATTTACCTATTGAAGGTATAGAGCGATATTGAACATTCAGACACTCAACCTTCGGATTATTCTGAGCAGCAGCAAAACTATTTAGCCCAACCATCTGATAGATATTTTCTGGTTGTATCTCATTCTGTTTTACTGGTTGAATCTGTTTTGGATCTCCTGAAATAATGAATTCACAGTCTTTACTCTTGAAAAGAATGAAAGCCATGGTAACAATATCCATCATAGATGCTTCATCAATGATGACATAATCCCAATGATGATCACATAATATTTCCTCATTAGGCAGAAGATAATCATATGCATATCGTGCTGCCGTGGTTACAACAACATGATGCTCATCAGAATTAATAAACTCATCATCTCTTGTATAAACCACTGAAGATTCCAAAAAGTCTAAACTTTCCGTCACTCCGTATCTATACACAAATTGAGAACACTCCGTGTTTTCGTTTAATCTCGTTGCAATAACATCTGCAGCTTTATTGGTTGGTGTTAGAACAAGAATATCAAGGGGTGTTTCATCGGTCGTGAGAATATCCTCGATTTTGCTAACCAACTTTGTCGTCTTACCTGTACCAGGAGGGCCATAAATATACTTTATACAATCAGGAAGATTCTCTCTAAGATCGAAATCATCTGCAAAATCAAGTTTTACAAACTGTTTCGTGAGAGAGTCTATATGATTCGCATAACTGCCATTAGCTATTAGACGTACTTTATCTGCTTGATTGATTTTGGACTCCAAATCTCCAGCATTCTCACGATATGCCCAAATAGCATCATCAGTAAAGTACTGCAAATTAACTTCAATTTTCTCAGAAACCCCATTCTTTAATATATGTAGAGTAATATCATCCGCATGTTCTATCCATTTAGGAACAACCCTGTTTGGTTTCAATATAGCAATAGTACAGTTATCCAAAACTTTAGCCTCTCGGAAATCAATTTGGACGCTTCTTGTAGTTGCTGTATTGTTCTTTTGATTGTAAAGCTGTTCCATGAGATATTTGAACCAGAGGAATGTATATTTCTTGGTTCTACGTATAGCGTCATCGAGATCTGCTTGGTCTTTCACCTTATCAAGTTCTTCCTGAGCAGCTTTTTGCTTAGTGCTAAACTGGTCACGAGAAGACCTATCGGAATATGATGATGTATCAGTACCCGTATTATCTCGCTCCTGTGAGAAACGATTGGTATTGACATTGTTATCAAAAAATTCACCTTTTTGTTCTGAGGCAGCAGAAGACTGACCAAAAACCTCTCCATCAATGCTTCCTGACTTACTGCTATGTGGTCGTTGAACAGGTGCATTTTTTTGGTGATTCCACTTTTCTTGCAAACGATCTGTATATGACTTCCTCACCTCTGAAGAATCATCAGTATAAACATCACTTCCAGAATCTCTGCTTTCTGAACGAACATCAACAGTTTTTGTACCACTCGAAGGGGTAACATTTCTTTGATGTGTACCTCCAAAGTCACTACGACGTTTTCTTTCTGTTGGGCTTTGTCCCTCTTCTTCCTCTTCGTTTTGAGAATCTACAGCATTATTACCTCCAGCTATTGATCCTGAAGCTTGAGAATACTGATTCTGCCGTTGCTCAAGACCAAGATTTGCTTCTTGCTTTAGATCCTCAGGTAATGAGTTAACATCGTTCACATCTTCAGTGAAGACTTCTGCATTAACATTCTCATCGACTTCAATTCCGGCCCTGTCTGTTTCACTCAGTCGTGCAAGTAACTCTGTTGGAAGAGAACCACCTTCTTGTTGTTTGATGAAATCAACAAATGGACGTAAGAACAACTTGCGAAGGAAATTCTGATCAAAATTGCCTTTGACTTCAAGTTTTTCTATTATCCAATCTAATATCTCAATAAACATGGAGCCTTTCCATGAATCAACATACCACAATGCCGATGCTTCCTCGCTATAGATTTCAAGGTCAGTAACGATATTGTCATTATAAGAATAAATAATGCTCTCACATTTACAAATGTCCGCTCTATTCAACTTTTCCAAGTAGGCATCGTACAGCTCTTCCCAATTGTCCTTTCCTGTCTTGTATGCTAAGTATAATAGTCGCTTAGAAATCTCACGAACGGCATCCACGTCTTTATGAAATTCACCTGCCTTCTGCTTGGTAAAATCGTTATTTGTTAGAATTTTGATTCCCAAGATTTTACAAAGCTTCACATAATCATCCTTAAACTCTGGCATATATGAAGGATTGCACACGAAAGCATTTCCTCCAAAATTGCCTCTTAGAGTTTCATTGCCCCATTCCAATGCGACAAGGGTATTTAGCGGAACCCATTTTTTTGCTCCATTAAACCAGTTTGCGCTCTGAATATATCTATCAATTGCGGATTTATTGCGCTGCAAAGTCTCATCCTTGGTTTCAACGAACCATCTTATCACCTCACGTCGATAATCATGTGTGTCAAGAGCCAAGTATTCCAAACAGTCAAGAAGATAAAGTCTTCCCCTAAGACCGATTCTTTCTACCCAATTTGGCAATTCTATCGCTGGAAGTTTCGCACCACCATCCTTCAATTTAAGTACAATTTTCTGGAGTTGTGAATTTCTGTAATCATAAACCTCCATCGGTTTCTTCATACCCTGTGATGTCGGAATACAAGCAATATTCCTTAAATTTTCTTCCGTTATGATATCTTTCAAATAGCGGTCTTTATCCAGAGCATAATTGCCCCAAAAATACAGGGCAAACTTTTCATTCTGAAGGAGCTTCAAATTATGTATGCCGAAGCCATCTCTGACTCCCATACAATACACAAACATCCACTTAATGCCATTATCGCAGAAATCGTCATATTTTTCACTTACAAAATCTAATTCCGTGATACCATTTGCCATGTATTGACATTCAGGTATATACACAGTACTAAGGTATTGTCCGAAACTATTGATAAACTGCCCAGTCGTTGTGTACAGTTTTATATTACCCAATTCTCTAAGTATTTCCGTAACTCCAACAGAGTCTGTACTATACGCCGATGCTATTTCTCCAATTATTCGGTAATGTGCCTCAGACTGAGCATAATAATCCTGATGTTTTGCAAAATATTGCAATTTAAGCTTACGTAATTGGGTTGCATTCTCACATTTTACATCATAGCTGTCAGCGATAGAAACAATAAGCTTGACGACATTTCTTCGTTGATTGTCATCTTCAAGACAAGCTGTGATATATTCTTCCGAAACCAGATTGTTTATTTCAACGTCTGGGAACGGATTAACAGTAACATCATAGTACTTTCCTGAAACGACAACATCCTTTGGAGTCCTAAAAATACCATCGTTACATTTAAGATGTAGATTATTCAGGCATTTCCTGATATTATCATCTTTATCTGAAAGCTTTTGCTTAATGATATCTGCATATTTCGCTAAAATACCAACAATCTGAATGCTTTGGTATTTTGCAAGATTTGGCAAAACATTCTTAAAAATTATATCTTTGTATTCAACAGTAACTTTGAGCGTCTTAAATAGGGATGTCCAATCTCTTTCAATACCATCTTCTTTATATAATGGAGATACGAACTGCGGGGAATCAACATTCTCTGAGATAAACTGTTCGAGGCCACTTATTCCAGAATACAGGTCAGAAATAAACATCTTGGAGGGAACATCGTAGGTAGCTACGACACCATCATCGTTCCTGTAAAGCATCGGAAGGATATTGAGCTTGGCTTTATTATCCTTGCTTTCTTTGCTATCGCATACCCAACGCCAGAATTTAACGTTACGTTCCTCATTCTCCAGATAAGGCTTTACTTCTTTTATTATGTTATCTTTAACTATATAATTATAGAATCCATCTTCGTCAATTTCTACATTTTCAAGTTTGTCGATAAAGTATCTTTTATCCTTCTCACTTAAAATATAATCCGGATGAATAGAATCAAGGATGGTAATTGGCACTAAATCATTGGATATAATTTCAGCAAGCAGTTCAGATGGGAGATAATGATTATCGGAGCGTTCGGCCAACACTCCATCTTCATTTATTGGTGATGAAATGTAAATAGGCATTTCTTTCACATTCTCCAAATCATTATCTGACAGTTCGTTATGAACATCTGCTATATATCTGTGAAATGCAAGATTATTATCCCTATCGTTAAGGTTTGTTTTTACCCTGTCAAGGTGATTTAGGAGGTGAGCACGAAGATAGTGAATCTTATTAAATATCCTCAGTCCCAAATTTTCAAAGAATCTACAGCGTTCAGAACCGTCAAACAAATCCACATAGTAGTCGTCACACAAAGTCATTGTCGAACGATTAAACCATGGCTGATTATATAATTCAAGCGCAGCTGGACTTGGAAGGTACACTTTTCCTCCGTAGCTTTCGATAGCAACTAATTCATCTGAATCTTTACAAAGAATCGGAGTTTTCTTAAAGATATTATCTATCTGGCCATTCTTAAAAATCTCGGTTTGATGTTTAAATAGGAAATTGAGAAATTCCTTACTTATCTCTTTTGTTGTAATCATAGCAAACACATCATCCAAACGTGTTCGTAATGATTGATACATTCCAGAGATACTGAATTTCTGCACAATCTGTTTTGTGCTAAACAACGTCCTTAACTGAGTGGTTTCGTCATTGGATAGGCCTTCAAAGTAACAGTTGTTGATTGCAAGACAACATTCCTTTGGTATCCATACAGTTTGATTCATCCGTGACCAATCTTCATCTTGCCAGAATATCGTCTTTGTTATAGGCGCAAACAATTCGCTCGTACCATCAGTAGTAAGAACACAATAGTTCTGGCGCATTATAGGTGTCAGATTACTAACTACATCTTGAATATGTAGAAGGTAACGGTAAAAATCTATATTCGCCTCTTTGCTCTTAATCTTTCCTGCGATTACAGGAACTTTGGATTCACTAGCAATAAATGATTTGTAGCAATCATTTGCTGTAAGTTCCTTGATAGAGCACTTTGATGTGAGATAATGGCGTACCTTCTCCTCATCTTTCTCAAAATATTGTTCGTCAAGGAACTTTATCCAGGATTTATCTATCCACGAATGGTTAAACAGTTCAAAACCGACATCGTTTTTCTGATATACATCTTGATTTGTACGTACACAAGTGCCACTTTCTACAAACAAAGGATAATCTGACGGTAAATTAAGCATACTACCAGTAACAGAAAGAAAGTGGATAAATTTGACACTATTATCTTTCGCCGAAAACAGCTCTACATATCTCTGGAAATTATTAAAGATGTCCCTAACAAAAGTAAAATCATTAAATTGTTTAAATCGGCTCTTGTTGCTTTCCCATGTATTATAATTAGCTGAGAGTTGATTGCGTAGTTCAACATTCAACCTTGGCAAATCCTTTGAAAGGAAAGAAATATCATTTACATATTTATCGATGTCATAATAGATTGCAGCAGCTTTGTCTATTTTTCCATCCTCCATCAAGAATATCTTATAATCCCAATAGTTCATCATGTATCCACTTTCAAGCAAGAAGCCCAAAAACAAATAATCATGATTATCCTGTGCCAACCAATCACGGAAGTCATTCTCAAAACACAGTTGGGACAAGTCACTATCTCCAAAAGAGATACTACAGTCAAAATGACTAAGCAGTCTCACTAAATTATCGTTGCATCGAACAGCCGGATGGGGAAGGCTACCAGTTGTATCAGAAAACTCATAAAGTTCTTCATCCGTCAGAATGGGATTGTCTGATGCTATAAAACCAATCTTATCATAAAGAGCATCTTCAAGTTTGACAAGATGATACTCTCCGTCACGTAGTGTAGGAATACAAGGAATTTCAACTATTCTTCTTGAAAAACCCTTTGTGAATAATTGAGCATATTTGTCTCTGCTGTCAAAATGAGGCAAGATATTGAACACAGAGTTCATATCATACTCATTCTCATTTTGCAGGAACGAAACCCACCAATCAGCAAACTGAGAGCCGCACTGTTCCATAATGCGATCATTCCAGTTTACATCATGAAGGCCACTTCGAGAACCATTAGGAACAAAGTCTGCATTAAACAGAAAACTAAAACCTAAACGTAATTCCGTCGGCAAATAGTTATAAACACGAGCATTCTCTACAGGAAGCAACTTGTTGCCATCTCTTCCTACAGCGAAGGAAATTCTGACACTATCAATATCCTTGAATTTCTCTGGTATCTTATCGCCAGAATTAATATTATCTTTTACCCAATCTTTAAGATCTTGTGGAACTGTATAACGATAATCTGTAACCGTCCACTTTGTATCATCCTTCTCTACGCTATGTTTTGTCTTGCCATCGACAATAACATCAACCTTGTAAACGTGAGGGATAAATAAAAGAATTTGATTATCACAGAACACTTTATCCAGTTGTTCTATATTCTTTCTTGCATCAGTCTTGTGACGTAATGCAAATTGAACACGCATAGGATATAATCGAACAGCGTTCTTCACTTCATCATCAAGTTCATTGATGCTTGTAGGAATAGGCATCAATGCCCAAGGACATTCGCCAAAAGATTTTTCTTCTGAATACTTTCTGTCAAAGCGCAGACTCCAGTCTCCTGATTTAAGATATACATACTCGTTGTTAACAAATACAGTCTTAAATCCTATACCCTTATAGCCAATGGTTTCTGTATTCTTTTTCTTCTCACCTTGGTTGATGGAACTAATTCCAACAACATTTCGAAGATTGAAACAGGCACCAGAATGCATAAAGAACAAATAATGGTCCGAAAGAATAAACTTTACCTGAACATGTTCCCCATTATACGGATAGTCATTTGCATTCTGAAGCAACTCGTAAATATATGTGTGTTGTGCTCCAGTTACCTCATTAAATATCGTCTTCTGGAAATTATTGAAAAGCTCCAAATTACTACCAGATAGACGAAGACGAGCATCAAAGAGTCCTGCAAGGAATTTTGCATTGTCAATTTTCGAAACATTGCCATCAATTACAATTTGGCCAGAATCTGACAAGTGCCAGTTGAAAGAATAGAACACTCCGACCTCCAAAGATTTACCAGTGTATTCCACTTCCAAATCTTCTCCTAATGATGGTATGTTTACCAAGTCACCCTCACCGCCACGAATGTCAGTAAAACAAGTACTGCCATCAGTACGTTGTGTATAGCAACCTATAAGAAAATCGGAACCGATACGTTTTCTAATTCCTTGTTCGTTTATATTCATATTGACATCAAATTCTAAATTATGATCTTTTATAATGGTAACCTGCCAGAACTACATATTATACTGCATATTCACGTAATGGGTTCTGGAGCAGTCAATATTGGCAATGGAACCGCTATTCTATGAAAATTCCAAAGACAGCGGTCTTCTACATTTAAGAAGTCTTCCAGTCGCTTCGACTTAAACGGATTCTCTTCCTCACCTTCGACAGGATAGATAATCACGCAAGGAATATTTGATTCCGGCTTTATCGGAAAAATCCATTTGTCACGACTATATCCACTCAGCTGACGGACAATATATGTATCGAGGTTCCCATATTCAAACCTTGGTATGTACTTTGTGTCCAGTACTACTTTTGGTGAATAGCAGACAAAATCAGGATAGCCAGTATGACCATGTACTTGATAATGTATCTTTTCCCCGTAAGCTTCACGAAGCAAGCCTAATACATAATGCTCATATAGCATGGCCATGTCAATCCAGAAGACAGGACAAGACTCTTCTTCAGCTGTGGTGATATTGGTAATGCTATAGTCATAGCGATGGAGTATCATCTGTGCAAGCTTGATAGCATCATCGTATTCTTTGAATATTTTGTGATGTTTGATAGTCTTGACTTCCCAAACCTCAATTTGATCGCCGACATTTCCAAAAGCAGACAAGCACTCATGTATGGTGTGCTGAAGGGAAAGAAGGCTCTCGGAGAGTCCAGCTATCTGCAAAACATGCTGAGAGAATATGAGTGCTTTCTTTATTAACCTGTTCTCCAACGTGTCCTCAGAATACTCTTGATAGCGACAAAACACCTTATCAAATCGTTTCTTCAAGACATTCATGCGCTCATTCCTGGAGATGTCAATGTGCCCCTTGACCTTTTTGAGGTTATCTTCACGCTGAACATAGCCCTTCTTCAGTCCCCTTTTGACAATATCCCTTACTACAGAAAGGAAATGGGCGACAATAAGAGGACTTAGAACACTTTTAAGTTCAGGTGCCTTGATACGGGGTTGCTCCATATCTACGGCATATATCTTTGAGAACTCTTTTGCTTCAATGCCGCTATTGAAACAGACGCTGAACATTTTTAGGAAATCAATGCGGTCACAACCATGCTTGGTTGTTATGACGAGAGGCATGGTTTTTGCTTCATCAAACCACTGTGCGCCTATGACGTATGAAGCATAATAGCCAGATTCCGTTACGACAGGCTTTTCAGAATCTTGTTCATCATCTACTATAGGATTATTACGCCACTGCCACTGAAAGAACCATCTGTCCAAACCTTTGCTTTGGCCTGGAAGACGCATACCTTCGCCCCAATAATCTTGAAAGGACAAGGAATCGTATGGTATCTTTTCGTGTTCTTGCATTATTCGGTCGTGTAATCTGTTGGAGAAGGATAGTAACACTCTGCGTTCTGCCAGCAATCAAAGTATTTATCATCATCTGACATACTTCTAAGTATGCCATCCTTGATATACTCCTTAATGAGAGGAACAACCTCATAGCGCATCTTCAGTTTGAGACTCGCCATATTTTTAGCCATAAAGTAACTGTGACCGACTTTCAAATCTTCCAACTCAAAATCTGAAGCTTTGTGCTTGGCAATGAAAGAGCTGTTGTCTTTTCTGCCTAAGCCATTGATCTGAGCAAACAAGGCAAGAGCAGCTTTCTTAACATCGGATGCTACAGACTGAGAGTTACACCAGTTCTCAATAACGTCTGCCCTTGATTCCAAGGTAACAAAGGCGAAACGACGACGCACCGCATAATCAATAGTTCCCGTAGAACGGTCGGTAGTATTCATCGTACCGATGATGTAGAGGTTTGAGGGAACGGAGAAGTCTTCCTTTGAGTAAGGCAACTTCAAACTGATATGATGTGAACCGCCACCACTGCGCTTGTCGGCTTCAAGCAAAGTGATAAGTTCTCCGAATATCTTGGAAACATTACCACGGTTAATTTCATCGATGATGAGCACGTAAGGCTTATCTGAAACCTGATTCTCCAGATTGTACTCCTTCTTCACAGCATTGATGAATGCCTGGGCATATTGTCGCCAGTTGTTCTCCACACCTTCGCCAAGAGCTTGCATCTTGACTTTCTCAATATTAAGGGGTGATGGTGAATATTGGTCGCCTTTTTCACTCTTGGACAACACACTGCGTGTACTGATAGTGTCATTGCCTTCTGTCCACCAA
>CACYKX010000099.1 GCA_902775075.1 uncultured Prevotellaceae bacterium | reverse complement strand
TTGACAAGGAAGAGGGTAAGATAAGGGCTGACTATTACTATCGAAGCAATGTAAACAGTAAAAGCGTGAGCCAGAAGTTAAGTAGTGCGGATAGCTTTGGCAGCAACATATACTTGGTTCATAAGGTGATTGACAGCATGAGCAGTAGCTCCAGAGAAAAGTATAAAGATGATCTGCTGTCTTATGTCCTTTATTTCGCTCAGTTTATGATTTTGAATGGGGCTTCAGTCAGGAAACTGATAGATAACAAGTGGATAAAAAGTAACAAAAAGATATATTGTTTACTATACGCTTGGTCTTTCATACCCTTCTTAAGAGGGAAAGGAAAATATTTCGAATTCTGTTTCCGTAAGCTACTGAAAGAAGATATGATGTTCACTTCTAAATGGATGGATTATAACAGATACCTTACATCTAAATTGTTGAATATAAGATGAAAATGAATTTTGTGGCTAATGTCTTTCGCAGTATTTGCTATTGGATTTATATTATAGGTATGGCCTATGGTCAGCGAAAAAAGAGAAAAGCTGTCGATGAAATGATCTGCTTTCAAAATGATAGTCGTCCTATCTTTTCCGAACCTTATACGATTGTTGTAGGGGAGGGGAAACCGATTTGTATAGGCAGAAACTTTATATCCCAGCCCGGACTAAAAATGGAATGTATAAACAGATATGCAGGTAAGCAATATCATCCGTGCCTTTCTGTTGGCGACAATGTCTTTATTAATAGCTACTGCCATATTGGGTGTATTAACAAGATAGTTATCGGCAACAACGTGATGATAGGAAGTGGAGTGCTGATCACCGATCATCAGCATGGAACATTAGCTGATAGCGATATTCCTGTTGCAGATCGGGAGCTCGTATCAAAAGGGGCTGTTGTTATAGAAGATAATGTTTGGATAGGTGAGCACGTCTGCATTCTTTCCGGTGTAAGCATTGGTGAGGGAAGTATCATTGGTGCCAATGCTGTGGTGACAAAGAGCATTCCTGCACATTCTTTAGCTGTAGGCGTACCTGCAACGGTCATTGAAAGTTTAAAGTAGTAATTTTATTGGGGAAATAAATACTTATGCGTTTTTCGTTCATTCTTCCAGCGTGGAAGGGAAAATATCTAAGTGAATCTGTGTCTAGCATCCTTGCACAGTCGTGTACAGATTTTGAGTTGGTGATTGTCGATGATCACTCGCCTGAGAATTTAAAACAAATAGTCAGTTCGTTTCATGACGCTCGTATTTCCTATTACCGTAATAAAGAGAATATTGGTGGCAAGGATTTGGTGGCCCAGTGGAACCACTGTTTGCAATATGCTCATGGAGACTACGTGATTTTGGCTACAGACGACGATCTCTATGAGCCGGACTTTCTCGACTACTTCTCGAAAATGATAGATAAATATCCTGAAGCAGACTTGCTTCGCTCTCGCATCGTGCAAGTTACTGATGATGGAGAGATATTAGGCATGGATGGCTATTATAAAGAACATCTGTCGTTTGCGGAGTATGTCTATTCCATGATGCATGGGATGAAAAGCGGTATACCACAGTATATCTTTAAGAGAGACGCATTGTTGAGGAAGGGCGGGTTTGTAAGTTTCCCATTTGCGTGGGCTTCTGATGATGCGTCAGCCATTATGATGGCTGAGAATGGCGTTGTTGTTTCTGATAAATGTATGGTGAAGTTTCGCTATAGCAGTGGAATCAACATTACGAGCAACCAAAAGTTGTTGCCGGGGAAAATTGGAGCTGCGATGGAGTATTATAAATGGCTCTGCAGCTTTATACGGAACAGAATATCTGGCTCAGATGCATATACCAACTATCTTTATCGAAATACAGTCGGGTTCCTTCCTGTCTATGGAAAACTGCTCATCATCCATCAGATCTCGCCAGCTTCTATTCTCAACAAGGTAAAGTGTTTTTTTAGAGTTGTCAGAGGTGACGCTTTTCCTTTCAGAGACAAGTTGTCTATCATTTGGAAATCACTCTAATCAAAAATTGTAAGTATAATTATGAGAATTCTCTATTTGCAAGATAAATTTGATGTAGGTGGTATCAACCGAATCACATCGGTTAAGGAAAACTATCTGGTAGAGCATGGATTTGAGGTGCATAACTTGAATACTGCCGAGGAATTGATTATACCTAAGGAATCGATGTATTCCGACAAGATACATTTTCACTATATATATAAGGAGAAACGGGACAGACTACTTGCTATCCCGATTATTGGTCGGCTGTTGCAGTATATCTATGTTCGTTTTTGTTTTCTTAGAGTATATTGCAAGGTACGGCCAGACATCATAGTCAGTACCATGCCAACGTTGGAACCCCTGGCTGTGATTTATCTTACTATTTGGATAAAACGGATCATAGAATTTCAGGGCTTGTATTGTGGAACTCGAATAGGACAGCTCAGCAGGCTCGGTAAGTGGTATTCGCTTACGAAGTATCGTATATGTCGTATCGTGTCGCTTACATCCAGAGAGGCAAAACATGTAGAAGAACTGACTGGTTGCCACTCCTTATACGTTAACAACGCCAACTATATGCGGTCTGACCTTCAATCGCAATGTATAGAGAAGAATGTTTTGATTGTATCTCGTTTATCTTACGAAAAAGGAATCGCGGATTTCCTTCCTTCTTGGAAACAGGTTGAAGTAAGTCATCCTGATTGGCATTTAAATATTTATGGATGTGGTCCGGAAGAGGCAAGAATCAGGAGAACAATTCAGGCGCAAGGGCTTAAGAATGTCAAGATCTATCCATATACTAATGATATAGAATCAGTCTATTTGAATTCTTCTATAATGATATTGCCGTCGATATTTGAAGGTTGGGGACTTACTTTGATCGAAAGTATGTCATTGGGTGTACCTTGTGTGGCTTATGATTGTCCCTTTGGTCCTTCGGATATAATTAGGGATGAGGAAGATGGCTTCCTCGCAAAGTATTTGGATGGGGATGATATGGCAGAAAAAATTAATTATCTGATCGAACATCCGGACATCCGCAAGCAGATGGGTGCTAAAGCGCGTGTGAATGTTCGTCGTTTTGACGTGCCGGTCATTATGGAGAAGTGGGTCACTCTATTTAACAACCTGAAAAAGGGCATTTTCAAACAACCATGATTCTTGTGATATTGACTGCTTATGGAAGACAATAAGTTTCGGCAGAGGGGATTGGGCAAGTTGCTCTACCGGATGCTTAATAGCATATTCTATTTTCAGCCCATACTGATGAGCAACATCCGTTTCCGGCGGATTCTTTTGCTGCCGCTCTATAGCGGAAAGCAAAAGAATGGTGACCGTCAGGGCGAGAAAAAAGACAATGATCATAAGACAGTTGTCTACATGGTCCTGCCCGAGACAACTTTCTCTGGAGGCCTTAGTGACCGTCTACGTGGCATTGTGGCTATCTACAAAGAATGCAAGCGGAAAGAACTGCCATTTCGGATTGTCTTTGAACCGTTACATTTGGAAGACTATCTCCAGCCCAACGAATACGATTGGAGAATATCGGGTGATGAGATCTGCTGGGATACGAGAAAGGTCTATCCTTGCACGCTGCTCACCTACCACGCCAGTACGCGCAACCGATACCAGCATTGGGTACAAAGCTCTATACTGAAGAGTTACATACGCAAACCATATGAACAAATACATGTTTACTCCAATATGATTTGCCGCGACAAGGAATACGGACCTCTTTTTCATGAGCTTTTCAAGCCAACGGAAGAGCTGCAGCAACAGATAGATTATCATTTGGATAAGCTTGGAGGCAGGCGAAGCTATATATCCTGCACTTTCAGGTTCCGCCAGTTGCTTGGCGACTTCAAGGAGGGTGGCGACACTCTGCCGACAGAGCAACGTGGGCCATATATGGAAAGATGCATAGAGACTGTTAACAGTCTTCATGAGCAATATCCCGGAAAGACGATTCTTGTGACTGCCGACAGCTCTACGTTCCTTTCGGAATTGCAAGAGCGCTCCCTGCCCTACGTTTACATTATGCCGGGGAAAGTCGTGCATATAGGTTTTACGTTCGATGCCAACCATGCCACTTACCTTAAGTCGTTCCTCGATATGTATATGATTAGCTTTGCCGACACTGTATGTCTTGTCCGCGATAAGCTGATGTATCACAGCGGCTTCCCCTACAGGTCGGCATTGTTAGGAGGAGCAAGATACAAAGAAATTAATTTGTTGTAAACATGATAGAAGGTTATATTGGCGGCCGGCTCGGCAATCAGCTGTTAGAGTATGCGATGATACGCATGCTGAGGTGGATGCGAGGCGACAAGGAAACAATAAAGTTAAATTTCCAGCCTGTTTATAGGGGGGGGTAAACCTGAAGATGGATGGGAAGACTCTCTCCGACATTTCAAGGTCTTGCCCTACGAGGTAACTGATAAAAATCTTTTTGTCGCGGACGGGGCAATGAGCCAAATCGTTGCTTATGGCTATGACAAACTGCAACGGATACTGTGCAGGGGTGGTGACATACAAGAGAGTAGGGACAGACTTGAGAAGTATGGAATCTACTTCAATACTAATAGTCTTCTAAGACGGGAATACCTGAACAAATACAAGAATGTGTTCTTTCTCGGGATATGTGAGGCTCCTGAATGTTTTGAGCCGATAAGAACCATACTCCAGGAAGAGCTCCAGCCTGTGGAGCCGCTGAGCGATGTGGCTGCCAAAGTCCTTACTGAGATAAACGGATGTAACTCGATATGCGTCAATGTACGTTTGGGCGACTACTTGAGCAACAGATTCCGCAATGCTTATTTTATTTGTGACAAAGGCTATTATGATAATGCCTTGTCGGTGATGCGCGCAAAGTTCCCTGATGCCCACTTCTTCGTGTTCTCTGATGAAATTACGAAGGCACGGTCCTTCTTTGCTGATGAATGTGATGTCACGTTCGTTCCTCAGGAATGTTCACCAGTTGAAGAGATTAGATTGATGTCGTCGTGCCGCCATTTCATCATCTGCAACAGCACGTTCAGTTGGTGGGGACAGTATCTGAGCACCAACGAGGAAAAAGTTGTTATAGCTCCGGACAGATGGTTCGCACATGAGCAAAAGCCGTCTTTAATGCTTGATGAGAGTTTCATAAAGATTCCGGCAGGCGGAAGATAGATCAGCTACATTCGATTATTTCTTCGGATTTTGTCATTTTAGGCTGAATTATTTGTTTGGATATTATCTTTTGAGTACCTTTGTGGAGGAGCGTAATATTGAATTTTGAACATAAATGGCTATGGGCTCACGATAACTAACTAGAAAACTATGCAACATAAGAACTTTCCAATTGGCATACAGACCTTCCAGGAGATAAGGGAGAAGAATCTCTTCTATATGGACAAGACGGTGCTCGTCTACAGGATGGCGCACGGCACAAAGAACAACTTTCTGAGCCGCCCTCGCCGTTTCGGCAAATCTTTGCTGGTGACTACTCTGCAGGCCTACTTCGAGGGAAAGAAAGAACTGTTTAAGGGGTTAGCTATAGAAAAGTTGGAAAAGGACTGGACCGTGTACCCGGTGATCAGACTTGACCTTAGCAGCGGCAAGTATTACAGCTTGGATGCGCTGAAGTCTACTATCAACAATATATTGTCCGATTATGAGGAGAAATATCATCTTCGGTCTGCTTTGGAAGACACGTTTGGCGTCCGACTGACGCGAATCATAAAAGCAGCCTGCGATAAGAACCACCAGCAGGTGGTGGTGCTCGTTGATGAGTATGATGCCCCGATGTTGGACAGCAACTCCGACGAGACATTGCAGGCTGAGATAAGGAATCGTATGCGCGACTTTTTTTCTCCTTTGAAGGCCCAGAGCGAACTGCTGCGTTTCGTCTTTCTGACGGGTATCACGAAGTTCTCCCAACTGAGCATTTTTAGCGAGTTGAACAACCTGAACAACTTCAGCATGGACGATGAGTATGCTGCGGTCTGCGGATTCACCAAGAAGGAGGTGCTGACATGTCTGAAAGATGATATTCAGGCGTTGGCTGACAATAATAATATGACATACGATGAGGCCGTGGTTGAATTAGAGGCTGAATATGACGGCTATCATTTCTCGGCAGACTCACCCGATATCTTTAATCCTTTCAGCCTGTTGAATGTGTTGTATAAGAAGAAATTCAGTGATTACTGGTACACCACCGGAACACCAACATTCCTCGTTGAGCTCCTTCAGCGCGAGAATATGGATATGCTTCAGCTGACCAACATACAAGCTACCGAGTCGCGTTTCAACACGCCGACGGAGCGCGTGGGCGATCCGGTACCAGTGCTGTATCAGGCTGGCTATCTGACCATAAAGAGCTATGATTCCTTGAGCAGACTCTATCGCTTGTCGTTCCCTAACAGAGAAGTCACGCGCGGCTTTGCCAATAATCTTGTACAGTATTACACGCCGAAAGACCCCGGTTTCCGCGATGCCGTATATATTGCTTACGTCGACAACGTCCTGCGTGAGGAGAATATGGAGAAGTTCATTGCTGCGTTAAAGAGGTTTTACGACAAATTTCCTTATACATTGGTCAATAATAATGAGCGGCACTATCAGGCTGTGTTCTTTACCATACTGAAGTTGGTCGGTGCCGATGTCTATCCTGAGGTTCCTACTTCTGACGGCCGCATCGATATGGTGATGAAGACCAAGCAGAGCATCTATGTCTTCGAGCTGAAATACAAGAAGGACGCGGAAACGGCCATGGAACAGATCAACGCCAAGAACTATCCCAAGGCTTTTGCCGATGACAAGCGCCGTAAGTTTAAGGTGGCTATTAACTTCTCGGATGATCAGCGCAGCATTGACGATTGGAGGATAGAGGCTGTAGAGTAAGTAAATCGAAAAACTCTTTCACACGAATGGCCAGGAATTATCCATGAATTAGTCAATTAATTTTGTGTTGGAGATTTATCCACGAATCTTCGTTTGTCTCCACGGATGCTCATAATTCATTAGAGAGAAATTTGTGGGTGGTTAATGGGAATTTATGTTATAATTGTGGATAAATCTCTGTTAAGTGATATAAACACTTGATTTACAACGGATATGCAGATTAGTTTTATCATACCTCTATATAATTGCGCCTCGACTATTGAGCGATGCTTGACGAGTATATTCTCACTCAGTATGCCTCCCGGCAGCTATGAGATTATCGTTGTCGACGACGGCAGCAAGGATGATGGACCCAAGGTGGTGCAAAGGATTGCTACCGGGCACCGGCAAGTGCGTCTCGTCAGTCAACCGAACCGTGGTGCCTCGTCAGCACGCAACAGAGGGCTTGAACTTGCCCGGGGCGAATATGTTTGGTTTGTTGATGCTGACGACAAGGTACTCCCCGATGTTCAGCCCATAGAATTGATAAATCAATATCCCGATGCTGAAATCATAGCCTTTAACTACATTCGGCTGGCGGCTGACGGAAAAGAAGAGAAGAACGTCATTTATGATGCCGACAAGGCTCTGACGGGTCTGGAGCAGATGAAGACTTATAACCTTTATCTTTGGAATAAACTTTTCCGACGGTCGGTTATCGGTGATGTGCGCTTTGTCGACGGTACGGTGAACCAGGAGGATATGTTCTTCTGTTTGCAGGTGCTTGTGAAGACGCGCTATGTACAGGGCGTTAATCTGTTTGGATATCTTTACGATTGCACAAGCAGTACATCTACTACCCGCTGCACCAGCCTGCGCCACTATGTCAAGAACTACCAGGACTCGGTGCTCATCCAGGGTAGCATTAAGCGGATGGCAGATTCTATTGAAGATGGTCAGCTCCGACATCAGCTGATGGAGATAGACAATCTGTGTGTTATCAATCACTTCTACATCATTCTGCGTTGGTATGGTTATAACCGTTTGAAAAAAGCGATCAAGGACTATGGCAACTTGGGACTTTACCCACTTGGCAAGTGTGGAGATGCAAGAAAAAATCTTTTTCGACGGTTTGCAAACAATAAAACACTTCTGTTACTCGTTAGTAGAATTATTAATCTTTTTTAAAGGAGCATGTTTCTATATCTAATTATATTTTTAGTTGCAATTGTTACCTACTACTCCTCGTTTGGACATGGCTACCAGACAGATAAGCAGAAATTAGCACTTGTAGCAACGTTCGTTTTCTTGGCTTTGTTAGTAGGTAGTGCGGATATGCTTGGAGGCTATGACCGATATATCTATGGCGAGTTGTTTGATGATACAGCGGATATGGTGTCAGACGGTATCTATAATTTCAGATTATCCCGTGTGGCTGAACAATATCCCAAGGAATATGGATATCAGATTTATAATGTGTTGCTAGGTGCAATCACTGATAATCGATATATCTTTATCTTTATCACTACGTGCATTATATATGTACTATTGTATAAATCCATTAGGGATTATTGCATTAACTATCCTTTTGCAGTCATTCTTTTCTTAGGTTTGTGGTTCTTCTTCTCCTTTACCTATCTGCGACAGGTAATGGGGGCTACGATCGCCTGGTTATCTGTGAGATATATCATCAAGCGTGATCTAAAACGTTTCTTGTTAGTGTGGTTCATAGCATGGTCATTTCATAATTCCGCTCTTGTGCTCTTGCCAATGTATTGGGTGCCTGTGAGGAAGTTTGATAAGCAAAAGGTGATCTATGTGATGATCGCTGCATTCTTACTTGGAATGACAGGAGGGCCAACTGCAATTTTCTCGGCATACGGGGAGGTGGACAGTGAGCGTGCAGATGTAGCAGGAAATGAAACGGGATTCCGAATAGCCTATTTGGTGGAAGCGGTGTTCTTCTTGTACATTATCTTGTCACGCTATAAGGAGATACCTAATAAAAGGGTGAATATTGTTTTACTGAATATGGCTTTGACATTTTGCCTTGTCTTATTATTCTTTATCAAAAATGAAAATGGTGGACGTTTGAGCTGGTATTATATGATCGGTGTGATTTCAACAATCACCTACCTTTGTACCTATACGTGGCGAAATACAAAGTTAGCTAATATGATGGTTGTCGTTAGCTTCTTCTTGTTCTTAAGAATCGTGAACCAGTGGGGTATGATGCTTTACCCTTATAAAACTTTCTTTACCGATGGCTTTAGGAAAGGTGACGAAATAGAAGCTAAATATGAATATGACCATAACTATGATAGAGACAAATTCTATCGTACTGTCTTTAAACTCGGTAAGCCAAGTAAATGAAGGTTTCTGTCATTACACCTATTTATAATAGGGCTTCATTCTTGCCCAGTCTGTTTGAAAGCCTGAACCATCAGACGAGCAAAGAGTTTGAGTGGATCATTGTGGATGATGGTTCTGAGGATGATGTACGTGGGGCTGTAGAGAAATTCACCGGTGAAGGCTTTGACGTTAAGCTCTACCAAAAGGTGAATGGAGGCAAGCATACGGCCGTGAATTTGGGTATTAGGGAGGCAAAGGGCGAGCTGACGCTGATCTTGGACAGTGATGATGAGTTGCCGGAGGACGCGATTGCTAAGATATTAGATGAATATCAGCCGATAAAGGGAAAGCGAGACTTTGCCGGAGTGTGCGGATATATGGCACATAGAGATGGACAGGTGATCGGACATCCTCTTATAGGGGTTGACGCTTCTGAGATAGACTTGAGATATAAATATCATGTCTGTGGGGACATGTGCGAGGTGTTCAGAACAGAAGTGTTGCGTGACTTTCCATTTCCGGAGTTGAAAGGAGAACGCTTCTGTCCGGAAAGCCTTGTATGGAATCGCATTGCTCGGAAATATCGTTTACATGTTTTCCCAAAGGTTGTCTATCTGCGTGACTATCTTGATGGAGGACTGACAGATAACATCGTGAGAATACGGATGGACAGTCCCGTTGCTTCAATGATGACCTACACCGAGATGCTCGACATAGAGATGCCTTGGAGTCAAAAGATGAAAGCAGCGATCAACTATTATCGATTCAAAGCGTGCTTGACGGTGGAACATGCTCGTGAGGTGAGTTGTAATATCCCGACAGTTCCGTTGTCGTGGCGATGGACGAAACCATTAGGGTGGTTGATGCATTGGAGAGATGTTAAATAGTAATGATATGGCAGGGAAGAAGCGAATCGCTTATCTCGACCTCACTAAGCTGTGGGCTATATTCTTGGTATGCATGGGGCATGCCTTCACGATGCTGTCGGTAGGTTATCAAGCGCAGGTATTTGGGATGCTTTATACTTTCCACATGGCGTTGTTCATGCTGATGTGCGGTTATTTTAGCCACCATGCTTTGTCAATGCCGTTTGGTCCATTTGTCAAGAAAAAGGCATTGCAGTTGCTTGTGCCGACGGCGGTGTATGTGGGGCTGAATTTGCTGGCTACTTGGGTGGTGACGGGTAATTGTCCGACGGGCTTCATACGTGATGAGGCTATCGGTGGCATGTGGTTCCTGCGGACGCTATTTGCCTGCTATTTCTTTGCGTGGCTGGTGCTAAGGTTGCCGGGGACGTTGTGGCTGAGGATTATTGGGAGCATTGTCTTTGCGCTGCTCTTCCCGCATGGATATTTCCTGCAGTTCAACTATATGATTATCTTCTTTTGGTTGGGCTATGTGATGAAGGGACATGACGGATGGCTGCATTCACACCTGGGGGGGGGCATTAGCGGTCTCGCTCATCATCTTCCTGCTTGTGCCGTGGCATGGTCCGGCAGTGCTCACCTATGATGTGCTCTTTCACGATCCATTGCAGTTGCCAGTGCAGTTTATCGGTGGACTGGCGGGGTCGATACTGAGCATCACGCTGATGATGTTGATCTGCCGGGTGCTTTCTTGCAATTGGAAAGGTTGGTTGGCTGACATAGGACGATATACGTTGGCTATCTATGGCTTGCAAGGTGTGTTGCTGCAAAATGTGGTGGAAAGAATTTGGAGCATCGATGAGAATATTTGTTCGTCTGACGTGCAACAGTATGTGGTGGCACCTGTAGTAGGAGTGATAACGGTTATCGTGTGTTATCTGTTGGCACGATTGTTTACTCGTACTAGGATTACTG
>CACYKX010000098.1 GCA_902775075.1 uncultured Prevotellaceae bacterium | reverse complement strand
TTTTATCCAAAGTTATCATACATGATACTCTCTGGATCAACACCAAGAGAATCAAGATATTCAGTAACTGTCTTAATCAACATTGGAGGTCCACAGAGATAGTACTCACAATCCTCCGGAGCCTCATGGTCTTTCAGATAGGTATCACGAACACAGTTTACTGCGAAACCTGCGTAATACTTAACACCTGCTGCATCTGCTACAGGATCCGGACGGTCAAGACTCAGATGTAAGTGGAAGTTAGGGAACTCTTTCTCCAATTCCCAGAAGTCTTCCATGAAGAATGCTTCGTTCAGACTGCGGGCTCCATAGAAGAAGTGAAGTTCACGATCTGTAGTATGCAAGGTCTTTGTCATGTGCATGATCTGTGCACGAAGAGGAGCCATACCAGCACCACCACCAATCCAAATCATTTCCTTACCAGAAGTGAAGTTAGGATGGAAGTCACCATAAGGACCACTCATCATTACCTTATCGCCTGGCTTCAATGAGAAGATGTATGAAGAGGCTATACCTGTAGGTACATTCTGGAAGCCAACCTGTGGACGTGGCAAGAATGGAGTTGATGCGATACGTACTGTAAGAGTGATGATATCGCCCTCATCAGGATAATTGGCCATAGAGTAAGCTCGTACCGTTGGCTCTGGGTTATGAGCCTTGAGCGAGAAGATATTGAACTTCTTCCATGCTCCGATATATTCCTCACCAATAAGATCCTTATCAAAATCTTTATCGTAATCGATACAATCGTATGCTGGAATCTTAATCTGTGCGTAACTACCTGGAATAAAGTCCATATGCTCACCTGGAGGAAGAGCTACCTTGAACTCCTTGATAAAGCTAGAAACATTCTTGTTGCTGATAACGGTACACTCCCACTCCTTAACACCAAGAACGCTTTCTGGAACCTTAATTTTAAGGTCGCCCTTTACCTTACACTGACATCCAAGACGCCAGTGCTCCTTGATTTGTTTACGAGTGAAGTGTGGACGCTCTGAATCCAAGATTTCGCCACCACCTTCAAGAACTTGCACCTTACACTGACCGCAACTGGCCTTACCACCACATGCAGAAGGTAAATAGATGCCATTCTCGTTAAGAGTGGACATCAAGCTATTACCCTGAGGTACGTTAATAGTCTTATCGCCATTGATCTCAATGTTTACATTGCCACTTGGTGAAAGGTAACGCTTTGCAACAAGTAGAATGATAACCAACAGGAGAATCGTGATCAGAAAGACTCCTATACTTGCTATAATAAAAGTTGTATTCATTTCATTCCCCTCCTATTAGAATTTAAGACCTGAGAAGCATAGCATAGCCATTGCCATCAAACCTACTGTGATAAAGGTGATACCAAGACCCTGAAGTGGCTTTGGAACATCACTATACTGAAGTTTCTCACGAATTGCACCCATCAAACAGATTGCTAGAGTCCAACCAATACCTGAACCTAATGCATATACGATGCTATCTCCTACACTGGTAATGGCCTGAGTGTTACTTGCTTCAAGTTGGATACGCTGCTGCATGAAAAGAGAAGCACCCATGATGGCACAGTTAACAGCGATAAGTGGAAGGAATATTCCAAGAGCGCTGTATAGTGATGGTGAATATTTTTCTACTGCCATCTCTACCAACTGTGTCATACCTGCGATTACGGCAATAAAGAGAATGAAACTCAGATAACTCAAATCAACTCCTTGGAATAGACAGTCAGGACCGAGAACCTTAGTCTGAAGGAGGTAATCTACTGGAACGGTGATGAACAGCACGAATGTCACTGCCATACCAAGTCCGAATGATGTTTTTACATTCTTAGATACAGCCAAGAAAGAGCACATACCCAAGAAATATGCAAAAATCATATTGTCGACGAAAATCGAACGGAAGAATAAATTAATTGCGTGTTCCATTTTTATTTCTCCTCCTTATAAAAGAATGAACGGTGTACCCATATTACACATCCTAAAAGGATAAGGGCCATTGCCGACATTGTCATCATACCATTATTCATATAACCTGCGTTGTATACTGCGTCTGGAATGATCTTGAAACCTAAAAGACTTCCTCGACCAAAGAATTCACGAGCTGCGCCTACAACGAACAGAATCATCGCGTAACCTAGGCCGTTACCGATTCCATCAAGGAAAGAAGGCCAAGGCTTGTTCATCATAGCGAAAGCCTCGAGACGACCCATCAGGATACAGTTGGTAATAATCAGACCGACATATACAGAAAGTTGAACACTAACATCATACGCAAATGCTTTCAATACTTGGCTCACAATAGTTACCAAAGCTGCTACTACCACTAGCTGAACGATGATACGAATGCGCTGAGGTATTGTGTTACGTATGATTGAAATAATTACATTAGAAAAAGCCGTAATAACTGTCACAGCTAAACCCATCACGATAGCAGGCTTCAACTGTGAGGTAACGGCAAGAGCACTACAGATACCAAGTACCTGAACCATGATAGGGTTATTCAGGTTTAATGGCTCTACGAATGCTGCCTTATTTTGTTTACTAAAAAGTGACATATTTCCTTATTTCTTAACAAGTTTATATTTAGCAAGACAGGTCTTCAACATGTCGTTTACACCATTTGAAGTTAGAGTTGCACCTGTTACGGCATCTACCTCATTCTCAGGGTTCTTCACTTCTTTCTTAACGCCAAGGGCGATATCTGTAGAACCATCTTTGAAGATCTTCTTACCATTGAACTTCTTCTGCCAGTTTACGTTGTCCTTGATTTCTGCACCAAGTCCGGCAGTTTCTCCTTCATGATTGAAGTATGCACCATATACAGTATTGTTGTCAGCATCCACAGAGATATAACCTGAGATACCTCCCCAGAGACCCATACCCTTGAGTGAGAAAACTGTCTTCTTCTGACCGTCTATCTCGCACTCATAGTATTTCATACCATCCACTTCTTTCTCTGCCTTAACAACTTCTTTGTATTTTGCTACGGCTGTCTCATTATCGAGATCGCGAAGATTCAGAGAATTCAAAATCTGCTTCTGTTGATCAAGTGCTACGTTGGCATCCTGAGCAGGTTTCAATACCTGATATACAAATGCGAGCAGGAATGCTACGATAACAACTATTACAGCTGAATATATTATTGTATAGCTATTAGAATTTGTTTTCATTTTGCATTCCTCCTTATTTATTAATAGCACGTTGAGCACGCTTGTTGATATTACGCTGTACTACGCAATAGTCGATAAGCGGAGCTACCATATTACCAAACAAGATAGCGAGCATCATACCCTCTGGATAACCAGGGTTCATCACGCGTACAATAACTGCCATCGCACCAATCAAGAAACCATATATATACTTTCCTGTCTCTGTACGTGCTGAGGTTACAGGGTCTGTTGCCATAAACACAGCACCGAAGCAGAAACCGCCAAGTACGATATGCTCATACCACTGAATAGGGGTCATACCGAGTGCTTGGAAAAGCAAAGCCATCACAATACCGCCAACAAAGACACTACCCATGGTCTTCCAACTTGCAATTCCTGACCAAAGTAGAATGATGGCACCAATAGCAATGGCGATAACACTTGTCTCACCAATACTACCTGGAATAAAACCAAGAATCATATCGCTAAGATTAGATGTTGGTGTAATACCTTGGGCGATCTGTCCAAGAGGTGTAGCCATTGTGAAACCATCAGGAAGGGCATTACCCAAACCGAAAATAGTGTCTTTTGCAATCCAAACCTTATCGCCAGTCATGACAGATGGATAAGAGAAGAAGAGGAACATACGTGCTACAACGGCAACGTTGAACACATTCATACCTGTTCCACCAAAAATCTCTTTCGCAATAATGACTGCAAAAGCTATTGCTATGGCAAGCATCCATAATGGTGTGCTCACCGGAATGATCAATGGAATAATGATTCCTGATACGAGGTAACCTTCCTGTATTTCTTCGTGCTTCCACTGTGCCCAGGCAAACTCAATACCCAAACCAACAATGTAACTAACCAAGATCTTTGGTAATACGGCAAGGAAACCGAAACCAAACATAGCCCAGAAACTAGCACCGGCAAGCATGTTTGCTGCTGCGTAATTCTGATAGCCCACATTATACATACCAAACAGCATGGCAGGAATGAGAGCGATGACGACCATACTCATAATACGCTTTGAATCGATAGCGTCATGGATGTTAGCGCCACTCTGTGCCGTTGTGTTTGGCACATAGAGAAAGCTCTCGAAACCTTCGAAGACGCTCTGGAAAGCATGTAGCTTGCCACCTTCTTCGAAGTTTGGCTTTATTTTATTTAGATAATTTCTTAAACTCATTTCTTATTATATTTGAAGTTTGAGACTTTCTTATGCATTCTCTTTACGGAGGATGTTCAAACCTTCACGAACAATCTTCTGCAATTCCAACTTTGAAGAATCAACGAATTCGGCCAAAGCGAAATCTTCTGGACTTACTTCATAGATACCTAACTGTTCCTGTTTGTCGATATCGCCTGCAATGATGGCTTTGATCAGGAATTCGCCATAGATATCCATCGGTAATACCTTGTCGTATTCTCCACTCATAATCATGTGGCGCTCTCCACCCTTCACACGGGCATCCAATTCGTAGGTTTTCTTCTTACCGAACAACCAACTGAAATAGCTACGACTGGTAGAGAATTCTTTGGCACGTGGAAGTATCCAACCTAACATCTCGTCGGCATTGTCGCCCTCTGGAATCACGGTCACCTCACTTGTGTGTGCACCTAAATAATCATTCGCTAAATCTGCTTTCTTACCGGTAAGAGGATTGCCGTTGATCACGCGAATATGCTCATCGTGCTTCAGGTTTCCTTCGAGAATCGTTCGGATCGGTGTTCCGACAAGAACGTCTGCATAAGCAGGAGCTGTAACTTCACTACCTGCGATGGCAATGGTTCTGGTCATGTCGACTTTACCTTCTGCAAACAGGCGACCGAAGAAGATGACTGCTGATGGATCTACTGTCCATACGATCTCACCTTTGTTCACCGGAGAAATGTGATTTACCTGAACGCCTACGTTACCTGCTGGACAAGGACCATCGAAAATGTTAACTTCTACGTCCTTGGCATTGGTAAGGGCTGATGAATTCTGCTGAGCTCCAACACCAAGATATACCTTGGCGATCTTACTCAAAGCGGTAAGACCTGTCTGGAAAGCCTCTTCGTTACCCTCTAACTCAACCTCAAAGTCAGCTGCCAAAGGCATATCTCTAAGGGCTGATACAAAAATTGCCTTAGGTGTAGTTTCTGGGTTGGTAGATACTGCATAAGGCAACTGATTAATAAATCCGAACAATCCTGCTTCGCACAAAGCCTTCTTTACAGCATCTCCATCGAGATTACTAACATCCTTTTTACCAAAATCAACAAACTGCTGCTCTGCATCAGTCTTTACCTTTACGCAAAGAACCTTACGTCTGTTTCCACGTATCACAGCCGTTACTTGACCGCTTACAGGAGAGGCAAACTTAACATCAGGATAAGCCTTGTTGGCAAACAAAGCATCACCGACATTGACATGATCACCCTCACGGACAAGAACTTTCGGAGTAAGTCCTGGGAAGTCTTCCGGTACCATCGCGTACTCTTCCGACTTTGCAATCTGGACTTTCTTACCTTCTGCTCTGCCCTTCAAGTTAATGTCTAAGCCTTTACGTAACTTAATTACATTTGTCATAACTACTTTAAAAATATAAGGTTTAAACTTTTATCTTAAATAAATGCGTACTGTCAATATTCAATTACTGCTGATATTTTTATTAGTTGCTGCAAAATTAGCAAAAAATTGCCGTTAACAAAACAAAAAATGATTATTTATTTCCTTTTGCAACCATTTTTTTCTAATTTTGTAGCAAAATTCTAGAATTATTCGAATCTGAAGAAGTTAAAGCATATTTCTAATGCCATAATATGGTCGATTCTTGGCCTTATTACGGCTATTTTTATCGCGATAAATCTGCCACCCGTACAGAATTATCTCGGAAGGGAAGTTGCATCTGCACTCGAACAGAAATTCGGCACGAAGGTGGCTGTAGGCAGAGTTGACCTGGGATTCTTCAACCGTGTTATTATTGATGATGTATCGATGCTTGACCAAAAGAACGACTCTATGTTCTATGCGACTCGTGTATCGGCTAGCATTGATTTCATTCCTTTATTCGAGGGCAGGATTTCTATTTCTTCGGCTCAATTGTTCGGTCTTAACGCGCATCTGTATAAGCAGACGGCTGACAGTAAACCGAACTTTCAATTTGTTCTCGACTCTTTAGCTTCGAAAGATACTACCGAGCATACGCCGTTGGACTTACGAATCGGTAGTCTGATCATCAGGCATGGTAGGATAAAATATGACCAGCGTGATGTCGCACCAACTCATGTGTTCGATACGCATCATTTGGTAATTTCTGATCTGTCTTCGCATATCGTACTGGAGCATCTTACGGATAATAGTATCGCTCTAAACGTTAAGAAATTTTCAGCAAATGAGGGTAAGGGATTGAAGGTCAAGAAATTGCAATTCAAACTCAATGTTGATGAGCATGGGGCACAGCTCAGAGATTTCTATCTGGAGCTGCCGGGAACTGAACTGGACATAGACGGAATCTATGCCACCTACGATAGGAAAAACGGTAGCATTGACAAGCGTAGCATCTGCTTTAATGGAAGGATCAGCCAAAGCAAGATAACTCTCTATGACATATCGTGTTTGGCTACTGTATTCAAGAATTTCAAGAGCCCGATATATTTAGAGTCTACATTTAGTGGTACCGGTGATGCCGTCCACGTGCAGAAACTCAACTTGCGCTCTGGTAACGGAACGGTGAATCTGCAAGGTAAAGGACGGATTTCAAACCTTGCCCGTAGCCCTCGGTTCTCAGCGCATATCGGCAACTTGAACTTATCGGCAAATGGTATAAAATTTATCACAAGTAATTTCGGAAGTAGATTCAACATTCCTAAGGAAATCGAAAGACTGGGAACCATCAACTTTAAGGGAAACATAGCGGGTGAAAAGAGGAATATTACGACAGATGGTGTATTCTCCACAGATGCGGGAAATGCGAATATAAATTTAGTAAAACTCGGGAATCACATTTCTACTTCCATCTCTACTAACGGGTTGAATCTACATCGTATCCTCGACAATCCAATGTTCGGGTTGATGATCGCTAATCTTAAAATCAACGGTAATCTGCAACCTCGTGATATTAAGTTATCATCACTCATTGCCAAAGGTGAGATCAACAGATTCGATTACAACAAATATACTTATCGGAATATCCATATCGATGGTTCGTATCTCAACCAGATTGCGAACGGTCTGGCTTCTATCAAAGACCCTAACGTAGATATTTCCGTAAAAGGTAAATATGGTATCGTCGGACGACAATATAATCTTTTGGCTGAAATAAACCATCTTTCACCAAGTATCATACTGGGCATCAAGACTTTACATCGTGATTATGCTTTGAATCATATCAAAATCAGAGCCAAAAATCAGGGTAAAGAATCTTATCTGTATTTTAGTTCTCCTTTTGCAGAAATCAATGTAGACGGACAATACAACTATTCTACCCTACCGCAAAGTATCATTAATCTTTTAGCCAGCAAAATTCCATCTTTGCCGGGACTTCCTGCATACAAGAAGACATCTGAAAATAACTTTAAGATACAGGCTAACATCCATGACTGTGAATGGGTAAGGGAGATCTTGCATCTGCCTCTGAGCATCACGCAACCGATTACACTCAACGGATTCATCAACGACCATAACAGCCAATCTAACATCGAGTTATTGATGCCTGATTTTACATACGATGGAACCATATACCGGCAAGGGCGTATCAACATCTCTACCCCACGCGATACGCTTACGGCGCATCTTCATATCAAAACCATCACTGAGAATGACAATGGGCCTGTATATGACGTATATGCTAATGCTGCGAGCAATAAGTTGCGCGCAAGTTTGAATTACGACAATGGAGAAAAGAAATTGCCGATAAGAGGTAGTCTGGATACGGAAACTGATTTCTTCAAGACCTTAAAGAGGAAAGATGCTGCTCATATCAACATTCATCCTTCTCATATTATGATAGGTGATACGATTTGGAACATCGAACCTAGCGATATCGTATACGAGAAAAATAGGGTTCTCGTAGACCATTTCGAAATCGCTCATAACCAGCAACATATCATCGTTTCAGGACTGGCGACACCAAATAGTCAGGACACGTTGATGGTGAGCCTGCAGGATGTTAACGTGAAATATATCTTGGATTTGGTAAACTTCCATTCTGTTAGTTTCTCCGGACAGGCTTCGGGACAGGCTTATATCGCGAATGCTTTCCATAAGCCATCGGCATCGGCAAAACTGAAGGTAAGGGATTTCAAGTTCCAGAATGGTGAGATGGGTACTCTCTTTGCCAATGCTACTTACGATAATCAACAGAAACAGATAAATATTGATGCCATCGCTAACGATGGACCAGGTGTTCAAACGCTTATTAATGGTTATGTAGCTCCTGCACAAGACGATATTTATTTGGACATTCATGCTCTGGGAACAAAAGTACAATTTCTGGAGAGTTTCTGCGGTTCATTCATGAGTGACGTTGACGCCAATGCCGTTGGACATGCATATCTCATAGGGCCACTCAGTAAGGTGAACCTAAAAGGTGATCTAACAGTAAATGGTAAGATACATCTCAAGCCTACAAATGTAGATTATACCTTAAAGAATGTCAAAGTACATGCTGTTCCTGATGAAATCTATCTTCAAAATGATACAATAGCAGATAGATATGGTAATCTTGGCTTCATCAATGGAGGCATTCATCATAAGAACCTCACGAAATTAAGCTATGACATAGCAATCAAAGCAGACCATCTTCTGAGTTATGAAACACATGAATTCGGAACAAACACATTCTATGGTACTGTCTTTGGAACGGGAAAATGCGACATTCATGGAAACAGCGATGAGGTTACACTCGACATTAATGCTACTCCTGAGAAGGGTACAATCTTTACATATAATGCTGCAAGTCCGGATGCTATCGGCACACAGGACTTCATACATTGGCGTGATATTGCAAAAATAGAGAAAGAGGAAAACGACACCATCGTAAAGGATTCGAAAACGATCGACATCCCTACTGACCTTAGAATGAACTTCCTCATTCATGCAAATCCTAATCTTACTCTTCGAGTAATGATGGATAATGAGACGGGCGATAATATTACCCTGAATGGTAGTGGTGTTATCAGAGCCAACTATTTCAATAAAGGGGCTTTCGATATGTATGGCACATACCTCGTAGATAGAGGTCTCTATACTCTGACCATTCAAAATGTAATCAAGAAGGAATTTAAATTTCAACAAGGTGGAACGATTGTCTTTGGTGGTGACCCATACAATGCCCTACTTCGTTTGCCTGCCGTGTACACGGTAAATGGAGTTAGTCTTGCTGATTTACATCTAGGCAATTCCTTTGCATCCAACAACATCCGCGTAGATTGTTTGATGAATATCACCGGAACACCTGGATCTCCGAAAATCACATTCGGACTAGATATGCCTACCGTAAACGCTGATGCAAAACAGATGATCACATCGCTACTCAACAGTGAGGAAGAACTCAACCAACAAGTTTTATATTTGCTTGCTGTAGGTAGATTCATGACACCTGGTAACAATAATGCTTCTGCCGAGAATGCAGAACAGCAAAGTCAAACGTCATTGGCCATGCAAGGACTATTAAGTGGTGCTATCAGTCAACAACTAAATACTGTACTTAAAAATGTGGTGAACAATTCTAACTGGAACTTAGGAGCCAACATTTCAACAGGTACAGAAGGATTCAACAATGCTGAATATGAAGGATTACTGAATGGAAGTCTACTTAACAATCGCCTTCTTTTCAACGGACAATTCGGTTACCGCGATAATGCCAACGCAACGACCAGTTTCATCGGAGACTTTGATCTACGATATCTCATCAATCCGAATGGTAACTTCGCTGTACGTGTGTATAATCAAACCAATGACCGATATTTTACACGTAACAGTTTGAATACACAGGGATTGGGATTCATCATCAAGAGAGATTTCAACGGATGGAAAGAACTATTCAAGTCTACTGGAAAGAGGAGAAAGAAAAAGAAATAACCTTCTCCCATCAATAGGAGCTGTTATTTCAACCATTTATTCCCTATTCAAATCAATCTTCTAGCATTGGGGGTAAAACATCTCCCTCATTTATGCTAAAAGTCATTCTAAGGAATAAAATCTAAGAAAAGAGCATTCAACTCTTTACAAGAACATGATATAAATCGATTACATCATCTTTTCTCCATAATTCTTCTGAAAGCATTTCTATGAAACTGATCTTCTGCTTTAATGATTTCCATCACCTTACCAGCCGGAAGAATCTTCATAAACTTATTGTGATAAGTCTGTTGCAACTTCTTCATCTGAATATCAAATTCATCTTGTGTTCGAATAAATTCAGCACTTGCCCTATTATCACTGGTATCGACATGACGGAATCGACGACGCTGCATAAAGATAGCCCTTTCCTTCGTTTTCCACTCTCTATAAATAGGGAAAAACTTTACTGCTTCCTGCGGAGTCAGAGCAGCACGTATCACAATATACTGTTCCATATCAGCCTGCCATTTCTGTGGATCAAACTTTGGCAGTTCTATAGCCATCATGGAGGTAGTATTCAGTAACAGCCCTAAGGCAATCACTAAAGATCTTAGAAATGTCGACATATTATCTTTCTGATACATAGGCATAAATATCTTCATTATCAAGCATTGTATATTCTGCAGCTTCATCAATACTATTATAAGTATTGTTGATATTCTCTATATGATTATCTTTTGCTTGCTTAGCAACTACAGGTTGTTCAGGTTTTTGCAAAAGATACGACACTGCCAAAATACAAACCCCGATGAATACAGCTGCTGAAGTTATAATCACAGACATACGACGAATGATCGCAGCAGGGCGCTTCTTCGGTGCATTTTCCTGCTGTTCAGGCAACTTAGCCATCAGATCTTTGGTAAAATCATCAAAGAA
>CACYKX010000097.1 GCA_902775075.1 uncultured Prevotellaceae bacterium | reverse complement strand
CAAGGGAAATGTATTGAGCATTGACCACACGTATGCCTACAAGGAAGGGATGGGTGTGGGGAGTCTGCTTGTCAGTGCTGTCAACGACTATGCTGTCAGTAAAGGGTTAAAAGTCCTGCCCGTCTGCTCATTCGCCGTTGCCTGGTACCAGAGGCATCCGCAGTTTCAGGATATTCTTGACAGGAAAGACTAATTAATTCAATCGTCGTCGTGTGGGTAGTCCTACTCCATTGATGCCTCAGTAAGGGCATCGTTCAAGTCCAAGTCGTTCATTATTCCTACCCAGTCCATGAAATTGTCGTCAAGAACATTGTCGATAAGCTCATCCGGAGGACAAATCCAATAGTCGTCAAGGTTGTAGGGGAGCTTCTGATACAACTGGTAAGTATAAATGCCCAGGTCTTCCATGGGGTGGGCGGCTGCGTAGTCCTGCATTTCCTTTGAAGTGCACATATACAAGTATTGGAGCAGTATATCACAGTCATCCTCGTAGGAGTCTTCATCGAAGCCCTCGAATTCCTCAAATTCGACATCACGGCCACGTTCCTTGTAGAAACGGCGTAACATCAGCATTTCTTCGGCTGTGAAGTGCAGGTTCATATCATCCGGAATGATGGCTTCCGGCACATTCTCGTTCTCAGGATCTAAGCGTTCCAATGTAAAATGATACGGCTTTTTATGGATTTCTTTGAAGTCTATCATATGTAATAAAGTCTTAGTGATTCAATTGCAATATCTGCAAATCAGATAGATAATACTATTTTGTCAAGACTATTTTACGATTCTATATATGGCCTTGTGATTGTTGTAGGGGTTAGTCGTCTTGCTCTTTGGATAAACGTCCACAGTCACGGTCGTATCAGAATAAGCAATGGTTGAGTCAAGACCAAAATTAGGTGTAAATCCGATGATTTCGCCATAGATAAAGGTTGTACTCTCTCCTGTCTTTACGTTTGTAGCATCGAAGTGAGGAAAATCATTCGATTCGCTTGCTTCCTGCCAATGCAGACGATAAGTCTCACGGTGAACTCCCGTAGAGTTGATGCCTACGAATATCTTGCTGATTACTTGCGTCAGATTGAAATAATAAGCTGGTGCATCACCCCAAACGGCTTCTTTCTTGTTGGGTGTAGCGTGTATGCGAATGACGTATTTGTTGCCTTCCTCGTAGTCAAACCCATTAATTTCTTTAAGAGAGAACACGTTTACGGTATCGCCCCTGTCATTGGTGGCGTAAATACACGGATGAACAAAATAGGAGCTGGCGGGTATACTCTCAATACCACATTCTGGTTGGATGGTCAGAATGTCATCGTATGGCTTGCCTATATATTCGTCATCATCGTTGTTACAAGAAGCAGTCAGGAAGCAGCACGCGACCAGCAAGAAGCCCCAAAGATAAATGAATCTTATCATTATTACATTATTTTATTGTTAGTTGCAAATTTAGGAAAAAATATCCAGACTCTGCTTCAAACAATCGTATTTTTTTGGAATTAAATGATTAATAAGCATGGAGGTTTCTTGCAGTATCACTCATTAGAAAGCAATTCCCTTAAAGCCATGCTACTGCGTAGCACCACTTTAACCACCGGACGGGGACTTCCGACGGCAGGGGAGAGTGGTATGTTCAATTGTTCTGAGGATTGAGTGCCTGTCAACTTCGCCTTCGCTGGCGGCAAGCGGCTTCGCTCGGGTTTGCCGCGCTTCGTCTGCATTGACGGCACACAATCCACAGAACGTTATTGATTGAGAACGATAGATGCTGATGCTTGCAAAACTTTGATGGATAGTCATCATACCTGCAGATGTAATAGTTCTGCATATACTAACGTCAAAAGGCCCTTGATACATCTGCTGCATCAAGAGACTTTTCGACAGTAAGGACAACAAGGCGGACTATGGCTGTCAAGCCTGGGCAGATGCCTGGGTGCCGCCTTTCTTCTTGTTCTTGGCCTTGGTAGTGTTTTTATCCTTGGCCGTCATGTTCACTGACTCCTCACTGAGGCTGCTTATTGTCTTGTCATTGAAGAACTTAGCCATATCCTCCTCGATCTTCTTATTGGTTATTTTTGCGTAAATTTGAGTGGTCTTAATGTTCTTATGACCCAGCATACGGGAAACGGACTCGATAGGCACACCCTTGCTAAGCGTCAGTGTGGCAAAAGTGTGACGCGCCATGTGGAACGTTATATCCTTGTCGATGCCGCAAGCCGTAGCGATCTCCTTCAGATAGTCGTTTGTCTTCTGGTTGGAGTAGATGGGGAACACGTGTCCTTTCTTTCTGGGATGGTTCTTGTACTTCTCGATGATCAGCTTGGCACCCTCAAAGAGAACGACACTAATCTTCGTACCTGTCTTGATACGTCTCGAGCTAATCCATTCCACTCCGTTGAGATTGACGATGTTCTCAGGCTTCAGTGCCTTGACATCGATGTATGCAAGTCCGGTGAAACATGAGAAGATGAACAGGTCACGGGTGAGCTCAAGGCGTTTCAGATGGAACGGCTTTTCCATGATGGCTTTAATCTCCTCTTCCGTAAGGTAGCCGCGGTCAACATCGTCCATGTGGAACTGGACACCAAGATACGGGTCGTTGTGAAGCACGCCCATCTTGATTCCGTGGAGGATGACCGTACGCATGGTCTTCATCGTCTTCACGGCAGTGTTGTTGCAATGGCCGATAGATGTAGTCAGATAGATGTAGTAATCCTCGATGACAGTGGGATTAAGCTCACGGAGCAGCATGTCCTTGCAGTGGTACTTGGCTTCGAGCATTTCCATGAAACGCTTGCGGCAAAGCTCATACTTGTGATAGGATGTCTCACTGAGCGTTGTGCCCGTCTTCGCCTTCACATTACTTATATACTTGTCGAAGAGCTGACCAATGGTGTTATACTCCACGTCTTCATGCTGGTAGGCCGCCTTCACCTTGTCCAATGAAAGGGTGTTCTCCAGTTCCAATTTGTCAGCGATGCCCTGCAGCTCGGTGCGGATGCCCTCAAGCTTCTTGTTCACCTGTAAGGCAACGGTAGTGCGACCCTTCACCTTCTGATAGTCCTTGTCCCAAAGGGTAGGGTCAATGGTGATACCAGTTGTGCCGATACAAAGGCGGTCTCTGTCCAGGCACAAACGAATCATGATGGAACTTTGTCCATTTTTGTTCACATAATTTCCACGGATGTAGAAAATCGTCTTAAAAGCTCGTCTCATAACGAATTAATTTTTAAATAGTACAGCGGTATCCCGGCTTGGTACACGTAATCCTGCCAAAATGCACCGTTTGGTACACAAAAAGCAGGAGTTGGGAACTCAAGCACCGAAATTTATCCGGCTGCAAAGTTAAACATAATCGGCTGAATTACAATGACTTCATAGTGGTCTTTGCAAGGTCTTTGCAGGGTCTTTACGTGGTCTTTGGTACAATTTTCGTCGATGATGATTTTCTGTACCATATATGTACCGAAATCAGACCATCTTGAGACCCGTGAGAGGATTTTTAGAGGTTTCGTGATGAGAACGAATACAAATGAAAGTGCCGTAACTCCTTGGAATTACGGCACTTAGCTAATTTCTTGAACTTTTAGCAATAAATGTTAAAATTTTTCAGCGGAGAGAATAGAACTTGTAACCAAATCTCTAACTCGCTGAAAATAAGCTATTTCGCCGACTCTCTAAAATCTATTGTAACACCACTGTAACAAATACAGACTATTTACAGACTACGTAGAGAGCACGCAGATTTCAAACGCTTTTGATGGGTTCAAAGTTACAAAAAAATGTTCTAACCTCCAAGTTTTTGTGCAACAATCTTTTAGAAAAGTTTCTGTTACAATCCCAGTGCAGGGGTGCAAGGTTATATGTATATGTTCTTGCACCCCCGCACTGGGATTGAAACGAAACTAAAGATTGTTGGGTTTATGCACTTCCTTGGGGACGTTTCTCCCGAACCCTCAAGACATGCCATGCAGGCCCCACTAGAATATCCCATCGTAGTATGCGAGTGCACTTATATTAGCCTTACGCCAAGTTACAAATATTTGTTCAGCTCTTCGACAAGCTGAAATACCGTAGTTGAGGATTCTTCTTTGGCCGGATTCCCATGCGACATCTCCCTGAAGATTTCCTTGGCTCTTGTTATTGCATCTTGCTGTAAGGGAAGAAGACGAATGTAGAGCTCGGCCGCATGTCCTGATTTCTTGGTGTATGTCTCACCCAGTATCTTACCTAACATTTTGTTCATCTGTATACGAGTAAAGCAGCCTTTGTATTTTTTGAAGTGAAGCAGGAACCAGTATTCAAAGGCTTGGTTGCTGTAGGCTACATGGAAATTCTCTTTCTGAGCCAAGGTTATTGCATCATTGAACGTTTTGTCAGGATTGTCGTCCTTGTCGAATACAACCCAGTTTTGGTCATACGACCGCCCTCTCTTTCTGAAGTTGTCTCTGATGCTTAGTGCCTTTTTCACAAGCGACAAGCAACTCATACCCTGTCCCATAACATGTATGTTGGCAGATGTCAGTCGGAAAGATGTAAAATAGTCCGGCTCGGTATTCACCCCTTCCGTGATGATGAGGAACGACTGCTTGATGGGGCGCAATCCGCTTCTGCGCCCATAGCCTCTGTCTATTCGATGATTAATGCTGCTCATAACCTTGACTTTGCAATGCGTAGTTTGGGTTGCCAATGATTGGAGTGGCACCGAATTTTCCTAACAGATAGTCACGCTCAAAAGGCGCATTGCTGCGCACCTTATATTCGGCCAGTGAGAAGAGCCGTGATGCACCGTATATGTCCTTTTGCGTGAACCATATCTGATCACGACGAAAAAGATGGGAGCTGAGCAAATTGGTATCGTGGGTGCTGAAAATCAGCTGCGCGTTCCGAGGATTGGTTGTCGCATTGTTGAAGAGACCTACGATGTGATCCAATAGTGTTGGATGGAGTTTAGCACCAAGCTCGTCTATGATAAGCCTAGTACCCGTGTCGAGGGCATGAAGGATAGGATAGGCGAAAGCGAAGTACTTGAGTGTGCCTTCCGACTCGTTCACCTCAAAGGGAAATGAGACGTCACCAGTCTTATTGCCGTCATTGTCAAATAGTGCATGGGAACTCACAAGACGATTGTTGACCTTTTCGATGTCATCAAGACCAAGGTCGGCGAATTGCGAGAACGCCACGATGCGCCTTCTCATATTCGGATCATCAAGATGCTTGAGCGCATCCTTCCATATATTGGTCTCGTCTTGCTCGGTTAGGCATTGTGTCTCGCCCAGCCAACGGATAAGCAAGACTGCCGTCGGGTCATTGAACTGTGCGAGGGTGGAAAGAAGCAGCGCGTTGTCCCGAATCATTTTCTTATTGACGAGCTCTTGCGCCTGGCTGTATTTCGCATGGACGTTGAATTGGTCATTCTCCCTATAGAACAGTTCTATCTCCTTTGAGCGTGGTTTGCAGGCTTTCCTGTAAAGCCATTCCTTGCAGACAGCGGTTGGTGTAACTTCAAAACCATAACGGAAGATGCTTCCTTCTACGCCCATCACCATTTCCATCATGCTCGGTTCTTTCGCGGAGACTGCATTCAGACGGAATGGTTCAACAGAAATCTTTTCGTCCGACTGCAAAGCCTTGAACGAGTTGAATACAAAGTCTTTGAAAAAGTGAAGTGCTTTGATTAAATTGGACTTGCCCGAAGCATTGGCTCCAAACACTACGGCACTTTTCAGAAGCTTAAGGTTGATACCATCCAGTTCAAAGGAAGCTCCGCTGGCTTCTGCCTCGGGTTCCCTTAAAGATGTAGCGGCAAGGGATAACGTCGCCGGCTCTTTGAACGAGAGATAGTTTGCAATAGAAAATTGAATTATCATAACTTAAAGCCTATATTTGTAATTTTTCTGCAAATATAGCTGTTGTTTTTCAATAATCCAAATTTTAAAAGCACTATTTTTATAGTTCCACAATTCCTTTGGGAACGAAAGGCAAAACTGTTTCAAGACATCCTATCACTAAATTCTACCAAGAGTATCATCAGAGGACTACCTTTTCCTGATTGCAGAGGGAATCAGAGAGGATGCAAAGTAGCTTAGTTCGTACCCCCTAACCTCTACACCAGATGCCATGCAAAATTCTCCATGCTTGTAGGAAAGACTTAACGTATGACTGATGGCAATACATTGCCACTTATAGTCTGTGTATGATTTGCGAATAAATAATATAAGATCCCACAAAAATTCTTTTTTGTATTCCTTGGTATCTATTAGATTTTTTCGTAATTTTGCCAAAACTAAATAAACAGTATGCCCGACACTAAAAACGCACTTATACGCTATAAGTACCTTGACGATCTGCTTTCAGACCGCCATCATTATTATAGTACCCGTGAAATATGGGAGAAATGCTGTGAGAAGCTTGTAGATAACGGATATAAAGATGTCACCCTGCGCTGTATACAGGACGACATTAAATTCTTGGAATATGCACCTTTTTATGCGGACATAGAGCGTTTTCGTAAGAGCGGCAAACTTTGTGTAAGATACCAAAAAGATGGATACTCCATATTCAAGAAAGAGTTAAGCGATGAAGAGGCCTCCCTGTTAAGGGAGGTGTTGTCAACGCTCGGACAGTTTGAAGGGCTCGACAATTTCAAATGGCTGGATGATTTTAAAATTGGGCTTGGACTTGACGAGCAGAGACAGATAATAAGTTTCAGCCATAATCCTTACCTACGCAATTCAAATTTGCTGGCAGCTCTTTTTGATGATATTTCCAACGAAGTGGTTGTTAAGTTGTCTTATCACACGTTTGCTGATAAAACAACAAGATCCATCGATTTCCACCCTTATCTGCTGAAGCAGTATAACGATCGATGGTTTGTCATCGGTGCAGCTGACAGCGACGGAAAGATACTCACCTTCGCTCTTGACAGGATAGACGATGTAGAGCCACAGCCAGAGAAAAAGTACATCAAGTGCCCTGACGACATTAACGACCGCTTTGAGGACATCGTAGGCGTTACCCTTTACGAGGACCGACCGGTTGAACATATCGTCTTTTGGGTTAGCGATGCATCAAAAGATTATGTGGAGACAAAGCCTATCCACCCATCCCAAATCCTATATAAAGGTGACAAGGAAGAACAGCTCCGTCATGAATATCCAAACTTAAACGGAGGCAGCTTCTTCTCTATCGACTGCATTCGTAACTATGAACTCATAAGAATATTGTGCTCTTTTGGCAAGGAATTAGTCGTTTTGCGGTCCGATAACAACATTCAGGATGCAATTTATCAGCGGATTTGTGAGATGAAGGAAAATTATGAAGCTTCGCGAAGATAGTGTTCGCATGAGCATCGTAACTTTGCAACTAATAATACAACCGTACAAATCAACCATCATAAACAAAGAGAAAAATGATTTATAAGATTAAGAATTTCAGAAACTTCAATAATGAAGGCGCAGAATTTAATCTCGCGCCCATTACCATTTTAACTGGATCTAATGGAGCAGGAAAAAGTTCTTTAGTAAAATCATTGATGTTGCTAAAAACTTACGTGAGTAAGAATAAAATATCTACGTCTAGCAATACTTTCGAAAAGTACAAACCGATCCCGGAAATAAAGTGCCCGCTCTCATTCCAAGATGGGGAGCTTAAACTAGGACGGTTTGATACCGCCGTCAATGCCGAAAGCAATAACAAGGTAATGACATTTGAGTATAAAATAGACTCACTCAGTCTTGGATGCCCGGTTAACGTATCATTGGATTTTATCGCTGATGAAGATGATGCCATGAATAATGGCTGGCTCAAATGTGTCACTATAAAGAATAGTGACAATAAGGTAGTGTATAAAGCTACCGTTGAGAATAAAAAGATGGAACTCACTGTCATAAAATTATCATGGTTCAAGCAACGATTCATCAAAGCTGGACTTATTTCATATTTCGCAGACACGGTTGAGGCAATATATGGTGATGAATGTATCGGAGTCGATCATTCTCTAGGAATAACAGAAGAAACAATTCTTTTTCATAAAGAGTTGTTTTCTAAACTAAAAAAACTAATTAAAGAAAAAATAGCAAAGTCAGAGGCAGCTCTTTTCATGCAGTGGCTCAAATCTTCTGACAAAGAATTGGTGTCGACAAAATATGCCGATCAATTTTTAGCGACTGCCGGTTTTGATGTGATAAATTGCGAAACAAAATTTCTTCGGAATCTTTGCGAACTGACAAAAGAAGAAGCCATCAGAAAAATCTCTAGCATATCCTTAGATGAATTTGATTCAAAAAAAGTTGAAAGAGTCAAAGAATACATCGTTTCCTCATTGCAATCTTCCGAAGTAGGGTATTTTAAAGATTGGTATTCTGCCCAGGAGAATAAGTTCCTTGACAAAGGTTATGAATTAAACGTCAATGACTTAGATTTCATGAAAACAAAAGTTGTAAGGTCATTTCATTTAGGTGACGATAAAACGACATTTGAAGAGCCAACAGAGACTTCTGAAGAATCTATGGAGAAGAATGTTTCTTTCTCTAATATAGTAACATTCTTGTATCTTGCAGACGACGAGGCACGAAATTTGATAATGGAGAGTCCTTTAGGTATGCTCTCGTTTCATTATAAGGACTATTTATCAACATTCTATTCCTATGTATCAGATACTGTCTTGCCCGAATTGCTTATGCCAGACTTTGTACAGGAAATGCATTATTTGGGTTCTGCACAAGTTTCTGTTCAACGTTTGTATAGCAACCAATCAGGAAACAATAGTTTTTCTGATTTGTTGTTGCGTTATTTTAATGCCAAAAGGAATTATGTAGGAAGATATGAATGCGACTCTTTCTTGAATAAATGGATTAAGGAGTTCGGGTTGGGATGTTCTCTTACTTTAAAGAACACTGAAAGTGGAACAGGGCTATTAGCTCTGCTGCATGAGAAACCTGGGGATGAAGGCAGATTGCTGGCAGATGAGGGATATGGTATCACTCAATTGTTGAGCATTCTACTAAATATTGAGATGGCTATTTTGACCGCCAAGACTCATGAATCTTGGGAGAGTGATGGATATATGGTAAAATGCAATCGTAAAAGCAAAGGGTGCATTAAATACCTAACTCAGACTTTAGCTATAGAAGAACCAGAGAATCATCTTCATCCAAAGCTTCAGTCTCTTTTGGCAGATATGTTCCTTGATGCGTATACCAACTACAATATACACTTCATAGTAGAGACACATAGTGAGTATCTTATTCGCAAATCCCAAGTGCTGGTTGCGCATATGGACTACTCTTCCAATGATGAAGCGGAGATGAAAAGCCCATTCAGGACCTACTATCTTCAGAAAAATGAGCAACCCTATTCTTTGGGGTATCGTAAGGATGGTAAGTTTGTGAACGAATTTGGTAAAGGCTTCTATGACGAAGCTGCAAGTCTTATGTTTCAAATGCTTTAATTTATGGATCTATACATTGATAAGAATAATCTTGTTTCATTCCTTAGAGCTGGAAAGAACACAAATGTTGACGACCGTGATGTGTATGAGGAATGCCAGCGGCTTATTCGGAGAAATATGCATTTGATTTTCAACTTCGAAAAACGAAGTTGTGAAAAGGACGAAGACCTGTTGCCGTGGTTGTTATCTAAGGTGTCAGCTGGCAGAGGTAAGTCTGAGAACGTTGATGAATTCAGAACACAGAAATTTCCAGAGCGACCGCTAAAAACAAATTTCAGGACTAACAAAGATTGGAAACTGTTCACGTCTGTATTTTTGCTTGATGACGAGAAGGTGAGTACTTTGAAGGATACCCACTCAATGCTAATTGGAGATGTAGGAGATGAGGTGGCATTACTTCGTGAATTGTTTTGTACTGGATCTTTTGATCTTCATTCTATTTACAACATAAGAGATAAACAAACGTTTCCAGGATGGAAAAGATTGCTTGATGATGGTCATATTATGCCTTGTAGTGATATAGTCATAGCTGATCGTTATCTATTTGATGTAAGCAACACCGTCATGGATAAGAATCTTTATGTACTTCTAAGATTGTTTGCTAGAATGAAAGACAAGCAAAAGGTGAATATTGTCTTCTTTACTGATGTAGTCGAAGAAGAAAAGCGTTCGATTGTCAAAAAAAATATTGAGACTATTTTTGGCAAAAAATCAGGAACGAAAGTAACTTTTGTTATGTACAAGAATGAACGTCCTCACGATCGATTTATATTAACAAACTATAGGCTCTTCCGTTCTGGTGATTCTTTTAATAATTATTTCGACGAGAACGGGAACCTTAATACAAAGGGCTTAACATTAGATGTAGACAGTCTTGCTAATCAAAATGTTATCTCTATTGTAGAAGAGATCCGTTCTTGGTTACAAGGAATTTGCATCAGAAATCCTGAAAATATTTTTGGTGATAAATGTAGTAACTTTATTCATTTCAATGAGTAGACAATTATAACAGTCTTACTTACTCGGCTCTTTAACATTTAAATATTATCAAGGTCACACAATGGCAACTTGGGGACATACAAATATTACAATAGATGGGCAACTGGTCAAAGCCCAGGCTCCTGTAATTGTATCTGCGAGTAGAAGCACAGATATACCGGCATTCTATGCGGACTGGTTCTTCGACAGACTTGAGAAGGGATATTCTGCATGGACTAACCCATTTAATGGCATTAAGTCCTACATCTCTTATGACAAGACACGTTTTATCGTATTCTGGTCAAAGAACCCCAGCCGACTTCTGAAATATCTGCATATCTTGAAAGAGCGAAATATAAAATGTTATATTCAGTATACTCTGAATGATTATGAAAAAGAGAGGCTGGAGAATGTTCCTCCACTTAGCCAACGCATTGAAACCTTTAAGCAATTAGTTGACAACTTAGGCATAGGTGCTGTTATTTGGCGGTTTGATCCTATGATTCTTACCGATGACATCAGTATAGACAATTTGCTTGATAAAGTCAGAAACATCGGAGACCAACTTAAAGGTTACACTGATAAATTAGTTTTCAGTTATGCTGATATTCTTATATTGCTCACGCTAGCCTAAAAATGACCCCCTTGCGCTAATTGAAAAATGACCCCCTTGAAGATCACCAGAGATCGACAACGTAGGGGGTGCCTCGGGTC
>CACYKX010000096.1 GCA_902775075.1 uncultured Prevotellaceae bacterium | reverse complement strand
GACAAGCAGTCCTAAGGTGGAATACAATCCACAGTATAATCCATTTCAGCAGACCACCTCAGACTTCAAAAGTTCTCGTCAGATGTCACAACAATGGGAGAAATTATATGAAGGATTGGGAGAAGGAGAACTGCAAAATGCGCCAAAGAATCTATTTGATGATACTCAGGAACTTGATTATGGGGAAATAGAAAGTTCTGTAGAAACATCGCATGAGATTATAGACGAGAAATCTCCTAGTCATTATCAATATAAGGGCAAATATATCATGACGGCTGTAAAGTCTGGCTTGATGATCATCGACCAGCACCGTGCACATATCAGAATCCTGTTTGATATGTATCTGGAACAACTAAAAGAGAAAAAGATAGAATCTCAGAAAGTACTGTTCCCAGAGGTCGTTCAGTTTTGTGCTTCCGATCAAGTCATGTTGCAGCATATCCTACCAGAGTTGCAGGAGATGGGGTTCGAATTGACCGATCTGGGTGGTAACAGTTATGCAGTTAATGCAGTACCGACAGGATTAGATGGCATAAAAATCATGAACCTTGTCAGTGATATGGTTCAGGCAGCTATAGAAAAGGGAGCTACCGTGAAGGAAGAAATCTGTAAGTCATTGGCTCTGTCGTTGGCCAGATATGCCGCAATCCCTCAAGGTCAGGTGTTAAGCAATAGTGAGATGGAAAATATTGTAAATCAACTCTTTGCTTGTAATAATGTAAATTATACTCCTGACGGGAAAAATATACTGTGTATATTAAAACAGCAGGAAATAGAACATTTATTAGGATAAAAGTAACAAAGAAAAGGAAAATTTTATGTTTTTAATACTTTTGTTGTCATTTTCTTTCTAAAAAAAGATGTTTTATGAAAATAATTATTAACTTTGCAGCGAACTATAGGGTAAATAGGTAGAAATTTTTTTTGATTTAAACAAATAAGGTTATGAAAAAATTATTGATCGTAATGGCAATGGTCGGTCTTACTTTGAGCGCAAACGCTCAGGAAGACGCAACACCAGAATTGAAGTACAGTGTTGCTACTAATTCATTCTGGAGCAACTGGTTTGTCGAGGTAGGTGCAGATTGGAATGCATGGTATTCTAACGAGGAGCACGGACAGGATTTAAGAAGATTACCTCTTCGCAAGTTCCGTTCTAACCCAGGTGCTGCACTTGCTATTGGTAAGTGGTTCACTCCAGGTCTTGGTCTTCGTACAAAGGCTCAGGGTATTTGGGGTAAAGCAGTTGTTGATGGTGATAACTATGGTAACTGCAACAAGTATTGGACTTTGAACGAGCAGGTAATGTTCAACTTGAGCAACCTGTTCTGTGGTTACAATGAGAACCGTGTATGGAATGTTATCCCATTCGCTGGTGCTGGTATTTCTCGTTCAATGACTTATAACAGATATGGTTTCGTAGCTAGCGTTGGTGTTCAGTCTTCTTGGAAGGTTGCTAAGCACCTTAATGTATATGCTGAAGGTGGTTGGAACCTTATGAGTGGTGATGCTGACGGTGTTGCTGCTGCTCCACGTCATCGTGGTTGGGACAACCAGGACAACCAGCTTTATGCAGAGGTTGGTCTTCAGTTCAACCTTGGTAAGTCTACTTGGAACAAGGTTCCTGATGTAGATGCTTTGAACGCACTTCATCAGTCACAGATCGATGCTCTTAAGAACCAGCTTAACGATGCTAACGCAGAGAACGAGCGTCTTAAGACTCTTCTTGCTAACCAGAAGGCAGCTGAAACAACTAAGGAGTTCGTTAACACTCCAATCTCTGTATTCTTCAACCTTGGTAAGTCAACAATCGCTTCTCAGAAGGATCTCGTAAACGTACAGGCTCTTGCTAAGTATGCAAAGGACAATGGTTCTAAGCTTGTTGTTAACGGTTATGCTGATAAGGCAACTGGTTCTGCTGAGTTCAACAAGAAGTTGTCTGAGGCTCGTGCAAACACTGTAGCTAAGGAACTTGTTAAGATGGGTGTTGATAACGCTAACATCGAGGCTAAGGGTAACGGTGGTGTTGAGGAGCTTTCTCCAATCTCTTTCAACCGTCGCGCTACTGTACAGGTTGCTGAGTAATATTGATATTATCAACTCAACTAATATAAGAGTGGTTCTTTCGAACCACTCTTTTTTTTGATAAAAAGTATTCGAAAAATTTGGTAATATCAAATAAAATCAATACCTTTGCAATCGCCTTACAAAAGTAAGGGCGTTTAGCTCAGTTGGTTTAGAGCATCTGCCTTACAAGCAGAGGGTCGGCGGTTCGAATCCGTCAACGCCCACTAGGGGTGAGCCTTGTAATTCTTCGGAATTGCAGGGTTTTTTTGTTTTTAAAGGTATTATAGATCTGGAAGATAATCTGTTGTAACAGGATGATCTATCTAATATTAAATATTAAAATATGTAAAAATACGGGCGATGATTTGGTAATTTCAAATAAAATCAATACCTTTGCAATCGCTTTACAAAAGTAAGGGCGTTTAGCTCAGTTGGTTTAGAGCATCTGCCTTACAAGCAGAGGGTCGGCGGTTCGAATCCGTCAACGCCCACTAGGAGAGTCTTACTTATGTGAGACTCTTTTTTTTGTGCTTTTAGGTTAACAGAATTCTATTTTTAATTTTATTTATCACTATTAATAAGGTAATTCTCATTTTTAATGGTTATATTTGCAGTCTATTAATAATACGTATTAGTTATGACCCTTGATCAATTAACAGCCGTATCTCCGATTGACGGACGTTACAGAAGTAAAACGGAACCACTTGCGAACTACTTTTCAGAGTATGCACTTATTAAGTATCGTGTTCGTGTAGAAATTGAGTACTTTATCACATTATGTGAATTACCATTGCCACAGCTAGCAGAGTTCGATCATGCTTTGTTTGATCGTCTTCGCGATATTTATCGTAATTTCGACGAAAAAGATGCAGCTCGCGTAAAAGATATTGAGAAAACCACAAATCATGACGTAAAGGCCGTAGAGTATTTTATTAAAGAAGAATTTGATAAAATAGGAGGACTTGAAGCTTTCAAAGAGTTTATTCATTTCGGTCTTACTTCACAGGATATCAATAATACCAGTGTACCTCTTTCTATCAAGGAAGCCCTTGAGCAGGTTTATTATCCTCAGATTCAAGAGTTGATAGATCAGTTGCAACAGTATGCAGAAGAATGGAAAGAAGTACCAATGCTTGCTAAGACCCATGGACAACCAGCTTCACCAACCCGTTTGGGTAAGGAAATTGAGGTTTTTGTTTATCGACTCACAGAGCAGTTGAATTTGTTGAAAGCATGTCGTTTCACAGCCAAGTTTGGTGGTGCAACAGGTAATTATAATGCACATCATGTAGCATATCCGACCTATAACTGGAGAGAGTTTGGAAGTAAGTTCGTCTCTGAAAAGTTAGGCTTGGAGCGTGAACAATGGACAACCCAGATCAGCAATTATGACCATTTAGGTTCTATCTTTGATGCTATTCGCAGAATCAATACCATTATCATCGATATGGACAGAGATTTCTGGATGTACATCTCTATGGAATATTTCAAGCAGAAGATAAAGGCCGGTGAAGTAGGTTCTAGTGCTATGCCACATAAGGTTAACCCTATCGACTTTGAAAATAGTGAAGGTAACCTCGGTATTGCAAATGCAATTCTACAGTTCTTGGCAATGAAGCTACCAGTGAGCAGATTGCAGCGCGACCTTACCGACTCTACAGTTCTTCGAAATATAGGAGTACCACTCGGTCATAGTGTTATTGCAATCCAGAGCACTTTGAAAGGATTAAGAAAGTTGATTCTGAACGAAGCAAAGATAGAAGAAGATCTGGACAACACATGGGCAGTTGTTGCAGAGGCTATTCAGACCATTTTGCGTCGTGAAGCTTATCCGCATCCTTACGAGGCTTTGAAGGCATTGACAAGAACGAACAAGACCATGACAGAGGAGACTATTCATGAATTTATCCAAGGATTGAATGTCAGTGAAGAGGTAAAGGCCGAACTTATGGCAATCACCCCTCATAATTATACGGGAATGTAGTATTCTACAAATATAAACATTAAACTAATAAATAGTACAATTTAATTATCAACAGGCCGTGAGGCTAAAAAGAGAAAAGAAAATGGATACAGAATTTGAAAACAAACCTCAGGATTCGTCTGCAGCAGACAATAATGAGAGCAGCCGTGAAGGCTACAACCCAGCAGGCGGTTATCAACGAAATTACCGTGGAAATGGACGCCCGATGCGTCCACGTATTCACAGTCAGCGCACATACAGTTCTTCAAGAAGTATGAGCAACGATGAAGGTGGTTTCCGTCCAGAAGGCTTTGGAGCAGGTCTCCAGAGTGGTAATGAGCGTCCACAGCGTAGTTTCCAGCCAAGAGGCGGATACAACAACAATCGTGGTGGTGGCTATCAGTCAAGAGGTGGCTATAATAATAACCGCGGTGGTTATCAGTCTCGTCAGCAGGGAGGTTATCGTCCTCGTTACAACAATAACGAAGAGGAAGGTGGCTATCAGCCAAGAGGTGGATATAACAACCATGGTGGTTATCAGTCACGTGGCGGTTATAACAACAGCAATCGCGGTGGCTACAACAACCGTGCAGGTGGTTATGGAAGCAACCGTGGCGGCTATCAGTCACGCGGTGGTTACAACAATAGCAATCGTGGTGGTTACAACAATAATCGCGGCTATCGTCCGCATTCAACAGATTACGATCCAAATGCTAAGTATAGCATGAAGAAGCGTATCGAATATAAGGAAGAGAATATCGATCCAAACGAGCCAATTCGTTTGAACAAATATCTTGCCAATGCAGGTGTTTGCTCACGTCGTGAGGCAGATGAATACATCCAGGCAGGAGTTGTTTCTGTTAATGGCGAAGTCGTTACAGAACTTGGAACAAAGGTAGTTCGCACAGACGAAGTTAAGTTCCACGATCAGACCGTTTCTTTGGAAAAGAAAGTTTATGTGTTGTTGAACAAACCAAAGGATTATGTTACAACAAGTGACGATCCACAGCAGCGCAAGACCGTTATGGACCTTGTTAAGGATGCATGTCCAGAGCGTATCTATCCAGTAGGTCGTCTCGACCGTAACACCACAGGTGTACTTCTTCTTACCAACGATGGCGACTTAGCTAGTAAGTTGACACATCCAAAGTTCCTGAAGAAGAAAGTCTATCACGTACATCTCGATAAGAATGTTACTGCTCATGATCTTCAGCAGATTCGTGATGGTATCACTTTGGAGGATGGAGAAATCCAGGCAGATGCAGTAGAGTACGCAGATGATCGTGACAAGAGCCAGGTAGGTATCGAAATCCATAGCGGCAAGAACCGTATTGTTCGTCGTATTTTCGAGAGCCTAGGCTATCGTGTTGTTAAATTGGATCGTGTACAGTTCGCAGGACTTACCAAGAAGAATCTTCGCCGTGGCGATTGGCGCTTCCTCACAGAGAAGGAAGTAGATATGCTTCGCATGGGAGCCTTTGAATAAACAAACACAAACAGATACAAATGAAAAGAACAAAAGTTGTTGATGCTCTTCAGAGTACCGACTTTGGTAAAGACATTAATGTAAAAGGATGGGTACGTTCCCATCGAAGCAGCAAAGCTGTCGACTTCATAGCTTTAAATGATGGCTCTACAATAAAGAATATCCAGATCGTAGTAGATCCTGCTACAATGGATGCAGACGCTTTAAAGAGCATAACCACAGGCGCTTGTATCAGCGTAGTGGGAACACTCGTAGAGAGTCAGGGTAAGGGTCAGGCATCAGAGATACAGAGCAAGGAGATAGAAATCTATGGACTTTGTCCTAACGACTATCCAATGCAGAAGAAAGGCCAGAGTTTCGAGTATATGCGTAAATATGCTCATCTCCGCCTTCGTACAAATACCTTTGGCGCAGTTTTCCGTATTCGTCATAATATGGCAATTGCTATCCATAAGTATTTCCATGAGCATGGATTCTATTATTTCAACACTCCACTGATCACAGCAAGTGATGCAGAAGGTGCTGGTGAGATGTTCCAAGTAACAACACTAGATTTAAACCGTACAGGTAAGGATGGTGAAGTTGCTTACGATCGCGATTTCTTCGGTAAGAAGACCAACCTTACCGTAAGTGGTCAGCTTGAAGGTGAGCTTGGTGCTACAGCTTTAGGAGCTATCTACACCTTTGGTCCAACCTTCCGTGCCGAGAATTCCAACACCCCTCGCCACTTGGCAGAGTTCTGGATGATCGAGCCAGAGGTAGCCTTCCTTGATCAAGAAGGGCTGATGGATCTCGAGGAAGATTTTATCAAATACTGTGTACGTTGGGCTCTTGATAACTGCAAGGACGATCTTGAGTTCCTGAACAAGATGATCGATAAGACCCTTCTTCAGACTTTGGAGTCAGTAGTGAAAGAAGACTTTGTACGCCTTCCTTATACAGAAGGAATCAAGATTCTCGAGGAAGCAGTAAAGAACGGTCACAAGTTCGAGTTCCCTATCACCGGTTGGGGTATGGATCTGAGCAGCGAGCACGAGCGTTACCTCGTAGAGGAGCACTTCAAGCGTCCTGTTATCATGACCGATTATCCTAGCGAGATCAAGGCCTTCTATATGAAGAAGAACCCAGATGGCAAGACCATGCAAGGAACAGACGTACTATTCCCTCGTATTGGTGAAATCATTGGTGGATCTGTTCGTGAAGAAAGCTATGACAAGTTGATTGGTGAGATCGAGTCACGTGGAATGGAGAAAGAAAGTTACAGTTGGTATCTTGATACCCGTAAGTACGGTTCTTGTCCACATGCAGGATTCGGTCTTGGTTTCGAGCGACTTATCTTGTTTGTTACAGGAATGCAAAACATCCGCGATGTTATACCATTCCCTCGTACTCCGAAAAATGCAGAATTCTAAACATAACAAAAAACCTTTCCTCTTTTCGGGGAAAGGTTTTTTCGTTATAAGATGATGGTTCTAAACCAGTCTTTTAATATTCCTTTATATTGGTCTTGACTGTCCGCACATAAGATAACCACCTGTCTTCCATTCTTAAGTTTCGGACCGAGACACATACCTTCATAGTTTGCCAAATTATATGACGTGAAATTAATTCGCGTTTTCCATTTTGCTACGAATTGCTTTCTGCGATGTCCGGGCAATATACGATAAATCTTATTTTGTACCCAACTGCCCACCTTAAGGTCAGTTACGTAAAACTCCCTTTCCAGTACCAGTAAGGTACCATCACCAAGAGCCAACAATTCCGACACCCCATAAGCATGCTCGTTTACCGGTTTATTATCCTCGATTTCAGGCGTATCCATACGATAACTGTATTCCTTCACCTCCTTCAAGTCCTCATCTAGTTCCTTCAGTCTCAACAGATATTTTTGGTCCCCCTTCAGTGTACTCTCATTGATGGTGTAGAAATGCCTCTTGTTCGCATCAAAGCACAAACTCTCGATGATACGGTTATGCACACCATACTTCTTGAAATCCTCAATTGTTACAGTCTTCAACACCTTGTCATCCTCAACTTCCTGAATTGTCGAATTCTCCTCGTTGCCGATATACAGATGCTTATTGAACGGATTGAAAGCGATAGCCTCCTCGTCCATATTCGTGTCACCCGTCTTGGTGAATCCCATGTTTTTGACATTTACGATCTGCCCCTCCTTATCAAAGGTGATATCAAAGATATAATATCCGGCACTAGGAAATTTATCAGTGATCAGCGCATACCTACTTCCCTTGATATGCGTGATACCACTATAATTTCCCGGTGGAATACTCGGAAAATATTTCTGTTTGTTCACCTTTACCGACTTAGAGATATCCGCATCCTGTATTGTACCATTCCATACGATCGTGTCCAGTTTGTTCGACTTGTTGGCATAAACAATGATTTGAGGCAATTGTACATTAAGTTCAATCTCCTTGTTTTGTGCAAAAGTCGTGAGAGGTAATAATGTTAATCCTAAAAATGCTAATCTTTTAAACATAACCTATTGAATTCTAATTTGGCTACAAAGGTATATAAAAATGTAACAAATACCATTAGAAATACCATAATTTTAAAAAAACTTCTATTTATTTTGTATTCCGGTCAAATTGCCGTATCTTTGCAATTCAAGAAGAAAAAGGAAAAATAAAACAATAATGGGAAAGATAATTTTGACGGGCGACCGTCCAACTGGTAAACTTCACTTAGGTCATTATGTAGGAAGTCTTCGCCGCCGCGTAGAACTCCAGAACGCGGGTGATTACGATCGCATGTTCGTATTCATGGCTGATGTGCAAGCCCTTACCGATAATGCAGATAATCCAGAGAAGATACGCCAGAATATCATAGAGGTAGCTCTCGATTACCTGTCAGCAGGACTTGATCCTACCAAGTGTACGCTCTATATCCAGAGTCAGATTCCGGAACTTGCCGAACTTACCACCTATCTGATGAACATCGTCAGCGTGAGTCGAGTACAGCGTAACCCTACCGTCAAGACAGAAGTAAAGATGCGTGGTTTCGAAGGCGATTCCATCCCACTGGGTTTCTTCTGCTATCCAGTATCTCAGGCCGCTGATATCGCAGCATTCAAGGCAACGACGATTCCTGCCGGTGAGGACCAGAACCCTATGATAGAGCTTTGTCGCGAACTTGTTCGCCGTTTCAACGAAACCTATGCACCAGTATTGGTAGAGCCTAAGATCATGTTGCCGGAGAACGCTACAGCACGTCGTCTCCCTGGTACAGACGGAAAGGAAAAGATGAGTAAGAGTCTTGGCAACTGCATCTACCTTAGCGATGACAAGGATACCGTATGGCAGAAGATTCGTGGCATGTATACCGACCCAACCCATCTGAATGTCAGCGACCCAGGCCATGTAGAGGGTAATGCCGTATTTACATATCTCGACGCCTTCTCTACCGATCAGGATTTTGCCGACTTCTGGCCTGAATTCAAGAATCTTGATGAACTGAAGGCTGCCTATACAGCCGGTGGCATTGGTGATATGAAGTGTAAGAAGATGCTTAACAATGTCATCAACCGCATGCTTGATCCTATCCGTGAGCGCCGTCATGAGTATGAGCAGGATATCCCTGAAATCTATAATATCCTGAAGAAGGGTAGCATCGAAGCTCGTGAGACCGCTGCACAGACTATGGACGAAGTTCGCAAGGCTATGCAGATCGACTATTTCAATGATGCTGCTTTGATTCAGCAACAAGCAGAAAAGTTCAGAGCAAAATAAATTAGAACTAAACATATCGAGAAAGTGGATTCTACTGTTAGAATCCACTTTTTTATGCTAAGAACTCAGTTGAATAATATATTTTAAGAAATAAAAGCGCTATTGTTAAAAAAAATAAACAATCGTCCAGGCGGTAGTATCTCTGTCAAGAAAGTAATAACTTTGTATTTGCTAAAAGAACATACATCGTTTTCCACGATATGAAGATTAAACCACAATAAATTATAACATGAAAACAAGTTTTTTGAAAGTAGCCACCTCCTTATCCATACTTCTCGCTATTCCCGCTTATGGTCAGACAAACAAGCATGAAATTCGTGCCACCTTTGGAATGGGAGTAGACTCACATGTCAAGGACCGATGTGAGCAATATATAGAAAAATTTAATCTGGAAGGATCATCACCATTTGGTATCAGTGGTATCCAGGCGGCAGGTACCTTAGAGTACTTCTATCATCTTAACAAACATTGGGCGATAGGAGCCAACCTCGGTATAGCAGAGTCTGAAGCCGAAGCCCGAGTGAAGTGGAGTGAAAGGGCAAAAGATGGCGATGCCATCTCTTATGTCTTTGGAGGAATACTATATAGTTTATTTCCATTCTCAGATATCAGCATCCATACCAAATCCCAGTACTTGATGCCCTCAGTGAAATATTCATGGATAGCCAAAAACCACTTCCGGTTATACACAAAGGCAGCCTTAGGTATTCAACATTATAAGTTGGATGCAATATCAAGAGGCAACTCCTATCCCGAGACCCATGAGAACAATTGCAAAGTAGCCTATCAGTTCTCACCGGTCGGAATAGAAGTTGGTGGAGAGCGCATGCGCGGATTCCTCGAATTAGGTTACGGTAAACAGGGAATATACAATATCGGTATGCTACTGAACCTATAACAGCAAAGGCAATCGTTAGAATTCGATGCGATAAGCTATGTTCGGAAATGTGAGAGTAGTATACATATTCTTCAGATTATGCGTATGGATATCAAAAGTCTGACCGTTGAAAGCACGCAGACTGAGATAATCTATGATGAAATGCTGAGCCCCATGTTTACCATTGATAGTATATTTTATGGAGAAAGCATAACCAACGTTCATGCTCAGTCGCTTGCTGAAAGGATTATCCGTATATTCCGGTATTGTCTTGTCAGAAAGCTTCATCACATCCTCATAAGTCATACCATCCTCTAGTGGCGTATATCGGTCACCACCCATCAAGGTCAGACGGGTGTTAACACCGAAGACATTCTTCTTGGCGCTTCCTACCATCCATTCCTTACCACCTAAGATGTTGGCGATATATCCACGGTCTTGCCGCGTATGATGCCAAACCCTCTGCGCATCACGATATTTCGAACTGAAGATAGTCACCGTGAACATCCCATAGCGTCCATCCTTGAGATAACGCTCCAAGGTGAGATCGACACCATAGTTGCGTCCCGCACCATCATTCACAAGCTGGCGATCCTGATAAAAAAGTTTATGATTGATGATAGAATAAGTACTTCCCTTTTCTACCGGAACATCAAAGAGATACTGCCAGTAAGGTTCAATCTTGAGAATCGCATTATCACCCAATCTTTGCGCAAATGAAGCCGAGATATAGTGCGAGCGTGTAAGTCCAAGCTCCTTATTGTCAGAACCCGTTACAAAATAAGTATTCGTATTCTCCTTACGACTGTTCATGGAATAAGCCATCGACAGCGTACTTGTAGCCGAAGTTTTGTATTGCATACTCACACGAGGTTCCACGATCCATTGATTGTTCAAGTTGAACCACATCACGTTTACACCAGCCACAGCCGATAGACGGTCGCTTAAAGCCAACTTGTGATTCGTGTAGGCACGCGTCAGACCAGTATTACCATCCGACTGATAGATTCTGTACAGCGGTCCACCGACATATTGAATATGGTCCATCCAAGTGTTGAAGGCAATATGCTGATGGTTGAAACCATTCTGCATCGTATACCGTGCCGAGAACTTATGCTGATGTTGTACATCAATGATGACATTCCAAGAGTTGTCACGACTGTTCATATTACCCAGTGCAAGCAATGTTAGAAGTTAGCGTACCACCCGATCTAAAGCGGAAAGTATGCTTCAGTCCACCGGCCCAACTGTGCTGGCGCGACCATGAACTGTTAGAATCCCAAAGCGTCTCCCAGTCGGATACATCAGCCACATCATTAAGAAAATGATCTATCAAACCACTGAACCAAACAGAGAAAGTACCAGCCTTGGCTGTAGGGAAGTTGAGTTTGAAACTCAAATCCTGATAATCCAGCTTCTGTTTCTCCATGTTCACAGCGTGTAATTTCTGAGCGATGGAGAGGAAACTATAACGATAGTTCACGAGGTATGAAGCCCGATGACTCCCGTTGTTACCCTTTCCTAAAGGACCTTCCGAAGCAAAGTCTATACCCATGGTGCCCACCTGTATCGCATGTTCAAACTTCATGTTGTTACCCACACGCATCTTCATGTCGAAAGCACCGGAGAGCGCATTTCCAAATTCCGCTGGCAACGCCCCTGTAAGGAAGTCACTGTTGGCCAATACCGTACCATTGAGCGATGTGAAGATACCACCGCCAGCTCCCGTTATCTCAGCGAAGTGATTCGGGTTGTTCACCTCGACACCCTCTATCCTCCATTGTAGCATCTGTGGAGAGTTACCATGGATACTGATACCGTTGCTCGCACCAGATGCAACACCAGCGAACATGGCTGCAGTACGTGCAGGATCAGCCAATCCTCCCGCATAGCGGTTGGCTTCCTCCACGCTGAACATACGTGCTCCCACCTGAGCCATTTGGTTCAACGGCATTTGCTTGTTGACGTTTGGTTTTACTACAACCTCTCCGATTTCAGAAGTACTCTCTGTCAGTTTCAGGTTGAGTACCAACTCCTTTCCCGAAGACAGCAACTGCTCCTTCAGGATCAAAGGTTCATAACCAATATAGCTGGCCTTTACAGAATGACGGCCCACAAGAACCTGATGGATCATGAAATTACCATTCACGTCTGTGACATCGCCGGTCTTACAGTCGTTATCTACGATGACGGTAACACCAACCATCGGCTTTCCTGATGCCATGTCACACACCTGTCCACGTATCGTCTGTGTGGTCTGAGCTTCTGCTGGTGTAAAGTTGAGTAGCAACAAAGAAACTGTTGCTGCTACAAAACAAAAAATTCTTTTCATACCTTAGTTCACCTATTTGTATATGTTAAAATTTAATTTTCTTAGAAAAGCAACACGTGTCTACCGACAGATGTTGCCGTGTGTAGAGATATACACATTTTAAACCTAATAGTTAATACGAATTTTAGAGTTTCTTTATGTTAAAACCTATAAGCAAAGAGAATTCCTATTTCGTGACACTTGCAGAGAAGTGTATCGAAGATTACCAAAGTTTGCATCTTTGAGAGAATGCGTTCCCTTGAAACTTCGATGACAAAGGTATGAGCAAAAATAATCCCTTCCAAATTGTTGGGATAGACAACCATATTATGTGACGAAATACCAAGTTTGTCTGCATTTACCATTCGTCACAAGATGTTACCATTCATCCCTAAATCCCCATTCTATGGGGGATTTAGGCATCATAAATTACGAAGTTAACTTCATCGGCCTACGAAGTTAACTTCGTAGCCTTACACAGTTAACAACGTAAGCGTATGCAGTTAACTTCGTAAACCAACGCAGTTAACAGCGTTAAAAAAGAGCATTAAAGTGACTTTTATATCATCTTGATAGCCTTTTCGAGTAATTCGATGATTTGTTGCACCTCCAGGTTAGGTTCGAGGAAGATGACGCTCCATCCCGTAAGTTGAAAATCAGTTCCCAGTCGTAAGTCATTAATCTTACCACTTCTCAGAAACATTCGAGCCTGTTCCCGGTTTCTATTATAATAGAATTCAATATAATACTCCTGGTTATCAGCCTTACCAAACATTTTATCATCGAGGATAGAATCATGTTTAGCAAAATACACATTTACAGAGAAACGTTCCGGGTTGATATAGAAATTATTATTTTCGAATTTATTCTTTGCCCCTTCCTGCTGCCATGCAGCATATTTGCGAACCTCCTCCTTGAGGATTCTCACAAATTCGCGAGCACTATTCTTGTTGAATTCCAGGAACGCCCGTTTATCATAGTCGAGCGAATACACCTCCATATAGA
>CACYKX010000095.1 GCA_902775075.1 uncultured Prevotellaceae bacterium | reverse complement strand
CAGATGTCGTGGGCGGCATAGTAGCAGTTGAGTGCCTCGCCGAATTCGGAGATGTAGAAATAGCAGATGCCCATGTCGTAGGTGGCCAGATAGAGCAGGTCGGGCAGATGCTCGCTTTGCGCTATCTGCTGGGCGCCCATGAAGTGCTGTATGGCGTCGGCGAAATGTTCCTTGCTCACATCGGCCTCGCCCAGACGTATCAGACTGTCGGCCTCCTCAGCCTTGCTTTTGGCGGTGCTGACGAAGGGGGCCGCCAGCATCATTGCCACGGCCATCTGGGTCAGCAGACAGTCTCGCTGCATGAGTGTGTGCTCTGTCAGTTCCTGTCCTTACCCCTGCTGTTCGTAGCCATTGCCACGCTCATCAAATATAATAAGGTTAGCAAGATACAGTTTGCCCAGCGTCAGAGTATTGTCCTCCTTGATGCTTGCGGCATCCCCACACTTCGTGCTCCTCCCACTGTTTGAACAGGGTTCAAGCCCTTGCTTTTGCCGTCTCTATCGCGGGACATAAATGTAGTATATTCAAACAGACAATCAGTATGATAACATTATTACTGGCTGCCACACTATTTGCTGTGGAACCAGCTGATACGACCATCACGCTGGATGCTGTCACAGTTACTGGACAACAGCGCCGCGACTACCAGATGCGTTCGTCGCAGACTACTGTGCACGTAAATCGCGAGTACTTGAAACAGAACTTTGCGGGCAGTCTGATGCAGACGCTGGAAGGCATCCCTGGCGTGAAAGCTATGGCTATCGGCTCCGGGCAGTCGAAGCCCGTCATTCGTGGTCTGGGTTTCAACCGCCTGGCTGTAGTGGAGGATGGAATTAAGCACGAAGGACAGCAGTGGGGCGACGATCACGGACTGGAGATAGACCAGTTTGCCGTCGACCGTGCCGAAATTATCAAGGGACCGGCAGCCCTGCTATACGGCAGCGACGCCATCGGCGGTGTGCTTAGTCTTCACACTAACCATGTACCTACGGAGCCGCTCAGCGGCAGCGTGCAGTTGTTCGGACGCTCGAATAACGAACAGCTTGGGCTATCTGCACGGATTGGCGGACGTAAGGGAAAGTTCTTCTTCCGTGCCAATGCCACGCTCATAGACTATGCCGACTTCCGCGTACCCACTGACAGCATTCAGTATTATTCATATTGGATAAAACTGAAGGACCAACGCTTGCGCAACACGGCAGGCTGTGAGCGTGACGGCAGTGTGATGCTGGGCTATCAGGATTATAACTTCCACACCGACGTAAGAGTTAGCGACAGTTACCATAAGAGTGGTTTCTTTGCCAATGCGCACGGCTTGGAAGTGCGACTTTCAGACATCGACTACGACAGGTCGCGACGCGACATTGACTTACCCTACCAGTGGGTAAATCATCTGAAAGTGCTCAGCCATACCACATGGCGTACCGATGGAGTATCGGCAGAGTTGAATCTGGCATATCAGAAAAACGTGCGCGAAGAACTGTCTGAGCCTGTAAGCCACGGCTATATGCCAAAGCCCGACGACACATTGGAACGCCGTTTCGAAAAAGATACCTATACGGCAGGACTGTCGCTGCGCTGCGAATACGGTAAGCATGTCCTGAAAGGCGGACTGAACGGCGAATATCAGCATAACCGTCGCGATGGCTGGGGATTTATCATTCCCGACTTCGAGACAGGCAGCATAGGCGGCTATGTGATGGATCGCTACACTCTCCGTGATAACCTGATACTGAATGCCGGACTGCGCCTTGACTATGCACGGACCCACATACACAGCTATCAGGATTGGTTCACAACACCCGTGAATGGTACCCCCGTCTATCAGCAACGGTCTACGGAACAGCGTCGACACTTTACGAGCTTCACCTGGTCGGCAGGCGTGAACTACAGTCTGGGGCAATGGGTTATGAAGGCAAACGCGGGAAAGTCGTTCCGTGTACCTATTCCTAAGGAACTGGGTGCCGACGGCATCAACTATCATATCTTCCGCTATGAACGTGGCAATGCCAGTCTCGACGCAGAAGAGAGTTATCAGATAGATGCCTCAGTGAGTTGGGCTGACGATAGGTGGGAGATAGAAGTGGAACCCTACTTGAATTATTTCCCAAACTACATCTACCTGAGCCCCACGGCGCAGTATGTAGAAGGTTTGCAGCTCTACAACTACACCCAGACACGCGTACTGCGCTATGGTGTGGAGGCTCAAGCCACATGTCGCATCACGCAGCATTGGCATGCCCATGTACAGGGTGAATACCTCTATGCCCGCCAGAAGTCTGGCGAGAAGAAGGGATACGCCCTGCCGTTCTCCACGCCGTGGACGGTAGATGCTGGTATGAAGTACATCTTCGACTGGTATGGCGAAGGATTCGTGGGGCTGAATGCACATGTTGTTGGCAGACAAGATGAGATTGTACCACCAGAGAAGCCTACTGACGGCTATTGGACGCTGAACCTTTCTGCAGGAAAAAACTTCCGTCTGAAAGGTAGCACGACGTTTAGCGTGGTGATACATGCAGACAATCTGCTTGACCGCCGCTACTACGATCACACCAGTTATTACCGCCTCATTGACGTGCCTGAACCCGGGCGAAACGTCGCAGTGAAGGCGGAACTGGAGTTCTAACATCCAAATATTAACAAACAAATATAATTATAAGACAATGAAAAATCTGAAATACATGAGCCTTCTATTGGCTCTCGTGAGTGTAATGACTGTTAGTTTCACTTCTTGTGGCAACGACGATGAAGATACGCCTGCGCCAATTATTAAGTTGGAAGATGCTAACATAGAAGGTGATGAACTTTGCGTAGAGGCTGACATAGTAGCTCAGGGACGCACGGCATCCATACTGATCAATGTATGCGATGCTACTGGCAAAACCATCAAGGTAGCCCAACCCGTTACAAATAGTAAGTATATCGGTGTGCTCAACGTCGATGGCTTCCACATGCATGTAGACATTGCCGGCAAGAAAGTTGTGGTGGATGACTTGCTGAAACTTACTGTCATCGATGCCAATGGCTGTTCAACAACTGCTCAGAAGGCTATTACTGAAATAAAGGATGAAAACGAAGGACATGACCATGACAAATAATTATTTAAACATGAAGAAAAAAATTTTATTGCTTTCACTGCTGTGCGAACTATGTGCGTGCAGCAGTTCAGATGACAACGAATCACGTGATATGTCGCAACCCGTCATCTCTGAACAAGGTATTATAGCCAATCCCGTTGAGTGCCAGCAGTACCATCCCGGCGACGTAATCCCCTTCCAGTATGTCTTCACTGACGATGTGGAACTGGGCAACTATAACATTGAGGTACACAACAACTTCGACCATCACACACATTCAGGTTCCGCCGTAGATTGTGAGTTTGAACCAAAGAGAGAGGCTGGACCCAAGGCATGGGTGTTCAACCAGAACTACACGATTCCGGCAGGTCTGCAAACCTATAAGGCGCGAGTTGACATTCAGATACCTGCCGATGCCGAAACGGGCGACTACCACTTCATGATTCGCCTTACCGACCGTGCCGGCTGGCAACAGTTAAAAGCTGTAGCCATAAAGGTTAAGTAAACTCTATGTAATGGGAAATCTGCAAAAGTTAACTTAGCAGGTTGAATTTAAATCATCGCTACATTATAAATAATAAAAATCCCGTAAGTCTTTGGCTTACGGGATTTTTTTATTTGCGCTTCAGGATGGGCTTGAACCTGAATGTATGAAACCAACAGAAATTATTAGAAATTATAAGAAACTAAATACCAATAAGTTACATAAAAGGATTGAAAGGTAATAGGATGTATAAAATTCGTTAAATAACAAAAATTGGGTGCAAATTGGGTGCAACTTTCGAAGAATTATTGTACCTTTGCACCCAGTTAAACGAATAATTATATGGCACAGTTTTTTCTAAGATCAAAACGAGAAGAGGGCGAAGCACCCCTTTACACTAAGATAAGACGCAACGGTATGCAGATGTATGTCTGCACGGGCATCAAAGTTGACATCAGGGAATGGAACAAGGCACAACGTAGTTTTTCAGCCATGCAGCGTTATGAGCAGACGGAGGAAGGTGCTAAGGTTCATGACCTTCAGATGCGAGTGATGAAAGCAGTTGATACGCTTTATGCCGAAGGGAAGATAAACACCAAAGAAGATAAGGCTATTATCGAAGAAGCCATGAACAATATCGTTACTGGTGGCACTGAGGAAATCCAGCAGGTTAAAAAGATTGCAGAAGCAAAGTCGAGGAAGTATGTCGTACAGTTCTATGAATACTTCTTTGCAGGCATATCCGATGGTTCCATCAGTCATGGTAGCAATTCTGAGTATTCTGCCGGATCCGTCCAAGTATGGAAAACATTTGGAAGGTATCTTCATGAATACTGTGGCGGGAATGTAACCTTTGATGATATTGACAAGCCATTTGCCGACGGGTTTACGCAGTTCCTTCAGAAGAAGGATTTTATGCCGAACACAATCAACAAGAATGTTACTTGCTTCCGAAAGCTCTGTAACCTTGCTGCTATGGAGGGCTACAACAAGAATGCTGTTTCCCTTAAGGTGTGGAAGGATAGAACGGTGAAGGAAGATGAGAAACGAGCCGAGATATATCTGACCGAAGAGGAAATAGATGCTCTTTATAATCTGGAACTGACAGGTGAAAATGAGATAGTCCGCGATATTTTTGTTCTTGGTTACTTTAGTTGCCAGCGTTATAGCGACTACTGTAGGCTTCGTGAAGAAAATTTCGTAACCTACGACAAAGGACTTGGACAAATTACATTGATTCAGAAAAAGACAGGAAGAACTGTCAATGTACCCATAGTCGATGATCGGGTATATGAACTATGCGACAAGTACAACTACGACTTCCCAGAAATATCGGAGCAGAAAATGAATCTGAAGATTAAGGCAGTGGCTGCCATCTTAGCAGAAAGTACTCCGTCGTTCCAAGAGAAATATGTCACAGTGTTGACTGCTGTTGAGAAACGATCGGAAAAGACATACACAAAGTTGTTGAAGAAAAAGAAATCGGGCTCCAAGTTTACTGAGAATGAACGCAAATGGTTTGGCAAATTAAGCAAGCTCGCAGAGAAGCGCAACGGCGCACCATTATTTGAACGGAATAAGCATGGCGAGATTATTCGTCCTAAGTATGAACTTATTACTTCTCACACAGCACGAAGAAGTGGAGCCACCAACTTATATAAATTAGATGTGCTCTCTGATCAGGAAATCCGTAGTATAACAGGACATCAATCTCAAAAGGTTTTTGAGAACTATATCCGTATTGGAATCTCAGAACAGGCCCAGAGAGTTGGTGACAAAATTCTCGCCGCCAAGGGAGCCAAGAAGAAAAAAGGTAATGCCAAGTGTTAAATTCTTCATTTCTTTCTGCAAAAAATTGTCCGTATAAAATAAAAGCTGTACTTTTGCAGCAAAAAGTGGGAAATATTGCAAAAATTTCAAAGGTATGACAGAAGACAAACCACTCAGACAAATCATAGAAGAAATTCCTCCTGGAAATGTTCTTTTCAGGACAGACTTTCCGCAATATAATGTGGAGTTTGTGGGAAATGTGCTGACTAAACTCGTAGAAGACAATGTAATTGTCAAGTTGGCTCAGGGCATCTACTATAGGCCTAAGCTGAGCAGGTTTGGAGCGGTTAAGCCATCTATAATTCAGATAGCAGAGAGTATTGCGAAACGCGACAATGCCGTGATTCTTCCCGTTGGAGAGACTGCACTTAATGAATTGGGACTATCTACACAAGTCCCAATGACCTATACATTCCTTACTAACGGTAGTGGTAGAACTATCAATCTGGGTAATCAAACCATTGTATTCAAGCGTGGTGTTCCACGTAATTTTGCATATAAAACCACACTAATGGCTTATCTTGTTCAAGCTCTCAGAGCACTGGGTAAGGATAACGTTGGCGAAACAGAACTATCTCAAATAAGAAAACTCATTCGAATGGAACCAGAACAAGACAAGCTTCGTCAGGATCTAATGATGGTTCCTATATGGATGCGAAAAATGATATCACCTATTATAATTAAGAAAGGTAATGAAACAAACACTTTGGATAAATAATAACGATACCGACCGTTCATACATGTTGGAAAAGACCGAAGAGAGTCATCCTGGTATTGGACGGGCGGCAATTGAAAAGGACTGGTGGGTTAGTGTCACATTAAAGGCACTATTCCAGGCGGATTGTGCAGAAAGCTTGATATTCAAAGGCGGTACCAGTCTTAGCAAAGGCTGGGGATTGATTGAAAGATTTTCTGAAGATATTGACCTGGCTATCAGTCATTCATTCTTTGGCGTCAATAAGTCCAACAAGAGTCAACGCGATAAGCTGCGCAAGTTGTCGAGAGCCTATATCCAAAGCACTTTGTCAGGTCAACTTGATGAACGTTTAAAGGCCATGGGTATCACAGGCTACCAGATAGAGAACATCACTCATGTAGAAAACAGGGAAGGTGAACTTGTTCCTATTGATAGCGACAAAGATCCAACCGTCATCGTGCTTCACTACGACAGTCTTCTCACTCGGAAGATTGACTACATCCCGCCCAGGGTGAAGATTGAGATAAGCTGTCTCTCTATGGACGAGCCAGTTGAGGAGCGTGAAATACGTTCACTTATATGCGGGACATTCCCTGATGATGATACAGATGCTGTATGCCGAATCAAAACTGTAGTGCCTACTCGTACTTTCTTGGAGAAGATATTCTTGTTGGCAGAGGAATTTCAGAAGGACAAGCCTCGAAGTGTCAGGATGTCCCGCCATCTCTATGACCTTGAGCGTCTTATGGATTCTGAGTTTGGTAAGTCTGCATTAGCGGACAAAACTTTATATGATGCCATCATTGAACATCGAAAAGCCTACTATGCGCTAAGATATGTGGACTACTCATTGCATCACCCAGACACCATTAACATTCTGCCACCAGAGAACGTGCAGGATGACTGGCGACAGGATTATTCCAATATGCAGCGATACTTCATTTATGGAAGGTCATTGGATTTTGATCATCTAATGCAGCGGATTCAGGAATTACAACAGAGATTACGAAACATGTAGACGTGTCGAGACAAGATAATACAAATCCACAAAATGTGGGAAATATTGCAAAAATTTCGTAGATATTATTAATTACAGGATAACACATTATGACAATAGGAACACCCTTATGGGATGACTTTGTAAAAAAACTGAAGGAGGTAAAGACTACAGTTGAGGATATGGGCTTTATGCCGAAGTATGTCCCCAATGAATCTGATTATGAATCCATGTCTGCAGTAGAGAGGGAAATGACTGAAAGGATGTTTCGTGATTACTATTGCTGCTACGCTAAGATGTCAACAGAAATCGTGCATAACAATATGATTGTTGTGGTTGACAAGGTAAATGAAGAGGTTCGCAATCTCTACTATAACAATTTTGTGAATCTTGACCTGATTCTTAATAAGATTGGTGACGACTTCCTGAAATATACCATCAACATGTCTGAGTTATGCAATATCAAGAAGATAAAGGCCACCTATTTGGACTTGCTTGTGAAATATGGTATCACCCATCCAAGTAATGCCGAGAGATACGAAGAATTTCTCTGTCGTATAGGACTTGAATACATTTATTGCGTCAATCTTCTAACAGACTCGTTTGACAGCCGTGTATTCAATGAAGCTCAGAAGAAAGAAATCAAACGTAGAATCCTCTACAGCGCAGATCTCTTAATGGATGAATTTGGCAAGATGCCGACAGTTATTGACCTTGAAAACGATTTCAAGGAGAAAGTGGAATCACTGCGAAATGAGATAGGCAGTTATCATCTTCCAAAAGATTTTGCAGAGCATTTTACAGCGCCGTTTAGAGGTATTGGTACTGGTAACATCGATTACTACAAGCAACTTGAAGATAGTTTGACTGATAGGGCCAAGAAAAGAAGCGTTTTGGAATATGCCAAGATAGCCCACCTTATATATAATAGTGATAAGATGTCGAGACTGAAGCCCAATTCTTTTACAAACTGGTACAAATATTTCTGCCAGATTGTGGGCTGTGAGCATAATCCTGATTACAAACCAGCAAAGTTAAAAGACACAAAAGGGCTTGAAAAAGAGTTCTATTACTTGACAAAGTGATGTTTTGACGGGAATCTATCCCCTCATCTTCCCCAGACCATTTCCCCTGTCACGTTCGCAATATGTTGATAACCAATATATTGCGAACGTGGCTCGTTTCCCCTTTTTATTTCTCTGAATTTATTGGGATAATTTTGCAGCACAAAAATTAATTTCAATAAATTATGGAAAATATAGTAGTATTAAATGAAGAGCAGTTCGAGGACATTATCTACAGAACTGTTAGCCGATGCCTCAATGAGAAGAACATCGGTAACTTCGGGGAGAAACCCGAAGATGAGGGGTTTTATACACGTGATGAACTATGTGATCTTCTGCACATTGCTTATCCTACTCTTTGGAGAATTGAGCAGTCTGGCATTTTGAAATGTCAGAAGGTAGGACGCAAGAACCTATACTCAAAGCAGGAAGTCAACATACTTATCAAGTCTGGGAAGTTGGCAAAGTATGGTCACCGATAGTAAATGTGTAAGGCTATGGGTATCTATGACTACATGAACCATTTCTGGTTCGAGAATGAGAATGATCCATGCTCTCTGAGTGAGGGCGTTCTCTACTTCTATCTGTTGTATGAGGCCAACCGCCAACACTGGGCATCACCTTTTAAGGTCAGTACCCAGATGCTGGCGGCACGGCTGAATACTTCTAAACAGAACGTAATGAAGGCAAGAGATGGACTTAGAAAGAGAGGGCTGATTGACTTTTCTAAAGGTGAAGGCAAAGGCAAGCCTGCATTGTACACCCTCCGTCTTTCGGAAGAACAATCACAATCGTTGTCTCAACTGATGTCTCAACAGTTGACCGAATCATTGGCTTCCGAGTTGCCCCAATCGTTGCCCCATTCCAATATAAAAGAAGAAAATACAACAAAAGAAGTGGGAGAAGAAAAACAATCTCCTTCATCCAATTCAAAAGTTGTGTTGACTCTTTCAGAGCTAATGGAAAAGTTGTTGAATGACAATTCTTGGCTCCTTGGATTATCTGAACGACTGGCCAAGAATAAGATTATTCTTAATGGCGAAGAGTTGAAAGACAAAGTTAGAGAATTCTTCTCAGAACAGGAACATAAGGGCTGTAAGGGAAAAGAAGAGGCTGACTGTCGTGAGTATGTTTTTAACTGGATTAAATACAAATACAAGAATTATTATGGAAATGAATCAAAGTGCAATGGCCAAATTAGCACAATTAAGATCGAAGCTAATAGGCCAGAAGACTACACCGGGTATTGTTAAGTTCCCGATGTCAACAGAGGAAGCTGCTCTTAATATCGAAGTGGCGTTCCAAGTAGAGGTAGAAAAGCGTGGTAATACTTATGTCAATAGTGAAGAACTACATAATCATATCTGGCAGATAGCCGAGTTGTTCACCAAGTCTACCAACAAATTCGGTATTATGCTGTGTGGTGGCGTGGGTAACGGCAAGAGCACAATGATGTATGCCCTGCAGAATCTCATAAGGAGTCTTGAGATTCCTCTGATAGGTAATACAACATTTAGCACATACGGGATGAGAATAGAAAGCGCCAAGTTCATCTATAACCAAGTAAAAGTTGACTCTAAAGAATACTTACATCTACAGCAAACCAATATGCTTGGGATTGATGACCTTGGCGAGGAAGAGCCTACACTGATTAGCTATGGCAACCGTGTCACTCCTGTGATAGATCTCTTGTCATATCGCTATAACAGGATGCTTTTCACCATGGTGACAACCAACCTAACCCCACCACAAATCCGCATGCTCTATGGTATCAGAATAGCAGACCGTTTTAACGAGATGATGCTTATCCTTAACTATCAGGGGCTGTCTTTCAGAACACCGTAACATTCGGGATGTATAGTAACGTGGCGGACAGGGGCGACCATTAGCAATAATGGTGTAGCTTACTATACCAAAATTTCCGGTTTCTGTGCATGGCACACAAAGCCGTCGCGAGCAGAGTCGCTAAATTTAGGTAAGTAAGCCACGGGGCTTGCCCCTTTGGATTCCCCAGCAGGGAGTGACTTCTCCCTGCACCTACCGCTCAAGGCTCTGCCCTAAGAACCTGCCAAGGGCTACTTGCCCTATGGAACCTCGCAAGGGGGTGACCCTCCCCCTTGACCGCCCCGCTCAGAGGTCTCGACCTCTAAGGACTCCGACCAGGGAACAATCCCTGGACCCAATTGTTGAACAACTTAAAAGTTTACAAATTATGGCAAAAGGTGATAGATTCGTTGTCCTAACGATGGACAAGCAAACTGGCAATGCGGGGGGACTCTCCGCCCACATTGACCGAGAAGTATATGACGCTAATCTGGACCGAATGGTAACATTCCGTCCGAAGAGCGTCCGTGATGATTCTCGTACAGCACTCAACCGTGAATGCATTGAGGGAGCAAAAAAGGTTGGCCGAACACAAGCCATTTGGAACCGACTAAAAGAAGAAGGTTTTTCCCGCGAGAGTTCAGGCAAAAAGAAGATAGTAACGAAAGGGGAAAAGAAAACCCGTAAGATTAAGGATGATGCGGTCATCGCTCTATGTTTCATATGCAGTTCAGATGAGGAAACCATGAAGCAATTCGAGAAAGAGGGCAGGCTTGATGACTGGATAGACTCTACTCTTGGCTGGTTTAAGCAGGAGTTTGGTGACAAGAACGTAGTATCCGCTGTTCTGCACATGGACGAGACAACTCCCCATCTGCACGTCACAGTTGTCCCAATAACATACGAAGAGCCAAAGCCGCGTAAGGAGAAGCCCAAGTTTGACGAGAGCGGAAAGCCCTTGCGTAAATATGAGACTGACGAGAACGGTAACATTATCCTCGATGAGAGCGGCAGGGCTATTGTCAAGAAGCGCACCTACAAGAAGCAAGAGGTAACAGCCCGACTCTCTGCCAAGGATATTTGTAATCCTGTAGCAATGGAACGTTGGCAGACAGGATATGCAAAGGCTATGGCCCCATTTGGTTTGCGTCGTGGGATTGCTGGCAGTAAGCAGAAGAGAGTGCCACCTGCTGAATGGAATCTTCAGCAAGTCAATGGTCAACTGATGGCTGTTGAAAAGGAAATTGAGGAAAAGAAAGCCGAGATTACCAAGATGGCTCAGGCATCTTGGTATGACAAGATATTTAACTCTGGGTTGAGTCCCACAGTGAGAAAAGTGCTTGAAGATAAAGAAAAAGAACACAAAGAAGAACTCCGCCAAGCAACAACCGCTGTTGATGAGAATGGCCATCCCTATGTTTGGACAAGCGGTAACAAGAA
>CACYKX010000094.1 GCA_902775075.1 uncultured Prevotellaceae bacterium | reverse complement strand
AATCTTTTCAAAGAACTCTTTCTTTTTGTGGCGAAAAGCCTTGTAAGACTCTTGCCTTACTCTTAGGATTCGAGCTTCAATTCTTATGTTGTTGCCTTGCTTCAATTCTTATGTTGTTGCCTTGTTCCTGAAAGCGAGTGCAAAGGTATAACTTTATTATCAAACTACCAAAACTTTCAATGGAAAAATTCGAAAATCTTGCAAAGTTTTCGCGTTTCTTGACAAATAAAAGTTGTAAAATTACCAGTTACATTATTATATTAAATAAAAGGCCACAAAAGCCAATAAAAAACAAAATCGTTAAAAAAGGTGTTTTTCTTTGTTCAATGCATTTATAGATATTATATTTGCATCCAATTTATAAAACAAAACGAATTAGAGTATGACACAAGAAGAACTTTACAACATCGTAAACCACGAAAATTCCTCTAACAACAAAGAGAGAACACTAAATGCCGCTTTCCCAGCACTCATGCGAAAAGTATATGTATGGATGACATTGGCATTACTCCTTACTGCCATTACTGCCTTTGGTGTGGCAACAAGTCCAACGCTTCTTACCACAATCTATAGTAGTCGTGTTGTCATGTGGGGACTAATTTTTGCAGAATTTGCGCTTGTTATTGCCATTTCCGGTGCGATCAACAAGCTTTCACTTTCCACAGCAACCCTATTATTCATCTTGTACTCAGTACTTAATGGGGCGACATTATCCGCAATTTTCGTAATTTACACAAATTTAGCAATTGTCAAAGCCTTTATCGTTTCTGCAGGAACATTTGGTGCAATGGCAGTATTCGGCTATACAACAAAGCGTGATCTATCCACAATCGGTCGTATTATGTTTATGCTATTGATTGGTATTATCATTGCATCCATAGTTAACATATTCCTAAAAAGTGGAGCTTTCGATTATATCATTAGCTTTATTGGAGTAGCTGTTTTCACAGGTCTAACAGCTTGGGACTCACAAACGATCAAGAAGATGCTGATGAATCAGTATGACATGAGCGAAGGTTCACAGAAGCTAGCCCTTCTCGGAGCGCTCAATCTATATCTTGACTTCATCAACCTTTTTCTTTATTTACTTCGAATTTTCGGAAGAAAATAAATAAGCATACTTTATATAAAAAAGTGGATAATAGAAATATTAATCCACTTTTTTCTTTATAGAAAATTACCAGCGATCTAGTCAGAATCAGCCAAGTACGGCATTAATTCAACGAAAGATCAGGAGGACAATCCTCTGTATGACATCCCCAATTCTTATTGGGTTTAGGTCCCATAACAAATTTCAAGAGACCATCACCCCTTAACATTTCCAGAGTCACATAATTCTTTGTATAAGGCTGTCCATTATAAGTAACGCTCTGAATATAGACATTCTCGGCAGAAGCATTTTCCGTAACTATAACAAATTCCCCTATCTGTACTCTATCCAAGGAAGGAGAGCCTATCACATAATATGGAGAAACAGGACATACAGGATAAAAGCCTAAAGAAGAAAAAAGATACCAAGCACTCATCTGACCAGCATCTTCATTACCACTAAGTCCACCTGGCACATCACGATATTCACGATTCATAATCTCACGAACATACTGTTGTGTTTTCCATGGTTCTCCCGCATAAGCATACATATAAGCTATTTGATGACATGGTTCATTACCATGCCAATATAAGCTATCAGAAAACATTCTATCCAACTTTTCGATATACTTCCGTTTACCACCCATTATCTTCATCAAGCCATAAACATCATGAGGGACATACCACGTATAATGACTCACTGCCCCTTCCGTAATAAAAGACTTTCTTGCTTTTATGTCTTTATTACCAAGCCATCTTCCATTTTTATATCGTCCATCAGCCCAACCCGTTTGAGGATTGATGACATTACGCCAATTCTGTGAACGCTTCATCAACAACTGATAATCCTTCATCATTCCCATTTTCTTGGCCACCTGAGCCAAGGCAAAATCATCATAAGCATATTCTAGAGTCCTACTCACCTGTTCCTGGGTATGAAAAGCCTCCTTTACGCTATCTTCCAAAGGAATATAGCCATATTTCAAATAACTTTTCAAGGCACGACGCCCCATACCATTACGATAATCCTCAAAAGACGAAGGCGTTTCAAAAGCATTCTTCCGCATAGCCTCATAAGCAACTTTCATATTGATATTAGAAACGCCCTTAACAATAGCCTCAGCAAGAGCTGCAGAAACATGATCACCTATCATCGCAGATGTATAGCTATTCCAACAAGGGAAAATAGGAAGCCATCCGCCATCTTCATACATACTCAGGAAACTATTATATTGTGTACCCATTCCATTACTTACTAGGACATTGAAAGGCATCAGAGCACGATATGTGTCCCATGCCGGAAAATCAGAGAAACTCTTTCCATAGATAGGAGAATTTCCAATTTTCCCCCAATAATTTTGTTTTATCTTTTTACCACCATTAAAAGAAGGGTATCTACCATCCTTATCACTTATGGCACGAGGCAAGAAACTAGCACGATACAAAGCCCCATAAAACTTTTCTACCAAAGCTGAATCTGCGGATTCGACCATAACTTCCTTGAATCGACTTTTCCATTTATCAATATTCCTGCGACGTGTATCATTGAATTCCCAATGTGGTATTTCCTGAGCAATATTATTGTAAACACCTTTCATATCTACAAAGCTACTAGCCGCCTTAACATTTATCTCATCACCCTTATTCACATCGAAGGCAACCCATGCTACAGCACCATCAACACCATATTCTACTATTGGGTCTTCAAATTCTACAGCAAACCATCCATTGAAGCCAGCCTTTTCTCCCCACCCCTGATAAATACGATGTACTGGGTTATAACCATAAATGCAATTCTTCTCCTTATCTACAGACACAAAGCCTTCGTTTCTATCACTATTTGGACTAATAACAAAGTATGCCTTACCTTCTTTCTGATAGGTAAACCTAAATATTGCAGAATGACTTATTCCTGTCATCTCTGCTTTAAGATGATCATCAGGTAAAAGCACAGAATAATAATCAGGATGAGATACCTCGTCATAATGATTGAATTTAGAATATCGATCCTCTACTTTCAGACGAAGGTTATCCATCATAGGCATCAGAGTGAATGACCCATAATCTTGAGCACAACCACCGACTAACCAATGACTATTCCGGAATCCACGGAACTTATCATCACTATAATAATAAGGTGCAACACATTTTTCTTCTGAATATCTTGTCTGCGGTGTCCAGAAATTCATGCCATTAGGTTCCAGAACAGCAGGTAGAGTCTGTCCGTGTTTTTCCGTTCCTTCACTATAATGTCCAAAGACAGGGTTTGAACTGTTATCCGTACCCACCATGGTATTAACCTCATAGAGATGTTGATGATCTATGGCAGATTGTATACGTTTCTCGATATACTTTACAAGGAAATCCCAACGATAATAATAACCTGTACGCCCATCAGCAGCGACATCCAACGATCGCAATTTGAAGATACGTTCAGCCTTCTCATTTACAAGGAATTTCACGAAGACCTGTTTACCTAATAATGGCTTACCTACGAGTTCCGGCTTACAATAGAATACAATTTGCAAATTTGCCGCCATCGGAATCACTTGATCCATTTCATCTACGCGTTCATCTGACAAACACATAAACCCAAAAAGCGACAACAGACGGTAAAGAGCTGTATCATGACCAAATCTAAGATCTGCAGCAACATCACCATGAGCCATAGCATATTCCGCTTTAGTTTTTATATTTTCCCAAAGACTTACTGCTGATAACTGGGGGACACCATAATTCTCAGGAGCCTGACCATTACAGATCCACATTCTCGTATTATTCTGTTCATACAGATCACGACATTCATCATCCGTAAAGAACTCGGACAAATCAACCTTTACATTCACATCCTGTATGTCACTATACACCGCATATATTTCACTCATCAGTTTTTCCGGATCTTTCACCTTCAATGGATTCTTAAAAAGAGCAGCTATAAAACGCTCATTACCGAGATAGCGTCTTGGATGAACACGATTAGCAAGTTGTTTAACCGCTGGAGAAGAATAGATAATCCATTTCATATTCTCCGCATCCGAAGATTGTGACACAAAGCCCTTAAACCCTTGACTATGAGACAATTCCACACAAAACGCATTCATACTTTTGACGCACCTGTCCACAGTACTCGAATAAGCCTCAACCTTCAGACCACGCTGAAACACTTGTGGAAATCGTTTCAACATTCTGTCTGCTATTCCCCGATGTTGAACAACTCCCAAAGGTGACAGTTTTCCACCATTACCCTCAGCATTCTTCCACACTTTTTCCAAACGTTTTCTCATTTTCTTACCCAACGGAGTGAGATTATCCTTATCAGCAAACTGACTGATAATCCACTGATATCGAGCATCCGAAGTCACCCACCGACTACCATGTCGACCATAATGAGAGATATAAAAAGGTACAGCACCATGAGGAACCGGTATATCTTGTTCATCAACAGGTACATGATAAGCATAATAGACACCCCCCATCTGCTCACGAGACTTCTGGGCATACACAAGATTAATGACACATGAAAATAATAGTAACGTTAAAAAGAATCGTTTCTTCATGAATGAAAATAGGTATTGATTTATGCTGCAAATTTAATGAATTAATTCTAATTTCCAATCAATTCCTAGTGGATTGTTCTTCATTTCTATAATCCAAGGAAGTTCTTTACCTTTAGCAATTCTCATCATCGTGTTGTCTACATCCGCTTTCACTACGATTTCTTTTTCGTCTTCTGCTACTTTTCTCCAGGTAATTTCATCATAGACGAAGAAACCTTTCCCATTAAGATCCCGCATGGCAACATCTGAGACAAATAAGAATGTACCCTGACAATGATATATATTCACACCCTTTTGCGGACTATCCCAACAGAAATATCGTCCCTGCTTAACCTGTTCCGAAGGAATTAAATAGGTAGAAGCATTCATTTTCATCCTTATCGTATCGGAATCAGAAGAAGACAAATTCCCCTCCCAGTTTCGGTACTGACCATTAAGAATATAATGACAAGTGAACCGTGTTATCTTTCCATACACATTACTTTTCTGAATCTGAGCACCTTTCTGGGTTACTATTTGTCGCTCAGCCATTTTCTCATGCCATGGCAGAACAAGTTTTCCTCCATTCATTAATTGTTCATGGTGCAAGAAGCGATGATTCCATTTTCCACCTTTAGCACTAACTTGGAGCCTCTTTCCATTCGGCAACATGATAGAATATGAGCATACCAAAGGAGAACCCACAATATAGAGATCTTGTCCGGCAACAGGATACAATCCAAGCATATTCCATATCAACCACGACGACATTGCCCCACTATCATCATTACCGGGAAGTCCCTCTGGAGTATCATTAAAATAATCATTCACAATTCTTCGTATTCGCTCGCAACTTTTCTCCGGTCTACCCACCCAATGATATAAATAAGGTGTCATAAAACTCGGTTCATTGGCCACATTATAATGTCCATTTCTAAAGAATGTGTCCAACCGTTTTACAAAAGCCTTCTCACCGCCACAAGCTTTTACCAATCCTGGCACATCATGAGGAATACTCAAACTATATTCCGCCGATAGAGCCTCATAGAAGAAAGTATCCCACCAAGGTAAATACCAAGGGGCTACCTTTGTATCCGGACGATATGGAATCGTAGGTCGAAAGACTTTCGACTTTCCCCAAGGCACACGGTCAAGCCAATTTCCCTGATGATCCTTAGGCAGTATAAATCCGCGCATTCCCTGCCATCTATAGTCACCACGCCATAAGTTTTTCCAATTGCCACTACGTTTCTGATACTTCTGATAAATATCCGTCTCTCCTAAACCCTTGGCAACCTGAGCGATACACCAATCATCATAACTATATTCCACCGTACGATTTCCTGCACGATTGATACCATAAGGGATATATCCCAATGAGTTATATTCTTCTAATCCACCCCTTCCCTCTTTTTCAGCATCCAGAGGAGGAACTTCTGCGTCTTTGATCATAGCCTGTAAAGCCAAGCGATAGTCTATCCCTTTTAGTTTCTTTGCAAAAGCATCAGCAATCACTATCTCTGCATTACTCCCCCCCTGAGTCCTACCATTCCAATTTCCACTTCGAGCATCCGGCATATATCCATCATACTTGTAGATATTCAACAAACTATTAACAATGTCACGTTCCCGCTCGGGATAAAGTAAAGTAAGAAGAGGAGTTGAAGTGCGATAAGTATCCCATATTGCATAATAGTCATCATAATATGGTGTATCCGTAAAATATGGATTCTCTCCAGCACGATCCACAGGCATAAGCATTGTATGATATAACGCCGTATAAAACATACGTTTCTGACATTCGGTACCCGATATTTTTATCTTATCCAGAAGTTTATTCCAAGTCTTATCAAGATAGGCACGCTGTTCTCCGAAAGTTCTGCATGTTATATTTCTACGAGCCTGATCAACAGAAACGAAAGAGATTCCTACTTTTACATTTACATCTCTCTTCTGAAATCTCACCCAAGCATATTTTCCCTGAGAAACTTGCGAAGACGAGAAAGGTACATCACTCTTCAGACTGAAATATACGGTATATGGTCCACCATTATTCCATCCACCGCGAACCGTAGAATAGCCGACGATTTCTTTATCACCCATTACACAAACATCACTATTTACATATTGTTGAGTTTCCCGTTTGTTTGGTATTGTATCTATCCCGAGAAAAGTCTCCGCATTAATAAAAAGTCCATCCATTGATGAGAAATGATACAAAGCACATTTCTCATCACAGGTAATCTCTGTTTTTATTCCCGTAGAATAACAACAGCTATAATATCCTAAAATCATCGTTTCCGACTCACGACAAGCAAGATATTCCGACCGACCACATTCACCGACAAAAGGCTGAATCAATATATTTCCATATTTTTGTCCTCCACCGGTACCACTAACATGGGTCTGACTGAATCCTTTCACAGCCTCAGGCATCGGAGCCCACCCTGCATTTGGCATAGAAACACCGTCTGGTCCAGGTTTACACATACCGAAAGGCATACTCGGTCCGATGAAAGTTCTTCCCAAACCTTCACTTCCAATCTTAGGATCTACGAATTTTGAATACTGAGCTTGTGCCAGCAAAGATAACAAAAGGAAAACGGTTAATATGATTCGTCGCATGCCACAAATATACTAAAATCATAATAAAGAACACCAAATAATAGAAAAAATAAGAATATATATATGAATATATAGAAAGAAAAAGTGTATCTTTGCGGCCATCATTCATAGGCAACGATGACAAGATGGCTTAAATACATATTACTGATCATCACCTTTACCCTTACCAATACAATGGTAAAGGCTGCAGAAACGCAACCACTGGATCATGACAGTGGCTTGCCAAGCTACTGTTTGCAACAGAAGGATAATCGTCAACAAGCCATTTTAACTGATACTTCAGAAATTCTGCAGGTTTGCAACAGTCAACCCGAGCAATATATTTCTATCGAGCAGGTTACGACGAGTCATCCCAATAACAAATACAAACTTACATTTGATTTTAAAGGATTTTCCTATCGACATTACAATGGTAAGTATTTCGCATTTACCAACCGTATCCTGTCGATGCCACAATGCAGATACTATGTATTTGCTTTAAGGCATATGTTATGTTAGCTATTTGTATCTTTCCGACTAACATTACACATTTATATTAATATAAAGATACAATTATGACAAAAATAACACATTTGGAGATTGCGTCAGCACTCTCTCACGATTCACGTATATCAATTCAGAAAAGTTTTTTCGGTCTTAACACTAAAGCTGTCTACACATCAACCAATAGTCCTATTCTAACCTTTAGAAAGGAATGTAAAGTCGACATGGCTAACAAGTTGATGAATCTTATAAAGACAGACAACAAGCAATTAGACGAAGTTATCAAGAAGACAGGAACATTTGTAGAAACAGAGTTTTCAAATCATCAACTTCAGGCTTTGATTTCTAAAGACCATCAGTTTGTTGCCATTCGCTTATACAAATACTCTCAACTGAGTTATGAACCGGTAACCGAGGTCAAAGTATTCGAAAACAAACAAGCAGAACTTGTCTGTAAGATTTTCTAAAGTTCATATATCCATAGAAATGGGGCGAAGAATAATCTCCGCCCCATCTTTTATCTCATATACTTATTTTTCCGATGAACTATATCCATCATTCTGTTTCCATGTCGTATTCTTATTTAATACACTTGTCGGAATCGGGAATATACGATGCCTTGGATCGAAGTTAGCTAAAGCAAAGCTCTTCTTATGGAATCCATATTCATCTTCAAAGTGACCAAAACGAATCATATCATTACGACGCCAATTCTCATCAAAGAACTCACGACCACGCTCGTCATAGATCTCTTGAAGAGAAGGAGCATGATCCAGAGAAGGGGCATGAACATAAGACCGAATCTGATTGAACAAACTTTGTGCTGTCTCCCCATTTGTTGCAACAGCGCCACGGGTGATAGCCTCAGCCTTCATCAACAGAATATCTGCATAACGGAAAATAGGAAGGTCATTACCCTGATTACGATCATTCTTGTAATCATCATCATCAACAAACCATTTTACAGATTTGTAACCCTGATTATAACCATTCACATTATTACCAACATCTAGTTTTTCATCTTCCTTAACCAAAGTTATCGTCTTACTCAAGGTCACAGTCTCACCTTTATACGTCCATGGTGTTGTCGTCTTGGCATAAGTTTTAGGATCAAACATGTAGACTGTACCTGCCAAAACATGCTCCTGACGATCATCTTTGCTCAGACTCATCAACAAATCAGACATCTCCGGAGTAATCGAGAAATTACCACCGACCGACTTAGACAACTGCTTGCCATAATAGCTGGTGCCCGTGTTTGCCTTACGCCATGTACGAGGACGGCCATAGATGAAGCCTTTGTTCTTGATAGCATCATACGGCATAGCATAGATAAAGTCTTTCACTTCATATCCGTTTGTAGGCAAGAACTTTGTACGATAAACATTGTTGATATCCGACTTTTGTGTTGTCGTAAGATCAAACTTTCCACTCTTGATGATATCGTCGCAGAGTTCAACCACACGACCAAGTTTCTCATTCTGATAATTGGCCGCATTATAATTCTCTACACCGGAAGCTGTATATACTGGCCAGTTGATATAAAGTTTTGCCAAGAGAGCCTCAGCCATCCACTTTGTAGGTTTACCATAAGTATTTTGACTAACTTCCTCTGACAACTGAGGAATGATGTTCTCCAATTCATCAGCAATAAACTGCGCCACCTTAGCACGAGGTTTACGCTCTATAACCGTTTTCTCATCTGCGATGGAATCAAGGATAGGAGAATCCCCATAGCTATCCATCAATATAAAATGAAAGAAAGCACGCATGGCACGAGCAGGAGCTACACCCTTACCCGCATCATTACCACCCATATCACGAATTGCATTATTCGCCTTGGTGATACCCGCCGTTACTTTCTCATACCAATCTATAGACGCATCGTCCGGAGTATAACTATGAAGACAAGCATGTGCATAAGTTCCATTATCATAGTAATCGCCATCAAAAGAAACGCCAACCCATTCATCACTTGAAAGAGATTGTGCCTCCATATAACGACGTCCAAAAGTTCCCAACAAATGGAAATATACATCCGACAATTTAGCTTCCTGAGCAATTTCAGATGTTGGGTATTCAATATACTGTGATTCCACAGGAACATCCAAATCTGTACAGCCTGTAGACAAACCTAATAATCCAGCCGCAAAGATAAATAATATATTCTTTTTCATACGAATTCTATTTTTAAGTAAGACCTTAGAAGTTGACTTTCAAACCAATCATATAAGTACGGGTATGAGGATATACGCTCCAACGATAGTCGATGCCAGGGTCAGTTCCACCCATGTTTACCTCTGGGTCCAATCCCTTATAACCTGTAATGGTGAAGACATTGTTAGCTGTGAAATAAAGAGTGGCATCATTAATCCACTTATTGAAACCATCACGGAAGGTATAACCTAATGTGAAGGTCTGCAAACGTAGATAACTACCATTCTCAATCCAACGATCAGAAGGAATGTTCGGGTCTGTATTGATTACTTTTTTACCATTTGCTAATTCTACTACCTGTTCTTTTGCAAAGTCAGCAAGTACATTTTTTGTACCAGAAGCTGAAGCAAGATTTGTAGCTGCCATATAACTTGCACGAGTACCATCATATATCTTGTTGCCAAAGACACCAGTGAAGAAGAAAGTAGCCGAGAAGTTCTTCCATGTCAAGGTATTGTTCCAACCAAGATTCAGTTTAGGTTGTGCACTACCGGTGATTACGCGGTCACGCGTATCATCTGGTGACGTTGTTGTCTTTCCGGTTCTATTTCCATTAACATCATGCTCATAATAAGTAGCACGTCCTTCTTCATTAAATCCTGCGAACTCAAAAGTGTAGAATGTACCGAGCGGTTCACCCTCCATGATACGCTGTGTATAACCATTGGCTGAGACGCCGGCAACCATAGGATCACCCTGTGTAAAGCGGTCTGTATGATAAATATCATTAGAAAGTTTGTCTACACGGTTCATATTATGAGACAAATTCAAAGTTGTATTCCAACGGAAATTCTTATTGCGGATAACATCGGCATTAACCATGAATTCTACACCACGGTTTGTGATCTCACCAACATTAGCAAAAATATCACCATAAGGATAGATATTCGTTGATACCGGATAATTCCAAATCAAATCCCATGTTTTCTTATTATAGAATTCTACAGAACCATTGACACGTCCACCAAGGAAAGCATAATCAATACCAATATTGAACATACCGGTACTTTCCCACTTCAAATCAGGATTAGCATTCGACATAGCACCTAATGTACGATAAGAAGTTGTCGTACCATCGGCATTGGTATAATCAAAGAAACCTATGGCACCATAACGTGCTACTGCCGAGTAAGCGCCGAATCCGAGTGCATTACCGCTAACACCATAACCGAAACGGAGTTTCAGATTAGACAGCACATTCTGGTTCTTCATAAAGTTCTCTTCTGTGATATTCCATGCCACAGAAACTGATGGGAATGTTCCCCAACGATGATTCTTACCGAAGACAGAACTTCCGTCACGACGAACCGTAGCCTGCAACATATATTTACTTGCAAAAGCATAGTTCAAACGACCATAGAAAGAGATGTTCCTGATATTTTCCTTCGTTCCGCTCTGTATTCCGGAGATACCGTCTATAGAACTTGCATAGGTGAGATTATTATACTTTACGTAATCATCAAAGAAATTGTACACGGTAAGACCGAATCCGTCACCATGATGTTTCTC
>CACYKX010000093.1 GCA_902775075.1 uncultured Prevotellaceae bacterium | reverse complement strand
TTTGCTGTCAGCGATACGGCGTGTTGCTCATTTTTGACAATGCAAAGGTACGAAGAATATCAACGCGAAACAATAGTTTCCCCCGATTATTTTCAATTATTTTTCAAGAAAATTTCTAGGCGCGTCGCCGTTAGGCGCGTCGGCGCGTCATTTCGAAAATCGATTGGTGCGCCGTGCTGCAAAATCTATTATACATAATTATTATATATTATAATATATAATAATTTAAAATAGACTATATACCCTATGATGCTACTATATGCAAAAATCCAAATGACGCGCCGAAACGCCTAAACGGCGAAACGGCTAGGGATTTATTAAATATATAAAAAAAATATAAGTCATCGCTATCATTCCAAATATTCCTAGTATTTTTGCAGTATAAAAATATAGACTATGAGCAAAATTGTATATTTACTTGGCGCAGGCGCTAGTTATGGCAAAAGGAACGAAAGTGAGCCCCAAAACTCCCCCAAGAGAATTGTTGAGGGACTTCCTGTCGTAAACGAGATAGACGATGAACTTGGTATTGCTATCGATTGGGTAAAAAACAGTGATGTTAGTAGTCTCAATACCCATTATACTTTTTGCGGCAAAGATATGGATGCTGTATCCATGAAATCAATGTTCATTAATGACCTAATATGGCTTCGAGATAATGCCGTCCAACATGCCACCATTGATACTTTCGCCAAAAAACTATATCTGCGCAATCAAGCCAGTGATTTTGGTAAGCTCAAACTCTTGCTGTCGTCTTTCTTTCTGATAGAGCAAGTCATCCACCCATTCGATAAGCGATACGACACCTTCTTTGCAAACATCCTGAACAGGAATGCTATGATACCAGACAATGTTTACATCATGACATGGAACTATGACCTCCAGCTTGATATTGCCTATCGTGGATACGGCAATGGGCGTTTGTACGAGTGCGTTCCCAATGACATGATGACAGAAGCAGACGACGCGAGGGTGTTTAGAATAAATGGTGCGGGTAACTACTATGGCTCGAGAAACATCGAGTCAGATGTGTTATTGACAATAAGCAATGAGTTCCTTCTTGATAAGATATTTCGTCAATATTGCAACGCAAATAGAATCAGATTGTTCAGCGATGGTTGCCTGCAGCTAATCTTCGCCTGGGAGAAAAAGCAGTTCGACAATCGCAGTGACGTTCTCTACCGTAAAATAGCAGCCGCGGAAGTTCTTGTAGTAATCGGTTATTCGTTTCCTTTCTTTAATCGTGAGACAGACCGTGAGATATTCTCCAGAATGGAACGTCTGGAGAAAATATATATCCAAGATCCTTATGCCGATGATATCAAACAATTCATGTCATCAGTACTCACAGAACAGCAACGAACGAAATTGCTATCGGATATAGTGACACTAAAGAATACTACAAACTTTTTCTTGCCCCCAGAACTTTAGAGCGTATTTTCTATCAATTATTGTGTAAAATTTCAAGCGAATCCGATTTTTCTCCTAAAGTTTTCGTACCTTTGTACCCAAATAGTACAATTTGAAGATGTAAGATATGCAGCCGTCAAAAGTCAGTATCACGCAGCTGTTTGCTGCAGGCCATTCTTTCTATGTACCTTTTTACCAGAGGGCATATGTATGGACTGAGAAACTATGGAGCCGTTTTCTTCACGACATGGAATATATTTCCAAGACAGATGAGGAATACTTTATAGGCTCTGTTATATTGAAGAAGTTAGGAGCAAATGGTATAGAGACTGCTCGGTGGTCTGTTGTTGATGGACAGCAGAGACTGACTACGTTGGCTATTTTTTACAAAGTGCTGAGCTTGAAGAATCAAGCATTACACAATCCCTTTGATAAGCGTTTCAGACTTGATGATTCAAATTTAAACATTAAGCACTCGCTAATTGATAAAGATGCCTTTGAGAGAATAACAGATCTGACAAGCGATGTTTACTTGGAAAATGCCGAGAACAGCAATCTGATAGCTGCTTACAACTATTTCTGGGAGAATGTTGATGTCGGCAAAATAGACATATTGAACATTCAGGCGCGATTGTGGTTTATAGCCATTTATTTGGAGTCAAACGAAAACGAACATAAGATTTTCGACACGATTAACTCCATCGGTATGAGCCTGAATACAGAAGAGCTTCTCAAAAATCATCTGTTTACATCTGCGACTGTCGAGGATTACAACCAGATATGGAAGCCCGTGTTCGAAGCAGATGCTGCGACTTTGGCATACTGGAAAACGGAAGTCGCTATAGTCAGCAGTGGTAAAAAGTCGATATCAGACCGATTTTTCCATATCCTGCTCCAGATAATCATGCATGACCCTCGCAACAATATCAGTAGTGAGGACAGAGCTGAATTTAGAATCTTCAACGAAGAAGGTCAGTTCAACAATTACCAGAAAGTTATTGAGTCTGGCCAATGGGATAAGAAAGAGTTTGCAAAAGAGATTACTGACTATGCAAAAATATTCCGTCAGATTTTTGTAAGAAAGGAAATCCAGAGTGCGCCAGATTCATACGCAACACCACTAAAGCGTATTCTCTTTGTCGTATTTACCCTTGATGTGTATTCTGCTTTACCTTTCATTCTGTATGTTTTGAAAAATAGTCAGAGCCAGGAGGAGAACGATAAGATTTTTAATCTTCTTGAATCATACATCGTCCGTCGGCAGATATGCAATAAGGTCTCAAAAAATTATAGCGACCTTTTCACAGAGGGTCTTATTGGTCGTCAGATTTTAAATTATAATGAACTACGAGATTTTCTTGCTGAAAAGAAACCGACAGAATCGCTTCATATGCCTTATGACTATGAAGTTGAGGATGGGTTCCTTACAAACGCAAGTATTAAGTCTGAAAAGGCACGTGGAATAATATACCTACTTGAGTCGCAGTTGCGCAAAACGGAGCATTGTGAAACGGTACTTCGCCCATTTACAGAGTATACACTTGAACATTTGATGCCTCAGAGTTGGGAGGAGAACTGGAAGATGCCTGAGCTCTCTGAAATAGAGACGATAGAATTCAGGGCAAACAGAAAACAGATGATATGTACCTTAGGAAACATGGGCATTATCACTCAGGGATTGAATTCTAAAGTTAGCAATAGCAAGTGGAGCAAAAAACTCAGCCAAGGCCTGAGAGAAAAAGCAGCAGACATATTAACAATGAAAAACGTTGTGAATAAGTCTGACTGGAATGAGGAACAAATAAAGAAAAGAGCAGAATGGCTGGCAGACAAAGCAAATGAAATCTGGGAGAATGTCGTATCTTCTGATGAACAAGAAGAAACGGAGGTTGAAATCCGCAGACAATTAGACCATACGAAGTATTCTCTTGACGGTGGCGCAACATACCTTTTCAAAGGAACTTTTGTCCCAGTATTTGTGAAGGAATATGTTCGCAAACATCCAGAGATTACAATCGCTGAACTGAAAAAACTGTTTAGGGACAATTACCTGAAAGGATTCATTAGGCTTGGCTTTATTTGCACAGAAGACGATATACAACATAAGACCCTAAAGAATGGCCGTAGGCCCAATGATGTTGAATTGAAGAGATGGTACGATATTGACAAAGAAAGCGCATGGATAACCTCTGGCGATGGAATAAGATTTGTTGTAAGTACAGAAATGACCAAATATTCAGCAGACATCGTAAAAGGAATTGCAGAGGCAGATGGCTGGGAAATTCTTACTCAAAATGAAGATTAAAGAAATGGATAATAAAGAAATAAAACTATCAGAATTGCCTGAAGAGGTGACAGAAGAAGGTATTAAGGTGTTTGGTCCTACGTCTTATGAGACGCAGGTTGCTATACTCAGCCACTATCTGCATACCCTTGGTGGCAAACACGACATAGCATCAGGAGAAAAACGTGATGAGATTCTTGGAGCGATACGTGACTACATCGAGTACAAACATAAGCTGGATAAGAAAAATCCTATGTGGAAAGATGTTAGCGATGAAGAAGTATGTATGGCGGCAGATAGTCCGTTGGATAATGATCTGTTTTCGGACTTTTTCAAGGTTCCGTTTCCAGCTCCAGAGAAACCAAAGTTCACTTTCATAGATTTGTTTGCAGGTATGGGAGGCTTCCGCTTGGCTATGCAAGCACAAGGAGGTAAATGTGTATTCTCTTCGGAATGGAATGCTTACTCTCAGAAGACGTATTTCTCCAACTTTGGCGATATGCCCTTTGGTGACATAACTAAGGAAGTTACCAAATCGTATATTCCAGAACAGTTCGATATTCTTTGTGCAGGTTTTCCTTGTCAACCATTCTCTATTGCTGGCGTTTCCAAGAAGAAAAGTCTTGGACGTGAAACAGGCTTTAAAGACAAGACACAAGGAACACTTTTCTTTGATGTGGCAGACATCATCAGCCGCCATCGTCCTAAAGCTTTCTATCTGGAGAATGTAAAGAATCTAACGTCACATGATAAAGGTAACACTTTCCGCGTAATCAAAGAAACACTGGAAGAATTGAACTATTCGCTTCATTATCAAGTAATGGACGGACAGACATACGTACCACAGCATCGTGAACGTATTATGATAGTTGGTTTTGACAAAGAGCGTTATCATGGCGAGGAAGAATTCGAATTCCCAGAACAGCATGAGGCAACTCGTAGTATCAAAGAAATTCTTGACCCCAACATTGACCCCAAATACACACTGAGCGATAAGTTGTGGGCATATCTACAGAACTATGCAGAAAAGCATCGCGCAAAAGGTAATGGTTTCGGCTATGGCCTTGTTGATTTAAATGGCATTACAAGAACACTAAGTGCTCGATATTATAAGGATGGTTCTGAAATTCTGATTCCACAGGATGATGGAAGAAATCCTCGTCGCTTATCACCTCGTGAATGCGCACGTCTTATGGGCTATCCTGACAACTACAGGATAGATCGTGTTTCAGATGTACAAGCATATAGACAATGCGGTAACTCTGTGATTGTGCCGTTAATTACTGCAGTATCTGAACAAATAGTAAAAATACTCTAAACTCATAAATTATGGACGAAGTTTTATCATCAGCAATACAAAGCGTCACGCAATCAAAAGGCGCTTTCTGTCGTTTCCTATCTGCCAACGACACTCATGCCACAGGTGGCCACCAATGTGGTTTCTTGCTACCAATTGCCGCCTACCCAATAATTTTCAATCAAGACAAAGTTAAAGGGGAGAACAAGGATAAAACAGTAAAAATCCGTTGGCAGAATGATTTTGAAACGGAGAGTCGTTTGACGTATTATGGAAAAGAGAAAAACGAGTTGCGAATCACCCGCTTTGGTAAAAACTTCCCATATTTTGAAGAAGATCATGTTGGTGATTTGCTGATTATTGCAAAGCAAACAGATGATGATTATGAGGGTTTTGTGTTGAGCACGGAGGATGACATTGATACATTTATGTTGCACTTTAACCTCGCAGCAGATAGGCCGAATCAGATAATTGACGTTGCAAATATTGTAAGCATCATAAGCGAAAAAACGTCCCTTCAGGTTGCTATCGATGAAGCTATCAAGGATTTGAAAGATTTCCCTCAGACGTCAGAAATGGGGAAGATGGCTCAAGAGCTGTTTAACAAGCTTAATAAAATTAATACCGAGAGTATATGTCAATTTCCAGATAAGATACTTCTCAATTGGTATGATACGGAACTGTCAATGTTCCGTTCTCTGGAGGAAAAGGTGTATAAGCCCATCTATACCAAACCATTTGCAGATTGCCAGTCCTTAATAGAATTCTCCAACAAGATACTGAATCGTAGAAAATCACGCGCAGGCAAGTCCCTAGAGCATCATTTATCTGCAATCTTCACGGCTAAAGAACTCTTGTTCGAAGAGCAAGCTGTAACAGAAAATAACAAGAAACCCGATTTCCTTTTCCCTAATAGTGTATGCTATCACAATTTCGAATTCCCTGCAGAAGATCTCACTGTACTTGGTGCGAAAACCACATGTAAAGACAGGTGGCGTCAGGTTATTAACGAAGCAGACCGAGTCGATGAAAAGTTCCTGTTTACACTTCAGCAAGGTATTTCGAAGAACCAATTGAAGGAGATGGCAGACGAGAAAGTCAAGCTCGTTGTTCCCCAGTCACATATTGACAGCTATCCTGAGGAATATCGAGATAGTCTTAATACATTAAGTGGGTTTATTGAGATTGTTAAGGAGAAACAGGAGCATATGCCCAAACATTTTATAATGTCATAATATGTAATGGACCACCTCACTCCACACCAGCGCAGCAAGAACATGGCGGCGATTCGTAATAAGAATACGAAGCCAGAAATGATTGTGCGCAAAGGGTTGTGGAAACGTGGTTTCAGGTATCGATTAAATCACAAACGATTGCCTGGACATCCAGACATGGTACTGAGGAAATACAGGACTTGCATCTTCATCAATGGTTGTTTTTGGCATGGGCATCTTGTGGATTCAAAGACAATGGAGAGTTCTGCCTGCTGCAAGATACCAAACACAAACCATGATTTCTGGGTGGCAAAGATTCGCAGGAACAAGGAGCGTGATAAGGAGGAACAGCGTAAACTGGCTGAAATGGGCTGGCATTGCATAACCATTTGGGAATGTGAGTTGAAACTTAAGCAAAGAGAACAGACATTAGATTCAATAGCGTTTACATTGAACCATATATGGTTGCAAGATCATGGTGCCAAGAGCGTTCCATATCCCCAATTGGAGGAAGAGGACAAGCTGATGCCGATGGCTGCAGAGGAATGAATATTTTTATTAAAAAAACGTTTTAAGATACTGTCAATTCCTAATTATTTTGTATCTTTGCACCCGCAATGAAAAAAGGGAGAACGGGAAATAAGGAACGAGTGAATCTGCAGGTCTTAGAGGCTTTCGCGGGTTATGGCGGTGCATCGTTCTCTTTACGTCGTTTGAAACGCAGAGGTATCCTGGACTACGAAACAATCGGATTTTCAGAAATAGACCCTAAGGCTATTGAGTTGTATAAGAAGAACTTCCCAGGAGTGAAATGTCTTGGCGACATCACAAAGATAGATGCAAGGGATTTGCCAGACTTTAATCTCTTTACTGGTGGATTTCCATGCCAGCCATTCTCAACGGCAGGAAGCAGAGAGGGGGAATTGGATGCCAGAGGTACTTTGTTCGCTGACATAATTAGAATCTGTGAAACCAAGACCCCCCAATATATCTTTCTTGAAAACGTACAAGGATTGACCACGGGGAAGCTGCGTCCTACGTTCTTGAAGATTATGTCTGAATTGAAAAGGATTGGCTACGACTGCCAGGCTCGCCTAATCAATTCCAAAGACTACGGAATTCCCCAAAATCGTTTGCGCCTTTGGATATTTGGTACATTTGGAACCTTGCCAGAAGGTTTTGAACTGACACCACCCAAGAAAAAACTCCGTCGTAAGTTGAAGGATTTCTTGGATGCAAACCCTGACGAAAGTCTTTATCGTAGTCCACAGCAACTGGCGCACATACACGATATCCATAACATTGGATTGTTTGATGTGCCAGTGCCATTGTGCTATGACTATTACAACCGCAAGATCAGAACTGACGGCATCTGCATGACTGTCACTCCTCCACAGCACAACGTTGTTCGCATTGTGGAGCCAATGGTAAATGGACAGGAGCGTTTTCGCAAGTTGACCATCGACGAGCATTTCCGTTTGATGGGTTTCAGAATAAACAGCAGAATGCGCGAAATCAAATATCCTGAGAACCAGACTTATTCTGAACTGGGTTTCAGGGCTGGAAATGGTTGGGACATCAATTTGGTGACCATCCTTTTCGAACACATTTTCACACAATTATAATTCAATTTTGACGAACTGTCGTTCGTTTTGAATCATAAACACGAACTATAGTACGCAAAAATTTCACTTTACGAACAGTAGTTCTGTAACATTTTGGATTGATATTGTATCTTTGCACCATAATTCAAATAGAATAGTTATGGAACTACACGAAAAATTCAGAAATGTCATCCTTCAACAAAGGAACAGAACTGACTTCAAGCTCACGCAAGAGGATATTGCGAAAGAGGCTGGCCTTACTATCAGGTATTATCAGAAACTTGAAGCAGGAATTGCAAAACGTCCCTCATTAGACGTTGTAAACAGAATAGCGCATGCTTTTGACATGAAGTTGTCTGACTTATGTAAACTTATTGAAGAAATGGACTAAAAAAATATTTGACTATGGAACTGAATTTGAAAGATTTCGCAAGAGACTTTACAGACCTTACCAAGCAGACGGCTGTAGAGAATGGCACTTCTGTAGAGCAGCAGTTTACAGAAGACGTGTTGGAGTACATCAGGGAAGAAGGCGCTGCCGTCAGTCCTGAATTATTCTATTGTGTGAACAAAGACTGCACTCGCCCTACTGAGGCAGACTACTATAAGATTAACGCTTTTGACTATTCAGAGTCAGCCGGCATTCTCGACCTCTTTATTACTATCTATATAGAAGCTGAGGGACTGCCTGAACTAACAAAGAACCGCATTGACCAAGCGCACAATGCATTGGCTCATTTCCTTAACAAGTGCATCAAGGATGACAAGATGTTCCAGAAGTATCTTGCTGAAGATCCTGAAATAGCAGAAGTTGTAGGAACCATCAATGAGGAGTTTAAGAATAAGAACATTTCTCTTATTAGATTCTTTGTCCTCTCTAACGGCCAATTAAAAGCCGACTACAATTCTTCATCAGAAATAGAGTTTGGTAATGTCAAATATGATTTTGAGTTTAATATTTGGGATATTTGCGCAATTCGTAATAGTGAGATTGCCGCTGTACATGACGGAGCCATCAATATTGATTTTGAGACAGAGTTTGCCAACTCTATTGAGTGTTTGGAAATGAATGAGAATGGCGGTGTAAAGTCATATTTAGCAATTATGCCAGCTGTTATATTGGCAAAGGTATATAAACAATACAAGACACGACTGCTTAACAAGAACGTAAGAAATTATTTGGGCGGTACTATCAAGGTAAATAAGGGGATGGCTAAAACCCTGAGAGAAGACCCTGCCATGTTCTTCGCATACAACAATGGCATATCGAGTACAGCAGACAGAGTTAATCTTCGTACAGATGATGGTGGAAAGCGATACATTACAAATGTAACAAATTGGCAGATAGTGAATGGCGGTCAAACTACGAATACCATTTATAATATGTATCTTCGAAATTTTGATCTTGAGAATGCCTATGTAACTATGAAAATTTCTGAAATCAACTTTGAGGACGAAAAGAAGAAAAGTGGTGCTATTTCAGATATTGCTCGTTATGCCAATTCTCAAACACAGATCAAAGAATCTGATTTGGCTGCTAATATAGAATATATGCTAAGACTCGATGAGTTTTCTAAGTCAGAATGGACTCCTGCTAATTCTGCAAGAAGGAATACCCAGTGGTTCTTTGAGCGCATGCGTGGCCAGTATGACAATGCTAAAGGTGAGCCTCGTACAAAGAGAGCAAGGGACTTCGTGACTCAGCATCCTCGCAAACAGCGTTTCACTAAAACCGACATTGCCAAGTGGGAGATGGCTTGGGGTATGCGCCCAGATATTGCAAGCAAGGGAGGTGAACAGAGCTTTGATTTTTTCCACAAGACACAGCTGAAAACTGACAGCATCGTAGCTGACAGAAATTATTTCCATCACTTGATTGCTAAGGCTATCATCTACCAGAGTATAGGTGATATTTGCAAGCAAAACGGAATAAAGGGCTATATTAACATCATCTGTAATTATGTAATGTCTACGTTGGCATGGAAATCACGTAATAATCTTGACTTGGACTACATCTGGAACCATCAGGAGATACATCCTTCGATGCGCCCACTCATTGAAATGGCAGCAGATATTGTCAACAAGTACAACATGAAGTTGGGACAAGAAGGTCTTAACCCCTCCGTAAAGGCGAAAAAGGACACATTCTGGAAGGACATCACATTGAGAATGGTTGGACTGCCAGAACTTGACAAAGCCCTTCTTGCAGTTAATGAAGAAGAGTTGACAGCCGAAAGTCAGGCCAAGATAGAGCAATTTGAGAAGCTACCTGCTGACACGTGGCGACAGTTGGCTATTTGGGGTAAAGATGCCAAAAAACTATCGCTACTTGAACGCAAGAAACTGGATCATGCCTACGCATTGGCAAATGCCGACAAGAAACTTCCATTCAACATCATAACAGATGTAATGGACATCTACAACAAGTCGCAGGATTTAGGCTATACGCCTCAAGCAACACTGTTTGATGGAGAATAGTGATTAGCCTAGTTTGGACTTTAAATAGGCCGTGCTAACACAAGGGAGTACGGCCTTTATAGTGGAATATAATTACCTTAATCAATGAATCGTAATCAGCATAAAAGCAAAGGAAAAAGAGGTGTAGAAGCACCTATTTCTGGTGGTGGAGTACTCTCCGCCACCCTTAACCAGATTGTTGATTACGCCAAAGACCTTGAAGATAGAGAAGAGGCAGAACGTATGGAACTGATGTGCTATCGTATTTTTGGTCGCCGTCTGACTCCAGAGGCTGCAGACAAGATAGCCGAGATTCCTCAAAAGTTCAAGAAGAAGAACAAGCCTATTATGAATAAGTATGTTACCATTAATAAGGGTGACAAGGTTAACAAAAAGACTGTCATTCCTCATGTGGGCAACTATAACGAGAATGTTGACAAGCAGGACAACAACTACTCAATTCCTCAAATGAACACTCGTGAACAATTGAAAATAGCAAAATGAACAACGAAGACAGTCAACAGTTGGCAATCCAACAGTTTGCCATGATATGGAACTATAATGCTCATGTAGAGCATCAGCATAATTATTATAACTGTAAACCAGCGAATGATGATGCTGAGTTTGAGGAAGAAAAGGGTTCGACTCAAACAAAGAAAGGAGAAGGTGCACTTTCTGAAAAAGAGGAGATTAATCCAGCCGTCGTTTTTGTTGAACGGGTGAAGGAAATAATGTTGAAGGCCGAGAAGGACAATGGCAAACAGAAACAGAATAATTCAAGAAGCTATACTACTACATATATATATAATGTGGATGGCAAAGGGTTTTGTAAGGTGATGGATGAATTACTGGGTAACTATGATTACGTGATACAAGAATACCTGAAAGGAGCTACTGCTGAAACTGCTGGCTCTATAAAATACGTCTGTCCATTTATCGGCTATGTTCTCGACACACACCTATATAGTGTAGCCAAGATGCCTAAGAATGAATTTAAAATTGTTCTGCAGATGGTCTATGGGAAGGGAACATCTGCCGTTTCAAAAATGAGTGATAAGAATCCTTCCTACGAGGCCGACATTTTGTACAAAACGGTCAAAGAAATCATGAAAAAACACAAAAATAGATGAATTATTTAGGGATAAAAAACAAGTAATTCAACATCTATTGATTATCAAATAATTACGTGCTGAATTACTTCCTGAATAACTTGTATATGTGGTAGGTTATTCAGAATCTTTGCACCAGAGATTTCAAGTAAGTCTCTGGTTATTTTTTATTCACTAATATATAAAAAAATATGGCAAAGAGTGCTATGTTGGAAGCTACGACAACAGAAAAAAGTAGCACACAAGACGAGAAGCAGAAGAACCTCGAAACAATGGTTAAGTATGGCGAGGTTCTTAGCAATGAACTCATTGAGATGTTATCACAG
>CACYKX010000092.1 GCA_902775075.1 uncultured Prevotellaceae bacterium | reverse complement strand
CATGTCGCGTTTCTCAACCCCTGATGAGATCTTCGGACCGGTGAGTATCTCTAAATTAAAGTCCTCTGACCGGTATGAACGTGCTGTCGACGGATATCTTCCTACCGCCGATGTGGTCTTTCTTGATGAAATATGGAAAGCTGGTCCGGCTATCCAGAATACATTGCTTACCGTGATCAATGAGAAACTCTTCCGTAATGGATCTGCTGAGATGCATCTTCCGTTGAAACTCTTGGTAGCGGCAAGTAATGAGTTGCCTGCTAAGGGCGAGGGACTTGAGGCTTTATGGGATCGTTTCATCATTCGACTGGAATGTCGACCGATCCTTCGGGAACAAAATTTTATCGATATGCTCACGGATGGAACTTCGGAGGTGAAAACTGGTGAGACTCAGAAACCTGATGATGCCGTTTCCTCTGAGGCTATCACCAATGATGAATATGCAACGTGGAGCAGTATGATAGATAAAGTTACTCTTGCTCCTGCTGTCATCGATGCAATTCTAAGTATTCGACGGGCTTTGCACAATGTGAATATTGACGATGCAGAGGAACGACGCGATATCTATATTAGTGACCGAAGATGGAAAAATATCGTACGACTGATGCGAACTTCTGCGTTCATACATGACCGTGAACAGTGTGACCTCACGGATGTTATCCCGATGTATCATTGTCTGTGGCAGGAACCAGAGGAGCGTGATGCTGTGCGTAATATTGTTATCCGCGTCGTCTTTGCGCCTTTGGCACAGAAACTTGCAGATTTAAAACAGCAGGTAAACGAGGATATCACTTATCATCGTCAAGAGCATGTGCGTAGTTTCGAGGATGTTATCGAGCAAATTGGTGACGATGTGCGCCATCTGGATGAATCTATCTCTGATAATCTTTTCGTGAGTGAGGATGACTGCTCAGAGATTCGTTCATATCTGAAAGACTTTTACAAAGAGATAGCTTTTACACGCCAAGACCTTGCCAAACTCTACTAATATATATCTTAAGGTTCTGTTGGATTACTGTCAGCATGGTGTAATCCCTTCGTCTCAGAATACAGCTTTCCTGCGTGCGCCGTGGGATAAGCAACGTGATAGACTGATGGATTATCTGTTGGAGTTGATGCGGGATGAACATTATCATACACAGGTGATGACGAGTGCCTTGCGTGGTAAGATGTTCTACTCACAGGTGGGCCATTTTATAACCGACTGCGCTAATCATCAGAAGTTTCAACAGCAACGGGCGTGGACAGAACACCATCGCATAGAGAAAATGTTGGCGATGAGTGAGGTGGAACGTATGGATAAATCTCGTTTCTATGCGCTCCTCGCAGAACTGGACGATAAGCATAGTGAGGATGGCTTTGATAAGGTCTTCTTTGAGGAATTATACCATACTTCCAATCCTTTGGATGAGGCTCTTTGGCAGCGCTTGGCGCATGATTGGCAGGAGTGTATTGACCGGCATGTTGACCGTAAGCTCTCTGAATATATCGCTATCCGTAAGGCTAACTTTGAAACTGCATTACATCGGGTTATGGATCAAGTATCGCATTATATGAAGCGCAACAATGTAACAGAGGCACAGGCGGCACAAGCATGGGACTTGATGGATGGAATGTGGACGGAGACGGAGTTTGAGCGGCAACTTCGTACGGTGAAGATACAAGACCGTTATCCGGCTATAGGTGAAATCGTGGCCCGTATGGGACGTGTGGCTGATGCTAAAGGAAAGTCGAGACTTACGGTTTCCTCGGGGTTGAGCATGAAGATGGAACATTCCAGTGGCAGTGATATCGAAGGCATCACGATTGGTGATGACTTGAACAGTCTGTTGCCTTCGGAGTTGGCTCAATATACCGATGATGATATGGAGGATATCTTCATCTACAAATATCGTACGCGCCGGTTGCAGACTTTCCGCTATAAGTCGGAGATGAGTAAGCCTTCGCGTAAACTCGGTTTTACGCATGCTTCGCGACGAGGCCCTATGATCGTTTGTATCGATACCTCGGCAAGTATGTATGGTGTTCCTCAGCGTATCACTTCTTCTTTGCTGTCGTTGGTCGAGGAGACAGCAGAACGACTGAACAGGGATTGCTTTCTAATAGACTTCTCGGTATCTGTAAGGGCCATCGACCTGATGCAGCGCCGCAAGGAGAAGCGTATGATGAAAGTAGGCTTTAAGGAGGAAACTGCCAACTTTGAACGTGGCAAGATGCCGTTTATCGGTGGAGGAACGAGTGCTGTCCGCATGATGGAGGTGATGTTTGATTTGTTGGATGATGACAAGCGACATTATGTGAATGCTGATGTACTATGGGTGACGGATTTCATGATACCGATGCCACCGTCACATTATATCCATAAGTTGCACGAATATCGTGAGACGGGTACTAAGTTCTATGGCTTGAAAATCTTATCTCGGGAGGATGAGGAAAGTCATGACTGGGAGCAGTTCTTCGACCATATCGATACGATTACTTATCATCGGATACGAAGATATTAAGATATTAAGTATAAAGAAACATAAGGGATTATGCAATTTAGATATAAACAGTTTACAATACAACAGGATTATGCCGCTATGAAGGTGGGAACGGATGCCGATCTGTTGGGTACACTTTCTGAGGGTGGAAGAAAGATCCTTGACATCGGCACGGGTACGGGTGTGCTATCCTTGATGCTGGCGCAACGTTACCCGGAGTCTGAAATCACGGCCATAGAGATAGACGATCAGGCTATACGCGATGCAGAGGTGAACTTCCGTAATTCTCCGATGGGACAGCGTATTACCCTGCACCATCAGTTGTTTCAGGATTTCTATGCTTCGAAGAAAGCCGGTGGAGAACTGGGTCTCTTTGATAGTGTGGTATGCAATCCGCCGTATTTTGATAAAAGTCTAGAGTGTGATAACGTGAGTAAGACGCGCGCCCGTCACACCTCGAGCCTTCCTTTTGCCGTTCTCATTCGTGGAGCCTATGAATTATTGCAAGATGGTGGCGTATTCTCCGTATGTATTCCAGGTGAGGTGTTGAGCGACTTCTCAGCCGAATGTCTGTTGCAAGGTTTCAGGTTACAAGACATCTACAAGATTAAGACTGTGCCTCGCAAGGAACCTAAGCGATTTGTATTAGTGCATAAGAAAGGATGGGTAGACAATCCGCAAGAACACGTCTACTGTATGCGGAATGCCGATGGCACACGGTCAGACTGGTATCTCAATCTGATGAGCGATTTCCACGATGTGAAAGGGTAGTTATCGATAGATGACATAACTACCACCGTCCGACTGACAATATTTACGTATAAGTGTCTGAATATATTCAGCGTTAGCTTTTACCTGGTCCTCATTGCCGTCGTATCCATTGATCAGTACCACGAGATGGGTTGTGTCGATAGCCATCTTTGTGCGCTCATTGTCACTTGTCGGAGTTCCGACACCACCTTTTCGGTCACGATATACAGGTAATCCTTCGATATTGATCATTCCCCTGCCGATACCCTCATAAGGTTCATCGGCTTTTCCGATGCCCAAGGTGAGAGTGTCGCCTTCGAATTTGTCAGCGTCAAATCCACCGATGCTATATCCATAGGCGATAGAAGCCAAGTTTACCAAGTCAACGAGTGTGTCAATCTGATATAATTCTTTATCTTTAAGCATTCTTCGGATGAGAGCCTCGGCAGCAGGACGATAACGTGATGGGTCTTTGCCACAGGCACGATATACGCGTCGGGTAGCGGCAATACCCGAAATCTCTTTTAGACTCTCTGTGGTAAGAGTAGCTTTAAATTTTTCACCTAAAGCATGAATCTCATCCCATAGTGGTTGACAGTATTTACTATTTACAACCTTTGCCTCAAGGCATGCTCCCACAAAATCGGGACATACGGATTCTATCTCATCAGATACTATTATCTTCATGGTTCTATGTGATATGTGTTATCGTAAAAACAAAAAATGCTAAGTGTTGAAAACAACGACTTAGCATTTTACTCGTGCGCCTGATAGGACTCGAACCTACACGGCGTTCACCACTAGATCCTAAGTCTAGCGCGTCTACCAATTCCGCCACAGGCGCGAGATTCGTTTGCAAAGGTACAAAAATATTTTATACTGAGAAATTTATTGGCAACAAATTTGCATTTTAAGCTAAAAAAGTTTCTTTTCTTGATAGATTTCTCTATATTTGCACGTGTAAATCTGATATTTTGAGAAGTTCATGTTAAAACAATAGAAGATGAAGAAACATACCGTATTAACCTTAGTGTTTGCAACCTTTGCGCTGTTGACGTCAAAGGCTCAGTCGATGAAAGTATCAACAACGCTTCCTGTGGAGGGTACCATTGTGAAAGCCAGTGATCCGAATATTCAGTATATGGGACGTGTTCGGATGGAAGATGACAAGGCTATGTTCAATTTCCCTGGTGTCACGATCCTTTCCAATTTTGAGGGAACATCCATCAAGATGCTCTGTCGACCAAAGACGGGTTACTTCATGGTCACGATCGATGACAGCAAACCCTTTAAGGTTGGATTCAATGCCCAGCGAGATTCTCTTGTAACACTTGCTGTAGCCCTGCCTCAAGGTAAGCATACCGTAAGGGCCATGTATTGCATGGAGGGCTTGTTCACTCATCCGGAATTTAAAGGCTTCGTACTTGATGAAGGAGCTCGTCTGTTGCCTCCTCCCGCAATTCCTGACCGCAAGATCGAGTTCATCGGTAATTCGATAACCTGTGGATATGGAGCAGAGAGTGTTGAGAAGACCGATCCTTTCGAAGATGAGACAGAGAATCACTATCTCACGTATGCTAATATTGTGAGCGACTCGCTTCATGCTTGGCACACCAGTATCTCGAGAAGTGGAATAGGGGCTTATCGTAATTATGATGGTCCGAAGGAAGGGTCATCAGACAATATGCCTTGGCAATATGAATACACATTGTTTAATGATCATTCGGAGAAATGGGATTTCTCGAAATATCGTCCACAGTTGGTATGCATCAATTTAGGTACTAATGACCTGTCTACACCTAATTATGATGTCAAACTCTTCGAGAAAAGTTATCGCTCTTTCTTGACTTTGGTGAGAAGTAAGTATCCGGATGCGAAGATCGTTCTCCTTACCGGTTCCATGCTTGAAGACAAAGAGGCGAATATACAGAAGGACGTCTTGAATAGAATTTGTCGAGACTTTAACAAGAAAGGTGATAAGCAGATCTATCGTTTTGATATGAGCCATCAGATGGGAGATTTGGGTTATGGCGCAAGTTGGCATCCGAGTAAGGCGCAACATCAGAAGATGGCCGGTGAACTACTGCCTTATCTCAGAAAACTGATGAACTGGTAAAACGTGTAAGTTAGATGATAGAAAAGAAAAAGAGAAATGACAATCGTCATTTCTCTTTTTGTATCTTATACCTTGAATCCTATTTTGTCTCAGGGTCGAAGTCCTTATCAGAGAAGAGTTCCGTCTGACCGGTAATCTCGTCGGCAACTTCGCGCTCAGTCTTTCCCTTGTCGGGGTCAAGGTTCTCCACTTCCTCGTCCTCTTCATCCTTATCTTGCTGCTGTTCTTCTGCAGGAGGTTCTGGGAAACGCAACGGCTCAAGTTCTTTGATTTCTTCAATCTTATAAGTAGTAAGACGTTTTCCTTTCGCCTTGAAACCCTTTTGAGCGATAAATTGCTCAGCATCGATTTCCTCGGTCGGTCGTACAGCATCGTCACCTCCGAACGTCATCTGGATGCGAGGATAAACAGTATCCGTGAGCAGAATCAACTGAGAGTTTGCATTGTCGCCCAAGAAGTTTTGATGACGCTTGGTGGCATCCATTGTGAATCGCTTGATGTATGGATAACCTTCATTGTCAGCATCATAGAGTACAGCTGTCCATAACTTGTGCATATCCCACTTCTCAAGGCGTAGAATGTTGTCCTCGTAGTGGTTGTTGGCATCAAAGTTGCTCACATAGAACTCACCATTGTCTAATACAACGAGAATCTGGTCATCATCAGCAAACTCACCCAAGAAACGACCATGCTCATCATAGTTGAGTCGTTTGATATCAGGGTCGAACCACACTTTTCTACCACCGAGGGTAGAGTGACCGTGACTCTTCAAACCGATGCGGTGGATACTCTTCTTGGTGAGCAAGTTACCTTTGGCGGCACGTCCCTTAATAAGGATATCAGCAAAGTCACGCTCCATGAAGATATTTTGCTTCTTTTTTTTAGGGTCAGGGTTGAGTGTAACCTTGATGACCTCAGCCTCTCCGTTTGGATTGGCTGTGAAGTAGATGACGCGCGAACCCTCTGTGCCTTGGGTGATGTCATACTCCTTGTCACGTGTCATGGATGTGACATTGAATCGCTTGATGAAATAGCTACCGAGTTTACCATCACGATAAACACAGTTGTATATGGTACGTTTGTCGTTCTTCTTGAATACCTGAACCCATAGGATATTCTTGCCCACGAAGATCTTGTCCGCCACCTTGATGACCTTAAACTTACCGTTACGGTAGAAGATGATGATGTCGTCGAGGTCGGAACAGTTACATACAAATTCATCCTTCTTGAGCCCCATGCCAATGAAACCCTCAGAACGGTTGATGTATAGTTTCTGGTTAGCCTCTACGACCTTAGTAGTATCGATGGTGTCGAAGCTACGAATCTCAGTAAGGCGCTGATGATCTTTACCATACTTCTGTTTGAGATATTCAAACCAGTTGATGGTGACATCAGTCATATGAGCAAGATCGTGCTTGATATCTTTGATTTCAGCTTTGATTCTCGCAAGGAGTTCATCCGCCTTATCCTTGTTATATCTCAAGATACGCTGCATCTTGATTTCCAACAGTTTGAGATAATCCTCACGTAGAATCTCACGGATCAAATCCTTTTTGTAAGGTTCGAATTTCGTATCGAGGAATGCCACAACCTCATCCTGGTTCTTAGCCTGTTCGAATTTCTTCTCCTTATACATGCGCTCCTCGATGAAGATACGCTCGAGCGAATTATAGAAAAGTTGCTCGTTGAGTTCATTCATGCGGATTTGCAATTCTTTGCGGAGCAAACCCATTGTGCGGTCGACACTATGTTTCAACACCTCGCTGACGGTAAGGAATTGCGGTTTGTTGTCCTCGATGACACAACAGTTAGGCGAAATGTTAACCTCACAGTCGGTGAAAGCATATAAGGCATCAATGGTTTTGTCTGATGAAGTGCCAGGAGCAAGTTGCACCTGAATCTCCACCTCGCGTGCAGTCATGTCGATGACCTTGCGAGCTTTGATCTTTCCCTTCTCGATAGCCCTTGTGATAGAATCCTGAAGGGAACTCGCAGTCTTCCCGTATGGGATTTCACGGATTACGAGCGTCTTATTGTCGAGCTTCTCGATCTTCGCTCTTATCCTTAGCACACCTCCGCGCTGACCGTCATTGTATTTGGCCACGTCGATGGCGCCACCGGTAGGAAAGTCAGGATAAAGATGAAACTCCTCACCCCTGAGATAATGGATGGCAGCATCGCATAGCTCGTTGAAATTGTGTGGAAGAATCTTTGACGACAGACCAACGGCGATACCTTCGGCACCCTGAGCCAACAGCAACGGGAACTTCACAGGGAGCGTGATAGGCTCCTTGTTTCTTCCATCATAAGAAAGTTGCCATTCTGTGGTCTTAGGATTGAATACCGTCTCGAGGGCAAACTTACTAAGTCGAGCTTCTATATATCGAGGTGCGGCAGCACGGTCACCTGTAAGGATGTTTCCCCAGTTACCCTGCGTGTCGATTAGTAAGTCTTTCTGGCCCAACTGCACAAGAGCATCGCCGATAGAAGCATCACCGTGAGGGTGGAACTGCATGGTATGTCCCACGATATTAGCCACCTTGTTGTAGCGTCCATCGTCCATTCTTTTCATAGAGTGGAGGATACGTCGCTGCACAGGTTTCAAGCCATCCTCGATGTGCGGAACGGCACGTTCAAGGATAACGTATGAGGCATAGTCAAGAAACCAATTCTTGTACATACCCGAGAGATGATGCACGGCGGAAGCGTCGAATCTGTCGGCAGGCTTATAGTCGGAATGCGTATCCGTGGCTAATTCCTCCTCGAGTTCTTCCTCTTCACCGTTGAGCTTGTTTTTCTTATCGTCGTCCATAGATGTCTTTCAAAATTTTATGCAAAGATAAGAAAAAAAATCGAAACGGCAAAATTCAGGGTAGAGATGAACTTAATTGATGTTAACACATACATTAAATAAGGAAATTCGCTCGTCCTTCCGGAAAAAATTTGTATCTTTGCGCCTAAATTATTAAAATATATAAAGTCATGGCAGAAGATGTTTTCAAGAAGATAGTAAGCCATTGTAAGGAATATGGTTTCGTCTTTCCAAGTTCAGAAATTTATGGTGGTCTCTCAGCCGTTTACGACTATGGTCAGAATGGTGTCGAGCTCAAGAATAATATCAAACAGTACTGGTGGCAGAGTATGGTATTGCTGCACAGCAATATCGTAGGTATCGATGCCAGTATCTTCATGGACCCTACCGTATGGAAGGCCAGTGGTCACGTTGACGCGTTCAATGACCCATTGATCGATAACCGTGACTCTAAGAAGCGTTATCGTGCTGATAACTTGATAGAAGATCAGATCGGTAAGTATGAGGAGAAGATCGAGAAGGAAGTCAAGAAGGCTGCCAAGCGATTTGGTGAGAGCTTTGATGAGGCTCAGTTCCGTGCTACTAATACTCGTGTTCTTGATTATCAGAAGAAGCGTGATGACTTGCACACCCGCTACACTCAGGCTATGCAGGGACCAGACTTGGTTGCTCTGAAGCAGATCATCGAGGATGAGGGCATCGTTTGTCCAATCTCTGGAACAAAGAACTGGACAGATGTTCGTCAGTTCAACTTGATGTTCTCTACCGAGGTGGGTTCTACAGCAGAGGCTGCCAGCAAAATCTATCTTCGTCCAGAGACCGCACAGGGTATCTTCGTGAACTATCTGAATGTTCAGAAGACCGGTCGTATGAAGTTGCCTTTCGGTATCGCTCAGATTGGTAAGGCATTCCGTAACGAGATTGTTGCTCGTCAGTTCGTCTTCCGTATGCGTGAGTTTGAGCAGATGGAGATGCAGTTCTTCTGCCAGCCGGGTACAGAGATGAAGTGGTTCGAGTACTGGAAGAAAGTACGTTTGGCATGGCATGAGGCTCTCGGCATGGGTGACGAGAACTATCGTTATCACGATCACGAGAAGTTGGCTCACTATGCTAATGCAGCTACCGATATCGAATTCAAGATGCCTTTCGGTTTCAAGGAAGTAGAGGGTATCCATTCTCGTACAGATTTCGACCTCTCACAGCATGAGAAGTATTCTAAGACAAATATCAAGTACTTCGATCCAGAGAAGAACGAAAGCTATACTCCATACGATGTAGAGACCTCAATTGGTGTAGATCGTATGTTCCTTTCAGTTCTCTGTCATTCTTATACCGAGGAGAAACTGGAAAATGGTGATACCCGTATCGTATTGAAGTTGCCAGAGGCATTGGCACCAGTGAAGTGTGCTGTGTTCCCATTGGATAAGAAGGACGGTCTGCCAGAGTTGGCACAGAGCATCGTGAACGATCTGAAGTTCCACTTCAACACCCACTATGGTGATCCTAAGGATTCTATCGGTAAGCGTTATCGTCGTCAGGATGCAGTAGGTACACCATTCTGTGTTACCGTAGACCATGATACTCCAAACGATCATAAGGTAACATTACGTTATCGTGATACGATGAAGCAGGAGCGTGTAGACATCGATCAGTTGCGTTCTATCATCGAAGACCGTGTAAGTATCACTTCTGTATTGAAGAAACTAGGTAAGAAAATCGAAGGATTAGATAAGTAATGAATCTTAAGAATCTAAAATATTATATGTTCGCAGGCATGATGGCAATGGTATCATTGACATCATGTAGAGAGGATACCGATGAGGACACGACTTATGCCAATTGGCAGGAGCGTAATGTGAAGGCTTTCAGTGATACGCTGAAGATAGCCCGAAGCAATACGGCTGACTGGAAAGTATTGCTGAAGTATTCATATGTTGGACAGACCTCTAGCAGTTCTAACAAACTTGTTTATAATGATGAGGATTATATTGCTGCGAAGGTATTGAAGAGTGGAACGGATACGATGCATGTGATGTCGACAGATTCTGTGGTTGTCCACTATGCCGGTTATCTGATCAATGGCCATTGCTTTAATAAGTCGTGGACAGGAAAGTTCAGTGAGCTGACAGCACGTCCTAGTAAGAACTCAGTATTAGGATTTATTGATGGCTTCTCTACAGCCTTGTTGAGTATGCACAAAGGTGACGAATGGGAAGTCTATATTCCTTATTCGTTGGCTTATGGTGCAAGCGATCAAGGTACCAAGGGCACGTCTACATATATTCCAGCTTATTCTACACTGAAGTTTAATATCAAACTTGTAGGTATTTTCAGAGCAGGAGAGAAGGTATATATTAAATAATGTATAATATCACATATAATATAGATATAGTATAAGGGTATGCCATTACGGCATACCCTTATTTTTATTTGCAACCCGAACGAGTCCACTTCGGCTTCACAATTTTTAAACTTTATCGCGGAACTGTTAAAGAAAAAATGTTCCGAATTTTGCTTCATCTAGAGTGGATAGCTCCATTTTCACTCTCAAAAAGCATCGAAAACAATCCTCAAAAGGTTGTGTTTTTGAACGAAGTTAACTTCATCAGCTTACGCAGTTAACTTCGTAAACTTACGCGAATAGGTTTGTAGCCTTACGCAGTTAACTAAGAAATGCTACAAATCCGGTATTTTCCGAGAATAAAATCAAATGCCGAAATCTCAACTCGCTGATAATCAGTCAAATACATTTTGCTCATATTTTAAATATTCATGATAAACCCGTTATTATTTCTGAATTCACGAATTATGAGCCTCTTTCTTCGGTTGAATGTTAAGGAATAGAAAGGTTTGTTAACTTGAGCAGGACTTGCAAAATACAATATATGGGCAGTAAGTAATTAAACTTAATATAAGATTAGGGCATCTAGAAAGTCTAACATAATCAGTAAACTATAGAAAATGCCCACAACTACTAATTGCATTAATACATTTTGAATATCTGCTGCCATAGAGTTTTTTCGCTGACAATGATACGTGCAGAGACATTCAATCCAGGCTGTACGTTGCTTCCATTAGAACGGATGTAAGCCTTGGCGGCAAAATAATGATTTCCGGCGATGATGAACGGCTTGTCATTGTGGCTGGTGATAGGGCTTACGATTGAGGCAACGTCATCGTCCTGTCCTTCTAAGGTGATGCGTGCCGTGCGCGGCTCATCAAAGAGATAGAGGTATTTGTAAGGGACAAGGAGCTCTACCGTATCGTTGCTGGTTACCTTTCCCTGCGCCTCTATCGTTATGGGGTAGCGGATGGTGTAGGAGGCGACGGCAAGGGCAATGACGACAAGGGTAATGATCATCGTTCCGGTTCGTACAAGGGCTGGAGGCACCTGCCCGATGATGTGGCGCACTTTCTCACTCCGCAGTTCTATGTTGTCTATGCCATCTGTTTTTACAAGTTAACTATTATTTGAGTCTTCTTTATGGATCTCATTGTTAAGTCAAGTTTTACCTTTATGAATAATCATTATCTCATTATAG
>CACYKX010000091.1 GCA_902775075.1 uncultured Prevotellaceae bacterium | reverse complement strand
CCATTATCGTTACAATATTTTTCACCAGCATCATTCTTATCGTCACCAGGGAAGTCGGTGGTTGTAATTCTATCATCATATTTATTACAATACCCCAACAAAGTTATGCTATAACTACCCTCGAGCCATCCTTTAGTTTGTCCATAATGTTCAAAAGAGATATTATAGTTATTACTTTTCTCAGGTTTTAGAGTCTCATTACCATAGATCATCATGATACCCACCATATCAAAATTCATATACATCTCTTTCAAAGAAGGAGCACGGAACCCTCCAGCATACGAACTACGGATAGAGAAGCCAGGAAACTTTAGCATAGCAGCTAATCGAGCCGTTGTGGCATCGGAGTGTGAGGCTGAAAAATAATCATTTCGCACACTTGCTACCACGTTAAACCATAGAGTAGGGGTGTAGTCAAACTGAACGAAAGCATCATACGACTGTTGTTTCTTTGCCTCATTATCCTTAAACTGGTATGTTGTAAGATAATCGTTAAGGAAGTCAGCTCCTACGGTAAGAATATTTTTATCGAATGGTAGATTTAGTAAAGTATGAACCACATGTTGTCTATTGCTATAGTCATGACTATGTGTACGGATATTATCTACATATCTAGCCTTATCATATTGATCGTAAGCATACGACAATTCAAAGTTGCCCCCCTTGACGAGATTATAAAGCATACGTACCCCGCCACTATAATCCTGATAGATATCCATGTAATTGCTTCGTTTACTATGACGGTTAAAATAACTACTGCGAGCAATAAACTTTAATTTATTAGATAGTTTGTAAGTAAGTCTCTCTTTCAAGTTTATGGTACTTCCGCCCCATATATTTTGTATATCCGATTTCGTATCGAAAGCATCAGTAAGGCGAATCGTGTTTACGTGAGTCTGTTGAAAGCTCGTTTGAGAATTCCATCGTCCATGGTTAAAACTCATGCGAATACCATTTCTCCAATTATTTCCAGTAGAAAGATATCGACTATTCAAGTTAACCGTCCATGGCTCCGTGTTTTCGCGTGGTATAAGGTTGACGACACCTCCGACTGCATTCGCCCCATAAAGAGCAGAGGCAGCCCCCTTTACGATTTCCACTCGTCCAATGTTACTGAGATCCAGTCGGTTGTAGTCGATGTTATCCATGGTCTCACCAGCCAAGCGTTCCCCATCTACAAGAAAGAGCATCGCATTTCCGCTCACACCATTCATGTTCAATGTCGTTTCCTGCGACATCGCATAAGAGAACTCCAATCCAGGAAGCTCGTTGGTGAGCAAATCCTGAATGTTTGTTGCGTTACTACGTTGGATATCATCCAATCCTATAACCTGCGTTACCACAGGAACATCCTTTAACGACTTCGGAGTACGCGTAGCCGTTACAACAACCTGGTCTATGCTCAACACACTATCGACATTGAGTCTAGCCCTCTTAACAGGCACAACGGGTGTACTTGCCATAAGAACATAACTCGTAGCAAGTCCACCCAAAGTGAGAAGTTTTCTTTTGGTCATTATTTAGCGTTTTTGGATGCCTCATAAGTATTGATCATAGGCATAGGCATGGCACCATATTGTAAATTAAATTTGAGAGAAAGTTTGTTGCCTGCATACCCACCGGTAAGCACACCAGAATACTTCTTACCATTTTCTGTAGTACCACTAAACTCCTTGCTGGTAAAGGTATAGTTTCCGTCCTCTCCTGTGATTGTTACATTTTCGATTGTAAAACTTGGAACCTGCATAGGAGGATTACCGAAACTGCCAATCTTGACATCAACGGTAGCGTCATCCTTTGCAGTAATCGATACCGTAACATCTTTAAATTCAGTATCTTGTCCCATTACTGTACAAGTTAAATTTGAGGTGTATTCTCCAGCTACTACTTTGGCAGCTCCAACTTTAACATCATCGTTATCGCTACTACAAGAAGCCATTACTACCATTCCCAATAATGCAATAAAGCATACTGAAAGTTTCTTAAAAGTTTTCATTTTACCTGAATTGTTTAAACCTTATTATATATTTTATTTCGTCTTCATCCAATTTTGTGTAGTCTCCACGATCCAATTAACTACTTGTTGAGAAGATTCTGGGAGAATACCATAGTTGCTGAATACAACATTCTCGCCGGCATTTTTAGAAAGACCCGTATATTTTGCCATTTCCCCAACACTAGACATCAAATAAATACCTTGTACCAAGACACGTTTCTTCGACTTCTTCGCCTTGTTGATAAGAGGAATAACATCATTTGCAAAGTTTTGTCCCATACCAATCAATTCTGTGTCGACATAATTAATCTTTGAATTCTGTTTGATAAAATCGTTCGTACGTTTCAGAAGAGAATTCCAAAAGCCGATACGATCGGGATCACCATGAGCGAGGATTAAGACGCCCTCGTTCTTTTCATCTTTCGACATCTCCTTGACACGTTGCATCATAGTCTTTTCGATGATATCAGAACTCATTAAAACTGGGCCTACGACAAAACGGATATTACTTTTTACCAACTCAGCATTTTCTTCAGCTAAAGCTTGTCTTACGGCTGGGTCATATTTCAAACCGAGAATATTAGGAATATCATCCTCTGAATGGCTAGAAGGAGCGATAAATAACGGTAAAGCAAATACCGTGTCGATACCTTGTTTTTCACAGTCTTTTACCACAGAAGCAATATTAGGCTGAGAAAATTCCATCAGCGCCACACGCTTGTAACAGATTCCCGGAATGCTAACTGCATCAAGTTGCTTTTCAAGGTCGAGTACAGGTCGGTTCCATTGAGGCGAAGGAGCCCCGTGAGCGATTGCTACCAATGCAGTTTTCGCATTCAAATGCATACTTGCCGCCATTAAGGCAAGCATAAAAAATACAATTCTTTTCTTCATATTTTGATATCTATAAGTATTTCTGAAAACATCTTCCGAAAAGTTTGCGTGTGAGAACAGCACAAAAGCCCATCGAAGAGAGATTTCTTTTTGCAAGTGCAAAGGTAACACCACCCCCCAAACCTCACAATACCTAAAATTTATGATTCTTATTCTTACCTATAAGTAGGTATTCTAAGAAAGAATTCATTTATAAATAGGTGTTATAAAATTTTCAAGAAAACAAAAGGCCGATATTTGGTAGAATAAAATAAAATATATACTTTTGCATCGGATTTTTTACACATCTATCGGGGTGCTGGCAATTGTCGGCTGAGATTATACCCATTGGACCTGATGCAGGTAATGCTGCCGTAGGAAATGAAATTTCATTGGATTGATGGAATGAAATTTTAGTTGGATGCCCATCCCGTTGATGATAATACGATATTGCGATGAAAGTAATCATTAACGACAAGGGAGAGGCAACCACTTCAAAAACCCTTTTAGAATTAAGTAACGAAATGAAGCTGCCCGAGAAAGGTGTAGCTGTAGCTGTGAACAATAATATTGTTCCTCGTGATGAATGGAGAACGTATGCTCTCCATGAGAATGATAATATATTCATAATCAAGGCAGTATGCGGAGGATGAATATACAGTTTATATCCCATCAGAACGAACGTTTCACATACCTACAAGGCATAGCCAAGGCATTAGCCCAAGGGTGTAGGTGGATTCAATTGCGCATGAAGGATGCCGACGAGGAACTGTTGTATAATACAGCCCTTGAGGCCCAAAGAATGTGCAAAGAATATGGCGCCACCTTCATCATCGACGACCATGTAGGACTCGCAAAACGCATACATGCAGATGGCGTACATCTAGGTAGGAACGATATGCCGATAGCCGAGGCAAGAGCCCTATTGGGTAACGATTATATCATTGGCGGAACGGCTAATACCATCGAAGACGTAAGAAACCATTGGCGAGATGGAGCCGACTATATAGGATGCGGACCGTTCCGTTTCACGACCACGAAGAAAAACCTATCACCCATTTTAGGGCTTGAAGGCTATAGAAAGATCATCGCGCAGATGAAAGACGAAGACATCGACATACCAATCGTAGCAATAGGCGGTATCACATTCGATGACATCCCAGAGATTATGGCCACAGGAGTGACCGGAATAGCGATGAGTGGAGGAATATTAAATACTTAACTATGAAAAGATTGAAAATAGGAGGACGCGAGTTCACGTCCCGACTGTTCTTAGGAACAGGAAAGTTCATGAACAACACATTGATGGCTGAGGCTATTAAGGCCTCAGAAACAGAGATGGTAACTGTGGCTATGAAGCGCATCGAACTTGGCGACAAGCAAGACGATATGCTTAGTCACATAGTAGAAAACCCCAACATACAGTTGTTGCCGAATACATCGGGCGTGCGAGATGCAGCAGAGGCCATCTTTGCCGCCCAGATGTCGCGCGAAGCCTTTGGTACCAATTGGTTGAAACTGGAGATTCATCCCGATCCCCGTTATCTGTTGCCTGATTCCGTAGAGACGCTCAAGGCCACAGAAAAACTCGCCAGTATGGGCTTTGTGGTACTCCCATATTGTCAGGCCGACCCAGTAATATGCAAACGTTTAGAGGAAGCCGGAGCTGCCGCCGTGATGCCACTTGCAGCTCCTATAGGAACCAACAAAGGGTTGATGATGAAAGACTTTCTACGAATTATCATCGAACAAGCCACCGTTCCCGTTGTCGTAGATGCCGGGATAGGAGCGCCAAGTCATGCAGCCGAAGCCATGGAGATGGGTGCCGACTGTTGCCTTGTGAACACAGCTATTGCCGTTGCGGGCGATCCGGTAAATATGGCAAGAGCATTCCGCGATGCCGTTGTAGCAGGTAGAATGGCCTACGAAGCAGGTCTTGGCGATGTAAGCGATTGTGCCGAGGCGACATCCCCATTAACTTCATTCCTACAATAACTATGATCAACGATAATAAAGCATACGCAAAGCGAGAAAAGGTGTATCTAAAGGGCAAACTTTATCCCGATGTAAGGGTCGGCATGATGAAAGTCAACCTCACACCTACGGTTACAAGAGACGAAGACGGCAAACTTCATCGCGAAGAGAATGCCCCAGTATATATATACGATACGAGTGGTCCTTTTTCCGATCCATCCGTTGTGGTAGATTATAAGAAAGGCATACCCCGTATTCGCGAAGAATGGATTGTCGGTCGCAAAGGGAAACTGGTTACACAAATGCAATGTGCCAAGGCCGGTATCATAACCCCCGAGATGGAATATGTGGCGATAAGAGAGAATATGAATTGCGAAGAACTAGGCATCAAGAGCCATATCACCCCAGAGTTTGTTCGCGACGAGATAGCAAACGGTCGTGCCGTATTGCCAGCCAACATCCATCACCCAGAGTCAGAACCCATGATCATCGGTCGCAATTTTTCCGTGAAAATCAATACCAACATCGGCAATTCCGCTACTACATCGAGCATCGAAGAAGAAGTAGATAAAGCCGTATGGAGTTGTAGATGGGGAGGCGACACGTTGATGGATTTGTCGACGGGTGATAACATCCATGAGACGCGTGAATGGATCTTGCGCAATAGTCCAGTCCCAGTAGGAACCGTCCCTATCTATCAAGCCTTGGAGAAAGTCAACGGAAGAGTAGATGATCTAAGTTGGGAAGTTTTTCGCGACACGTTGATCGAACAATGTGAACAAGGCGTCGACTATTTCACCATTCATGCCGGTATCCGTTTACATAACGTTCATCTTGCCGACAACCGCCTATGCGGCATCGTGAGTCGTGGCGGTAGCATCATGTCAAAATGGTGCCTTATCCATCATCAAGAATCATTCCTCTATGAACATTTCGACGACATCTGCGACATCGTATCCCTTTACGACACAGCCCTTTCTCTCGGCGACGGATTACGTCCTGGATGTATTCGAGATGCCAACGATGCGGCTCAGTTTGCCGAACTCGACACGATGGGCGAACTCGTTACCCGAGCATGGGCAAAGGGTGTACAAGCCTTCATCGAAGGTCCGGGACATGTACCTATGCAGAAGATTCGCGAGAATATGGATCGCCAGTTGGAGAAATGCCACGAGGCGCCATTCTACACCCTTGGCCCTCTCGTTACCGATATAGCCCCAGGCTACGACCATATCACGAGTGCTATCGGAGCCGCTCAAATTGCATGGCTCGGTACGGCCATGCTCTGTTATGTGACGCCTAAAGAACATTTGGCCTTGCCCAACAAAGAAGATGTCCGTAACGGAGTCATCGCCTATAAGATAGCCGCTCATGCCGCCGACCTCGCCAAGGGCCATCCCGGAGCACAAGTTCGCGACGACGCTCTTTCCAAGGCCCGTTTCGATTTCCGTTGGCGTGACCAGTTCCATCTGTCGTTCGACCCAGAGCGTGCGCTACAATATTTTAAGGAAGCGGGACATACCGAAGGGGAATATTGTACGATGTGTGGTCCCAACTTCTGTGCAGCCAAACTTACACACGATCTTCGTAAGTTATGATGACGGAAGAACAGAAACAAAGGTATAGTCGACATCTTGTTCTTAACGGTATCGGAGAAGAGGGACAAGAAAAACTGTTGCGCTCGAAGGTTCTCATCGTTGGAGCCGGAGGATTGGGTTCGCCTGTGGCGATGTATCTATCGGCTGCAGGTGTGGGTAACATCGGTATCGCAGATGGCGACATCGTGTCGATATCCAACCTACAAAGACAAATCATTCATAGAACTCAAGATGTTGGAATGATGAAGGTCAACTCGGCAGAGAGGGCGATGAAGGACATCAATCCTGAGGTAAATGTGATGAAATATAACCGATTTCTCCGTCAGGACGACCTTCTTGATATCGTAAAGGAATATGACTTTGTTGTAGATTGTACCGATAATTTCGCAATAAAATATCTAATAAATGATGTATGTGTCAAGATGGGCAAACCCTTTTCGATGGGCGGAATAAACCGGTTTCAAGGTCAGGTGATGACTTGTGTGCCGGGGACGACAGACTATCGCAGTCTGTTTCCCGAACCACCGGAGAGGGTAGAGACGTGCGAGGAGACGGGTGTTCTGGGCTGTATCGCCGGTATATGCGGATCGCTACTTGCCACAGAGGTTATCAAATACCTTACCGGATCAACCGATCTACTTACCAACACCCTTCTCATCTTTGACGCTAAGAAAATGGAGTTTGAGAAAATATGTATAGTGAAGAAATAAAGAAAATATCGTGGGAGGAGACAACGGTAAAGATTGCCGCCAAGAATAGTATGGATGTGCGTAGAGCTTTGGCAAAACAACATCTCGACGTGGAAGACTTCATGGCTTTGATATCGCCGGCGGCAGAACCTTTTCTAGAGCAGATGGCACATCTGTCGCAACGTTATACCCAAGAACGATTCGGCAACACGATGTCGATGTTCATACCTTTGTATATTACCAATTCGTGCTCCAACTCGTGTGTCTATTGCGGTTTTCATCGCGAGAACCCTATGGCCCGAACCATACTTACCGTAGACCAATGTGAGGATGAATTCAAGGCGATAAAACGGCTCGGGGCCTTCGAGAATTTGCTCATCGTGACGGGCGAGAATCCAGCCAAGGCCGGACCCAAATATCTTGCGGCCGTACTCGATAGAGCCAAACCCTATTTCTCGAATCTAAAAATCGAAGTGATGCCCTTGTCGACGGAAGATTATGAGATGCTTACCCATCATGGGTTGAATGGCGTTATCTGTTTCCAAGAAACCTATCATGCCGAGAACTATAAACTTTACCACCCACGCGGTATGAAGTCGAAGTTTGAATGGCGTCTGGATGGTTTCGACCGTATGGGAATGGCCGGTGTACATTCCATCGGTATGGGAGCTCTGTTGGGACTAGAGAAGGAATGGCGTACGGATGTAGCCATGCTAGCCTATCATCTGCGCTATCTACAGAAGAAGTATTGGCGCACGAAATATTCCGTGAATTTTCCAAGGATGCGACCGGCACAGAATGAAGGATTCCGTCCCAACTGTTTCGTTACCGACCGCCAGTTGGCGCAGATTACCTTTGCTATGCGTATCTTCGACCATGATGTGGATATTAGTTATTCTACCCGAGAACCTGCGCTCATACGCAACAATATGTGTCGACTCGGAGTTACTACCATGTCGGCAGCTAGTAGGGTGAATCCGGGAGGCTATTACACCTATCCTGATGCGCTCGAACAGTTTAGCGTGAGTGATGATCGTACGGTTGAGGCTATCGCAGAATCGCTCGGTCAGAGGGGAGTAGAACCGGTGTGGAAAGATTGGGATAGCTCCTTTGATAGGGTGAGACAAGTGTTTGGCTTTTAATCCGTTAGCATACCGATGTTAAATATAATAACATTACCATGGTTTTTCGTTGGAGAGGCCGCCCGAATCGTGGCGCTCCTTCAACGGAGAGAGGTAGACTATGTACATATCCGCAAACCGGGAGCCCGAAGGGAAGATATGGAAAAACTTGTGGAGAGTATTCCACAGGCATACAGAAATCGTATTGTGTTGCACGATCATTTCCCGTTGGCCGAGAAATACCGACTCTTCGGTATACACCTTAACCGTCGAAATCCTGAAGTTCCGAGAGGATGGAAGGGGAGCGTGAGCAGAAGTTGCCATAGTCTCGAAGAAGTGGTACGATGGAAAAACCGATGCGATTACGTCACACTTTCGCCAATCTTCGACAGTATATCCAAAGCCGGTTATCGGTCAGCATTCACGAGAGAAGAAATCGCGGAGGCAGCAAGGAAAGGTATCATCGACGAAAAAGTGATGGCCTTGGGTGGCGTGACCTTCAACAAGATGAAAGAAGTTACGGCTATGGGCTTTGGTGGAGGAATGATTCTTGGCGACGCATGGAACTATCATAGAGTGTTATCTATTGCTGGAAGCGATTCGGGTGGAGGTGCTGGTATACAGGCAGATATCAAGACCATATCAGCATGCGGCTGCTATGCCGCGACGGCTATTACGGCCATCACCATACAGAATACCCTTGGCGTACACGATGTGATGAAAATACCAGCGGAGATCGTAGAGAAACAGATAAGCGATGTATTAGACGATATCGGAGCCGATGCCATAAAGATTGGTATGCTTACTGATGAGGCTGTCGTGGAGGCTGTATCTCGCCAGTTGAGACGCCATGCAGATATTCCTGTCGTCATAGATCCTGTGATGGTTTCCACATCAGGTCGACAACTTCTAGACACGACGGCAATCCATGTGATGAAATCCCAACTTCTACCTCTTGCTACCATCATCACCCCGAACATTCCGGAGGCCGAGATTCTTTTGGATATGTCCATCAAAAACAAAGAAGATATGCAGAAAGCAGTTTGCCGACTATCCACAGAATACCATACCTCAGTATTGTTGAAAGGCGGTCATCTGGAAGGCGACACCCTCGTAGACCTATTCTATGACGGAACCCTCATGGAGTTGCCATCGATGAGAATATCCAGTCCCAACACCCACGGGACTGGTTGCACACTCTCCTCAGCCCTGGCAAGTATGATCGCCCGCAAAGAGCCCGTCGATGAGGCTGTACGCCACGCCAAAGATTACGTCACCCGCGCCATCATCGCCGGAGCCGGATATCGACTGGGACGAGGAAAGGGCAGTTTGTGCCATCTACCTCTAGAATAAGACTACTCATAGATTGTGGCGACGACCTTACGAGGTCCTCCATAGTCGCGGAATTCACAGAGATAGATGCCTTGCCACGTGCCCAAATTCAGTCTACCATTAGTGATAGGAATCGTAACACTTACGCCAAATAGCGAACTCTTGGCATGTGCTGGCATATCATCAGCCCCCTCGAGGACATGATCATAATATGGTTCGTTCTCTTTGACGAGGTGGTTCAAGATTTTCTCCATATCACCTCTCACATCCGGGTCAGCATTCTCGTTGACAGAGAGCGCACAAGAAGTATGTTTGACAAAGAGATTGAGCAATCCCATCTTGGGTAAAGGATGCGGAAGATTCTCCAAGATCTCCCGTGTGACGAGGTGACACCCTCTGCGCTTTTCAGTAAGTCGGAATTCAATTTGTCGTATCATAGTCTTTTATTTTTCTTTTTCGAGGAATCCTTTCAGAAGATTGGAAATCATTCGGAGTCATCACTTCTATGTTGTTGTCTATCAGCATCTGAGCAAAAATGCCATTGCCCGAAATCAATCTTCCGGAGAAAGAGCCGTCATAGATTATGCCACATCCGCAACTGGGACTTCTCGGTTGAAGGATAGCCAGTTCCACGGCCTCGTCCTTTGCGATCTTGAAAGCCACCATAGCCCCTTTTCTGAATTCCGCATCCACGGATATCCCTTCTGCCGTAGCAACCATACCGTTCACGATTTCGGCTGGTTTGCGTGGCGTAGGCAAGCCACCTAAGGTCTCCGGACAAACAGGTATCACAGTATGTTCCTTTAGTAATTCTATCAACCGCTCATCCTTGTTGTTGCCCCCGTTGTATTTGCAATTTTCGCCGAGGAGGCATGCGCTAACGATTATTTTCATACCAAAATCTTTGCTCTCTTTATTCGATAGCAAAGATAAATCAATTTTTCGAGATAAAAGCATAAAATGGTCATAAGCTATGTTTTTCCGAGGTCTTTAGCCTCTCAGGCAACTGGTGCATGTCGTATCCCGAATGTGATAGATGCGATACTCTTCTGTGTTGCTCCATCGCTTCATGGGCCATTCTATGTGTCTCAGGCAACTGGGGAAACTTGTGATAGCTCACAACCTTGACCGTCGCAGATTCGTGTCTTCTTTTTGCCGAAATACATCGTAGGATCAGGTCTGAGTTGGCTGACTCACTTGTAGGCTGTCTGTCCCAATTTTGTTGTATGTAAGCCACATTGGTCAGGAAGATGATAGTAGCGTTTACAGGGAGCACCTCCATGGCGTGTTGCATCACAGTCAGCATCATACGGAATTCTGTAATATGGTCATCTGCAACGACATAGGTGTCTATCTTCTGGTTGTTTTGCTCCATGATGTATGCGCCGGCGCTACAACGTTCTTCGTGTGCGTAATCACACGATGCGCCAATCCAGACGTAGTAGGTATCGGGTTGCATTTTGAACTTCGGCTTTTCTGTTATTTTCTTAGATCTTTCTCTCATATCGTGTGCTTTTGGGTCTTTCTTTTTTTTGAGGGGCATTTTTGGGGGGCTTCTTTTTTTTTACACTTCTTTGGGATGATGATGCAAAGGTACATCAATTTTTTGAAACTACCAAATATTTTATCGATTATTTTTATTATTCTTTATATGGATTAACATTTCTCTTATTCCACTCCATCTGGCCTATCATGCGAGATTCCCGAGAAGGGCACACGAGTATGATATAGTACGGGCACCCCGGAGGGGGGGTACACATTTGCGATTCCATCGAGTTTACCTTTTACTTTTTACCCTCCGAGTGATTGCCTTACATCCGAGTGCTTCGCATATTCCCTAGAAGGGTATGGCCTGTAGAGAATGAAGTACCGGACGATTTCCCAGAAAAGGTAAAAAGGTAAAAAGGTAAAAGGTAAAGTCGATGGAATTGCAAATGTGCATATTGCCCCTTAGAGAAAATTCGTAAACCTACACACCTAACTGTAATTTTCACGCGCGCGTATTATAGTAGGTATATTAATTAATAATTAATTAAATATAATATATAATAATAATTATAATATATATATTAAATTATTATATCTGATATAGATCCTTAGATTAGGAATCGCAGTATGGAGCCTCATAGAGGAGAAGAGGCATCACGCTTTTCTTTAGGGGTCAGTTT
>CACYKX010000090.1 GCA_902775075.1 uncultured Prevotellaceae bacterium | reverse complement strand
CGTTCCTTCCACTGGCTACGCCCTTGGATGAGTGTAATTACTGCTACAGATCCAGATCATCTAGACATCTATGGCACAAAAGAGGCATACTTGGATAGTTTCCGTCATTACACAGAACTAATCCAGCCAAACGGAGCCTTGATTATTCACAAGAATTTGGAGATGAAACCACATGTTCAAAATGGTGTGAAGGTATATGAATATAGTAGAAACGAAGGAGACTTCCATGCAGAGAACATCAAAATAGAAAATGGAGAGATTACATTCGACTTCATCTCACCTATAGAAAATGTCACAGGCTTAGAATTGGGTCAACCAATCCCTATAAATATAGAGAATAGTATTGCCGCAATGGCTATGGCACAGTTGAATGGCTGTACCGCAGAAGAATTGAAATACGGAATGAAGACATACTCTGGTGTGGACAGACGATTTGACTTCAAAATAAAGAACGATAAGCACGTTTTCCTTTCTGACTATGGACATCATCCAAAAGAAATTCTACAGAGTGCAAAAAGTCTTAAAGAATTATATAAAGGACGAAAGATTACAGCAATCTTCCAGCCACATTTATATACAAGAACAAGAGACTTCTACAAAGACTTTGCTGATGCATTGAGCAACTTCGATGAAGTAATCCTTACAGAGATTTATCCAGCACGAGAAGAACCTATTCCAGGAGTTACATCACAAATCATTTATGATGAACTCAAAGAGGGTGTAGAAAAGAGTATCATCAAGAAAGATGATGTGCTCGATGTTGTCAAGAGTCGCGACTTCGATGTTCTTGTTGTTTTAGGAGCAGGAAACCTCGACAACTATGTTCCACAAATTGCAAAAATTCTAGAAAGCAAGGAAAAATAAATGCGTATCAATTGGAAGAAAACAATAATCATGACCTTGGATGTTGTCATTGCAACATACCTGATATTGGCTTTCACCTCGTTTAATAAACCTGATGAAACGACTAGGAAATGCACAAAAGTCAGCATCAACATTCAAGACGAGATGACAAATGGTTTTCTGGATACCAAAGAAATCAAAAAGCGACTGGAACAAAAAAATCTTTATCCTTTGGGAAAACCTATGAGATATGTCATAGCAAGAAACATTGAAGACATGTTAAAGGAAAGCCCATTCGTTAAAACAGCAGAATGCTACAAGACAGAAGATGGACACGTATGCATAAACTTAACTCAACGAATGCCCATTGTGCGCATCAAGAACTATAAAGGAGAAGATTATTATATAGACGATCACGATGCCATCATGCCAAATACGAAATATACGAGCGATATGATTATTGCGACAGGATATATCACGAAATGGTATGCCCAACGCTATATTTCCACATTAAGCAAGACCATCATGTATGATGATTTCTGGAAAAACCAAATCGAACAAATCAACATTCTCCCAGATAAGGGAGTAGAATTGATTCCAAGAGTCGGTAACCACATCATCTATCTTGGTGCGCTCCCAGAGAGCAATCTTAAAAAAGAACGAAAACAAGAAATTGAAGATTTTGTAACTCACAAATTAGATCGGCTTAAGAAATTCTATAAATATGGATTATCACAGGCTGGATGGAACAAATATAGTTATATAAACTTAGAATTTGACAATCAAATAATTTGTAAGAAGCATAACATAGAAAATATACAGAATTGATAATCAAAATAGACGTATGCCAAAAGAATTTATTGTAGCCATAGAGCTTGGTTCATCTAAAATGACCGGAATCGCTGGTCAGAAGAATCTTGATGGTAGTATCTCGGTATTATCCATCGTTGAAGAGGACTCTACGTCTTGTATTCGCAAGGGTGTTGTCTACAACATTGAGAAAACGGGACAGTGCTTAACAAGTATCATGCAAAAGTTGAAAAACAACTTGAAACAGGATATTACACACGTTTATGTCGGTGTCGGAGGTCAATCTATTCGCAGTGTCAAGAACGTTATCGTCAAGGACTTACCTTCTGCTACACAAGTCACTCAAGAGATGGTAAACGAACTGATGGATGCAAATAGAAATATGTCGTATCCCGACTTAGAGATATTAGATGCTGCAACACAGGAATACAAACTTGATAACCAATTTCAGTTAGATCCTGTAGGTATCCAATGCACGCATTTAGAAGGTAACTTCCTCAACATCTTATGGCGCAAAAATTTCTATCGGAATTTAAATACATGTTTCGACAATGCTGGTATCGCAATAGCAGAAATGTATCTTGCCCCTTTGGCACTAGCAGACAGTACACTTACCGATGCTGAAAAAAGATCTGGATGCGTACTTATAGACCTTGGTGCGGACACGACTACCGTATCTGTGTATTATAAGAATATTCTTCGTCATCTTGCAGTAATTCCATTAGGTGGAAACAACATAACAAAAGACATTGCTTCTTTACAAATGGAAGATAGCGATGCTGAAAAAATGAAAATCAAATATGCGAGTGCATTTACCGACAATAACGAAATCGATAACACTCTCTCCTATTCTATTGATGCAGATCGACAAATCGAGAGCAGGAAGTTTATTGAGATTGTAGAAGGTAGAGTCGAGGAAATCATTGAGAATGCATGGTTCCAAGTTCCAAACGAATATGCAGACAAGCTCTTAGGCGGTATTATTCTCACAGGTGGTGGAAGCAATATGCCAAATATTGAGAAAGCATTCCGCAGCCACACTCACATAGAAAAAATTCGTATTGCAAAATTTGTAACACAGACTATCAATTCAAAAGATCCTAAAATTACAGAGCATGATGGAAAACTAAATACCATCCTCGGACTACTTGCTAAAGGTGATATGAACTGTGCTGGAGGTGAATTACACGATGACTTGTTTACACAGAGTGAGCAAAAGCCTACAACAACTGCAGATATACACCAAAAGCCAAGAGATCTCAAAGAGACAACGGGTACAGGAGTTGTCATGACTGCTGCAGAAAAACAAAAAGCAGAAGAAGAGGCAAGAAAGAAGGCTGAAAAAGAGGAGGAAATTGCAAGAGCAGAAGCTGAGAAACTCGAAATGGAAGAAGCAGCCAGAAAAAAAGAAAATAGTATTTTGAATAAATGTTGGAGACATATCAAGAAACTTGGTAAAGACATGATTTCAGAAGAATAACATTCTCCACCTCACATTTATTAATATATAAAAATTACAACTATGTCAGATATATTAGATTTCGGAGAACCTGAAAAGGAAAACAGCATCATTAAAGTTATTGGTGTTGGTGGTGGTGGTGGAAACGCTGTCAACCACATGTATCGTGAAGGAATCCATGACGTCAGCTTCGTGCTCTGTAATACCGACAATCAAGCATTAAACGATTCTCCTGTTCCCGTTCACCTTCAATTAGGTAAAGAAGGTTTAGGTGCAGGAAACAAACCAGAAAGAGCACGTCAAGCGGCAGAGGAAACCCTTGATGACATAAAAGGAATGCTCAACGACGGAACTAAAATGGCCTTTATCACTGCTGGTATGGGTGGCGGTACAGGAACAGGAGCAGCTCCTGTCATTGCAAGAGTCAGCAAAGAATTAGGCATACTAACCGTCGGTATTGTAACAATTCCTTTCCGTTTTGAAGGAGACCGCAAAATAGACCAAGCTCTAGACGGTGTTGAGGAAATGGCCAAACATGTAGATGCCCTCTTAGTTATCAACAATGAAAGGCTACGTGAGATCTATCCAGAACTATCTGTACTTAATGCTTTTGCTAAAGCAGACGACACACTAAGTATTGCTGCCAAGAGTATTGCGGAAATCATTACGACACATGGTCTCATCAACCTTGACTTTAACGACGTAAAAACAGTCTTAAAGGATGGTGGCGTAGCTATTATGAGTACCGGATATGGTGAGGGCGAAGGCAGAGTAAAGCAAGCTATAGAAGATGCATTAAACTCTCCTCTACTCAACGATAACGACATCTACAACTCTAGAAAAATACTTCTGAGTATTGCTTTCTCTAGTGAAAACGGTGGCGACAATGGTCTAATGATGGATGAGATGAACGATGTAAACGACTTCATGTCTAAATTCGGAAGTGATTTCGAAATCAAATGGGGTATCGCCATCGATCCCGAACTTGACAAGAAAGTTAAGGTAACCATCTTAGCAACAGGTTTCGGTATAGAAAATGTAGATGGTATGAATAACCACCTTGGCAAGAAACATACACAAGAAGAAGCTAATAGAATTGCAGAAGAGGAAGAGAAGGCTGCGGAAAGACAAGATCGACGCAACCGATATTATGGCAAGGACAATAGCAATACACAATACAAGAGACGTCCACACATATTCTTGTTCCGACCAGAAGACTTGGACAATGAGGATGTGATACTTGCAGTTGAAAGTACACCTACCTACAAAAGAACGCGTCAGATGCTTGATGATATCAGAAATCTGGCACAAGGCGACATCCCTGAAAATGATAAAAAAGACAAACAGGAACCTGTACAAGGTATCATCAGTTTTGCCTAAATTATAAATATAAATAATAATGGCACTTTTTGACAAAATCAACGAAGACATTAAGGCAGCAATGAAAGCCAGAGATAAAGTTCGTCTCGAAACATTGCGTAATATAAAGAAGGTATTCCTTGAGGCTAAGACAGCCCCAGGATCCGATGGAGAGTTAAGTGATGATGCTGCGCTCAAGATTATTCAGAAGTTGGCCAAACAAGGTAAGGAAACTGCTGAAACATATACCAGCAACAATCGTCAGGATCTTGCCGATGAAGAATTAGCACAGGTCAAAGTTCTAGAAGAATATCTTCCTAAACAACTTACCGAATCAGAAATTGAAGCCATCGTGAAAGAGATTATCTCAGAAACAAATGCTTCTAGTATGAAAGAAATGGGTAAAGTAATGGGAATAGCTTCCAAGAAAATGGCAGGTCAGGCCGATGGAAAAATCATCTCTGACATCGTCAAGAAGTTGTTAGCTTAAACAAAAAGCTCCTTCAATACCGGGAAAGACTTAAGTTCCGGGAAACAAGGAATATGTAAGCGATAAAAGAACAAAATTGCCTCTGCACATTTGTTTCGTTCTATTCGAGACATTTTGCAGAGGTACATTGTTTCATAAGACATCCTCATTAAAAGCATTAACATCTTAGAATCCTCTGTATTAAGGTAATCTACATGCAATGGAACATACTGTACAAACTGACCTTCACGTAGATCAAAAACATATCCTTCCCGATAATCATCAAGATTAGGATAAAAACCCAAGAACTTAGAAAGATGAGCCATAAAAATCAGATGAAAGTTAGCAAATGTATCCTTCGTCTCATCCAACCATAATATACTATTTAATATAAATAAGAATAAAGATGGATTATTCTGCTCGTTCCGAGTGCTGTAAAGCAAGAACTCGGCAATAAACAAAGATAGCGACAACTTAAAAGGATCAAAAGGTATTCCTAAGAAAGGAATTGCAATTCTAACATCCTTAAAACGCTGAAGATTTTGCTGAACCCTATAATCAAACTCTATATCCAAGATAGAAAGAGGCTGAAAAAACTGCTTTTTAATCTTAGCCTTGGAAGAAGAAGGAATACGACAAATGAAAGACAATCTACCCATCTTTTCCGTGAACAGATCAACAATCATTTGATTATCACCAAACTTCAAAGAATGCAAAACTATGGCCCTAGATTTTGTCAACATATCCGCAAAGATACAAAAAAAAAGCAGTTTACAGAAAATTCTTCAAAGAAAATTTGCAGGATTAAAATAAATGTTGTAACTTTGCACCCGCAAAAAGACCTCAAGGTCCCTTCGTCTATCGGTTAGGACGAGAGATTTTCATTCTCTAAAGAGCAGTTCGACTCTGCTAGGGACTACAAGAAAATAAAAAATAAGAAATAAAGATGGCAAATCATTCATCAAACATTAAGAGAATCCGTCAGGACAAGAAGAAGGCTTTGCACAACAAATATTATGCAAAGACTATGCGTAATGCTGTTCGTAAGCTTCGCGCAACAACTGACAAGGATGAAGCTGTTAAGCTATACCCTACAGTTCAGAAGCTTTTGGATAAGTTGGCAAAGACCAACATCATTCACAGCAACAAAGCTGCTAACTTGAAGTCAAGTTTAGCTCTACATATCAACAAGCTCGGCTAACAAGTCGAATTATTGTAGATAAAATAAGGCTGAAATTCAATATGAATTTCAGCCTTATTTTTTTTACATTTTTAGTATCTAAATATTTTAATATTTCGCTCTTTTTTAGTATCTTTGCACGAAACAATACTAATCAATACAAATGGCAGAAAATCAAAATAACGAGAACAGTTACTCAGCCAGTAATATCCAAGTTCTCGAGGGACTTGAAGCTGTACGCAAACGTCCTGCGATGTATATTGGTGACATCTCAGAGAAGGGTCTACACCATCTTATCAATGAAACTGTAGATAACTCTATCGATGAGGCCATGGCAGGATATTGTAAGAACGTTGAGATTACTCTTAACGAGGATGGTTCTGTAACTGTCGAGGATGACGGTCGAGGTATTCCTGTTGATGAGCATAAAAAACTACATAAATCAGCACTTGAAGTTGTAATGACCGTATTACACGCAGGTGGTAAATTTGATAAAGGTTCATATAAAGTTTCCGGTGGTCTTCATGGTGTAGGTGTAAGTTGTGTAAATGCTCTTTCTACCCACATGAAGTCACAAGTATTCCGTGGCGGAAAAATTTACCAGCAGGAATACGAAAAGGGAAAGCCACTCTACCCAGTAAAGGTTGTAGGAACGACCGAAAAACGCGGTACACGCCAACAATTCTGGCCAGACGGAACGATTTTCACAACTACGACATATAAATGGGACATTGTAGCAAGCCGAATGAGAGAACTTGCATATCTTAATGCAGGTATACGAATCACGCTTACCGACATGCGTCCTGACCCAGAAACAGGAAAGACTCGTCAAGAAGTATTCCATGCAAAAGACGGTTTAAAGGAATTCGTTCGTTATGTAGATCGCCATCGCACCCATCTTTTCGATGATGTTATATATTTAAAGACCGAAAAGCAAGGAGTTCCTATCGAAGTAGCTGTAATGTATAATACAGACTATAGCGAGAACATACATTCATACGTAAACAATATCAACACCATCGAAGGCGGTACCCATCTTACGGGATTCCGTGCAGCCTTAACTCGTGTGTTGAAAAACTATGCAGACAACGATCCTGCTATTTCAAAGCAAATTGAGAAAGCAAAAATTGAGGTTGCCGGTGAAGACTTCCGTGAGGGACTTACCGCAGTAATATCAATAAAAGTTGCTGAGCCACAATTCGAAGGCCAGACCAAAACCAAACTTGGTAACAGCGAGGTAGCCGGTGCCGTACAGCAAGCAGTTGGTGAAGCCCTTTCTGATTATTTGGAAGAACACCCATCTGAGGCTAAAAAGATTTGCGAAAAGGTTATTCTTGCAGCAACAGCACGTATTGCAGCACGCAAAGCAAGAGAAAGCGTACAGCGCAAAAGCGTTATGAGTGGTGGCGGACTTCCAGGTAAGCTAGCAGACTGCTCTAATAAAGATCCAAAGGATTGCGAAATCTTCCTTGTCGAGGGTGATTCTGCAGGTGGATCAGCAAAGCAAGGTCGTGACAGATACACTCAAGCCATTCTTCCACTCCGTGGTAAAATCTTGAACGTAGAGAAAGTACAGTGGCATAGAGTTTTCGAGGCAGAGTCTGTCATGAATATCATCCAAAGCATTGGTGTACGTTTCGGAGTTGAAGGAGAAGACGACCGCGAAGCAAATATCGACAAACTGAGATACGACAAGATCATCATCATGACCGATGCCGATGTCGATGGTTCCCACATCGACACACTGATAATGACACTTTTCTATCGCTTCATGCCAAAGGTTATCGAAGAAGGTCATCTATACATCGCTACTCCACCACTCTACAAATGCTCTTTCAAGAACAAAGTGAGTGAGTACTGCTACACCGAACAACAACGTCAAGCCTTCCTAGACAAATATGGCGATGGAGTTGAAGACAAGAATATTCACACACAGCGTTACAAAGGTTTGGGTGAGATGAATCCAGAACAACTTTGGGAAACAACAATGGACCCTAAGACGCGTCTACTCAAACAAGTTACAATAGAGAATGCAGCCGATGCAGATGAAATTTTCTCTATGCTTATGGGAGATGACGTAGAACCACGTCGCGAATTCATTGAGCAGAATGCTACTTATGCAAACATCGATGCATAACAAATAAAATATCAATTGGGGCGGGCTTATTTCTTATATGTCCGCCCCAATTTCATTAAATCAGAACACCTCATTCATGAGAATATCTACCATTATCATATTCTTATTCTATCTCATTAACATACACGCAACTGAGTTTGGAACTCATTGGATGTGCTATCCAGAGCCTGATGATAGTTCTCAAATATGGTTTAGACAAACTTTCCATAGCAATCAAAAGCCAAAGATCGGAAAGATAGCATTAGCCTCAACAGGAAGATGTCAGCTCTATGTCAATGGAAGACGAGTAGGTAGAGAAGTTTATACCAGCAACATAGAAAATGATTCAATGTGTATCATAGAAAGAAACTACGATATAACGAACGTATTACGTAAAGACTCCAACACTATCGCCATTTGGTATTCACCAGGAACAAAAAGCAACACAGACAAACAGATTTCCCTCTACTATTATGGCATCGATGCCAAAGGAAACAGATTCTCCCACCCACTAAACGAAAACTGGTATTGTAGAATATCTCCGGGAATAACAGGAAAGAACAACTCAGAGTCTTATCGATCCATAGGATATTTTCCAAGATGGAAATATAACACTGTAAACCTGCTAGGATGGGAGCACCCTATAGAATCCTCAGACAACACATTATATACTCTTAGAAGCAAAATAACGCCCATTACAAAGCAAGAGATTACACATATATACTATCCAGAACAAATATGTAAAGAAGAGAACCAATACAGATGTCACTTTACCAAGCCCTTTTCAGGCTGGATAAGATTAACCATACGTGATGCAAAAGTAGGACAAATTGTCAACATAGGCAACTATACATATATCTGTAATGGAAGTATGGACGAACAAGCCTGTAGAAGATTCACCAAAGAATATCAACAGGATGTCATCATCAGTGGAGATGAAAGATTCAAGAAACTATCCATACAGAATATAGAAGGACTTGAGATAGAAGAACAAACAGAGGACTTTTTCACATATTAACTGTTCGCTTCTCCGTAATATAAAAAGAAATATATATCTTTGTCGCCAAAAGAGGAAAATATGATCAAACATAACCTAGAGGAAATCACCATTAAATCAGCCAAGGGACTATATCCAAAAGGAGACTATATCAATGACGACCTTCTGCTTTTTAATGAAGTAGCAGACGTACCCCTACCAAGCGAGCCAAGAAAAATGAGTTGCTTGCTTATGGCATTATGTATAAACGGAACCGCCCAATACACCGTGGACACGGTAGAGCACAAAGTTAACGCAGGCGACCTCATCATCATCAGCGAAGGACAAGTTATTGATGACTTCATGCTAAGTGATGATTGCAGAGGCATTGCCATCATGGTTTCCTATGACTTTTTCAGAGAAGTGATCGCTGGAATCCATGAACTATCCTCATTATTTATATTCTCACGCAATCATCCCGTATGCAACCTATTAAAAGAGGAAGTTTCCAACATTGTAAACTACTTCAAACTTATCAAATCAAAGGTACAGGAAGTTGATCATCATTTCAGGAAAGACGTTGTCAGAATGTTACTTTCCACCATGATCTACGATGTGAGCAATGCAATATATAGAATTCAGAATACAAGCACCCAACGTAGAACAAGGGCCGAATCTATATTTACAGAATTCATTAAACTTGTAGAAAACAACTTCAGAAACGAGAGACGAGTCGGCTGGTACAGTCAACAACTATGCATCACCCCTAAATACCTCTCAGAAACCATCAAAGCAGTCAGTCATCGCACCCCAAACGAATGGATAGACAACTATGTAACCTTAGAGATCAGAATTCTACTAAAGAATTCCTCCAAGAGCATTAAGGAAATTGCACAAGATCTACATTTTCCAAATCAAAGTTTTCTAGGGAAATACTTCAAGGAACACGTAGGAATGTCACCGTCCAAATACAGGTCACTCCAATAATCAGATTAATCCCTGCTTCTTCAATTCATCAGCGACCCCACAGAGTTCATCATACCACTCCTTACCGAAACGTCTGATCAGGGGTTCCTTAAGAAACTTATAAAGAGGAAGATCAAGCTCTTTACCCTTTATTCGTGCCGTTTTACAAACACCCCACTTATTATAATTGATACCATACAGATTATTACCGAAACTCTTTACACGAATAGGATAAAGAGCACAAGAAATAGGTTTAGGCCATTTAGTCTTACCATTTCGATAAGCGCGATCAAGCGCACAAAGACAAACACCATTCTCGTAACAAGTAAACACACAATCTTTACCGTTTACAATACTACTAACCAGCTCACCTTCCCTATCGGTATAAGCAACCCCTTGTTTATCTATCACAGCCTGTGCAGAAGCACTTAAATCTTCCCAAACCGTATCGAGTACATTTTCCATCTCACCAATTTCATCCAGCGTCACAGGAGCACCAGCATCACCTTCCACGCAACACTGTCCCTTACACAACTCCAGATCACAACAAAATTTCTCAGTAAAGACATCAGGTGAAACCAAAACATTTCCCACCTGAAGAATATGTAACTCGTTAGAACTCATTTTTTACCAATTAATAGGTTTGATACCATTGTCTTGAAGATAATCATTACAACGAGAAAAATGATGATTACCAAACCATCCCCCTCTATTTGCAGATAAAGGAGAAGGATGAACAGACTCCAAGACCAAATGCTTCGTCTGGTCAATCAAATACTTTTTTCCTCGTGCATAGCCACCCCAAAGCATGAAGACCAGATGTTCTCTGCAATCACTCAACGCCTTAATAGCAGCATCCGTAAAAGTTGTCCACCCCAATTTTTGATGACTGTTGGCGACATGTGCCCTTACGGTCAATGTAGCATTCAGCAGCAACACGCCCTGTTCTGCCCAATGCGTAAGATCTCCACTAGGAGAAACAGGAATTCCCAAGTCCTGTTCTATTTCCTTATAGATATTAACAAGTGAAGGAGGGATCTGAACCCCCTCAGGAACAGAGAAGCTCAATCCCATAGCCTGTCCCGGCTCATGATAAGGATCCTGTCCGATGATAACCACCTTCACTTGTTCAAAGGGACAAAGATTGAAAGCATTGAAGATGAGACGTCCCGGAGGATAACAAGGATAATGTTTATATTCCTCACGTACAGCAGAAGTAAGAGCAGAAAAATAAGGCTTTTCAAACTCCCCCTTCAAATGTTCATTCCAACTACCTTCAATCTTTACGTTCATATTACTTATTATCAGAGATAAGATTTTCACCAGTCATATCAGCAGGCTGCTCAAGACCCATAATATGGAGAATTGAAGGAGCGACATCAGCAAGACGACCATCCTTAACAGTAGCTGAATTATTATCTGTTACATAAATGAAAGGAACAGGGTTCAAAGAATGAGCCGTATTAGGAGTTCCATCTTCATTGATTGCATTATCTGCATTACCATGATCGGCGATGATGATAGCCTCATAGTCATTAGCCTTAGCAGCCTCGATAACCTCTTTCACACAATTATC
>CACYKX010000089.1 GCA_902775075.1 uncultured Prevotellaceae bacterium | reverse complement strand
GATTTCGAGGCAGAGGGGCTTCTCCGTGGCTATCAGTTGCCTATTATGGGAGATAAGCGCAAGAAGCCGGATAAGATCGCACGTATAGAGGCTGTCTCTCCGCTTTGGGAACGAGGTCTGGTCTATTACAATCTCAAGAAGAAAGATGATCCTGACATGCAGACAGGTATAGACCAGACCCTTGCTCTCGAACGTGGGTCCACAGTACACGATGATGCTCCTGATGCTGATGAGGCAGCAATCTGGTTTCTGCAGAAGCAAGGCCGTCAGGAACGTTTCACGCCTCGTTTCGGTCATCGACATACACCTAAGAATTCATGGTAAATTAAACAAATAGCATTATGGTCATTCAAGATTCAGATTATAAGGTTGTCATCGGTGACAGTGCTCTAAAAGTTCTGTCGCAGGCTTCTCCGGAGGTTCGCAACCAAGCAGAGGCAGAGGCCCAGGAGGAAATCTCCGGTTATCTCCGTCCTAAATACAACGTTCAAAGCATATTCTCTACGACTGGTAGCGATCGAAATCCACAAATACTCATGTATATGTGCGATATCGCGCTCTATCATATGGTAGCATCTCTCCCCAACAAGATGGGATTCGAGATCCGTGAGACACGATATAAGCGGGCGATAGAATGGCTTACCGGTGTACAGGCTGGTAAAGTCATGCCAAATCTTCCTCTTGCGGGCAATTCAGACACTCCTGGTGCATCGGGAGGAGAGTTTATTTATCATTCTCAACAAAAACTTAGACACAACTGGTAATTATGGGTAAGATTCTTGATTATATCAATAGTGTATTTGGTCCTAAAACCACAGTACATACAAAATATGGCGTACTTAACCTCGCAAGGCAGCAGGATCGTACTAAGGCCCGACGACTCATTGCTGAGCTCTTGCAGACTACGGATGCTCTCACACGACGTGATATTGCTTCATGGCGACAGGCATGGCAACTGGCCATCAATGCAGAAGAGCCTAATAGGCGCTTCCTCCTCGATATCTACCGTGATGTCGATGCCGACGCACATGTTTCCGGTTGTATCGGACAGCGTAAGGGATTCGTAAAAGCAAAGTCTTTTAAATTAACGCAACCGGATGGCACAGCCGATAAAGAGGCTGTCAAGTATTTCGACACGATATGGTTCAAGCAACTCATGGATTATATCCTTGACGCACGTTATTGGGGGCACTCGCTCATCCAACTTGGTGATGTCGTCACACTTCCAAATGGTGTACTCGGGTTCGATGGAGTAGAACTCATCAATAGAAAGCACGTCATACCGGAACATCATGTTGTCGTACGTTGTCAGGGCGACAGCTGGCGCACTGGTATAGACTATCACGAAGAGCCTTGGAATGATTATCTCATTGAGGCTGGCGATCCTCATGACCTCGGACTCTATCTCAAGGCAGCATTGCATACTATTCCTAAGAAAAATGACCTTGCTTTCTGGGATACTTTCGCTGAGATGTTCGGAATGCCTATGCGTGTGGCTAAAACGATCTCTCGCGATGAGAATGATATCCGCAAGATCGAGCGTATGATGGATACCATGGGAGCGGAAGGTTATGCCGTTCTCCCGGAAGGCACGGAAGTTGATATCAAGGAGTCTTCTCGAACTGATTCCTACAATGTCTACGACAAGCGTGTAGACCGTGCCAACTCTGAACTGTCAAAGCTCTTGATAGGTCAGACTATGACCATTGATGACGGATCGTCTCTTTCACAGTCACAGACCCATCTGTCTGTCTTCGAGAATCTCGTAGAACAGGATGCCGACAATTTCCGTGATATTGTCAATAATCAGCTTTTGCCAAAGATGATCATGCATGGATTCCCTTTGCAAGGGCTTATCTTTGATTGGGATGAGTCCACCGACTACACACCTGAACAACAGGTAGCATACGAGACTATGATACTTAACAATTTCGAAGTTGATCAGCAATACTTTATCGATAAGTACAATATGCCTGTAGGCGAACGTCGTACACAGGGTCTCGTCGGCAATGATGAGTCTGACAGTAGCTCCAAATCTTCAAATAGTAAATCTACAAAACCTTTTTTCGACTAAGCCCCGCTAGCTATGTGGGGCTACACAATCGCTACGAGCATATTCTCAACACACAGATTGCTCATCTTGCCAAAGGAAAGAATATTCCTGAAGAACAAGTCCAGCGACTCACTGCAAAATTCGAGTCCATGATGCATGCTCTCCACAAGGAGCAAGGCTCATCACTACGTATCCAGATCCTTGCCGAGCCCGAGGTGCAGTCCTTCATCAACGAGCATGCAGCCATCCTCGATAGCTCATACCAAGACGTAAATATGTCCGATGTAATGCGCGAGCGCCTTAACCGTTCAGACTACATCTTCTCTGGTATCAAAACATTCCACGAGCTTCACGAAGCATTCCCTAAGCTCACCGATGAGAACGGCAATCGAAAGCCATTCAACGACTTTTATAACGACGTTCAAAAGATAGATTCAACATACAACCGCAACTATCTCCGCTCTGAATACAATTTTGTCAATGCCTCTGCGGACATGGCGGGCAAGTGGGAACGCTTTGCACAAGATGGAGATCGTTATAATCTGCAATATCGTACCGTAGGCGACAATAGAGTCCGTGAGGAGCATGCAGGACTCGATGGTATCACACTTCCCATTGACGACCCCTTCTGGCATACATACTATCCACCTAACGGATGGAATTGTCGCTGCACAGTAGTCCAGGTTCTCAAGGATAAATACGAGGTCACACCTCATTCCGAGGCAATGGCAATGGGCGAAGCTGCACTGCAAACCGATTCTAAAGGCATCTTCCGTTTCAATTCAGGAATACAGCGAAAGGCTGTCCCTGATTATAACCCTTACACGATTAAACGGTGCAACAATTGTGACATTGCCAAGGGAAAACTCTCACTCGCAAAAGCACCCGACAATGAACTATGTGCAGCTTGCCGCTTGCTACGTTCCTTTAACGAAAAAGACAAGAAAAGAATCGAAGACAACAAAAAACAATATAGAAAGTATCGTTCCGACCATGATTACAAAAATGTTAAATTCGACAAAACAACTGGTGGTTTAATGGCTACTCATATTAAACATAATTTCGATAAAACAAAAGGATGGTATGAAGAATTAGCCCAAACAACAGGATTTAAAAATGGACATGTCGTAATACTGGAAGAAGAATCCCACAACATTTTTAAACAAAGAAATTGTGAAGGATTATGGGATGGTAAAAAGTTTGAAATAGCAGCTGCAGAAACAGTGGAAACAGGAAACATCCGAAATGCTCTTAAACATTGTGCAAAGAAGCCTGACTCAGAGATTGCAGTCATTGTCTTTCCTGAGAAAGAATTTAATTTAAAGAAATTCAATGATGGATATTATCGCTATCTTGGATTAAAAGGTACAAAACAATATAAGAAGTTTGATATGATATATTGTATTAGTAAGGACTACAAAATCATATATAAGAAAAAACCCAGCTAACATGGCTGGGTGGAACGAGGGGCGGTCTCTGAAGGTTTACCGTACCCTCGCACTGCAAACATACTAAAAAAATCCGTTACTTCCAAGGAAATAACGGACTTTTTTGTTTTTTCTCTTATTTTTAAGAGATTACTATAAAAACATCTCACAATCATACTTATAGGTATCAACGACTTCGACAATCTCTGAGTGATTATGATTGCTGGTACTTTCTAGCAGCATCACATTGCCGAAATGATCACCATTTAGACAAACCATTGCTCTCGCTATCTTATCCGGTAGGTCAAACTGTTTTAGTTCGGTGGTCGGGATGTTTTCCACATCACTTGCCCCATACTCGCCTTTGAAGTCCGTCACGACATGTAGTTTCAATTGACTACATGCATGACACACCATTCGTGATCCGTCCTTTACACGTTGCCAGTCTATTGGCATAAACTCTACAAATACAGCCGGGCGTTCCCAAGGTGATTCTTCATCGATGAACTCAACATTCTGGTTCCACATGTTTACGTACTTCACTAGTTGCTCATCATCTTCACCTTTCAGGCTCAGTAAAGCTTCTGCTATCTTAACATAAAGTTCCTTTCTCATTGTTCTTTGATTTTTAGTTCATATTCAAAAAATTCTTTCAAATTGTTTGTGATAATCGTCTTGACTCTTTCTTCTACCTGAGTATTCGTTCCGACAAACTTGCGTTGAGGAATCTTTATTTCTGTGCCAACCTTCTTCAGCGCCATATACTTCCAAAAAGCAGCCTCTGTTGTTAGCCTTACTGTTCGCTTGTCCCGTGATGGACTTCCATCCTTCCGTCGGCCAAACGAACCCTGTGCGGCATACATCTTTGCCCAGAAAAACTTCTTCATTCTCTCTGTCACCTTGATAGTGCCACCTTCGTTGTGCAATTCACCATAAGGAGTATCATACACAAACTTGATGACATTACCATTCGTTTCAGAGTGGAAGCTTCTGCGAAGCCTGCCTGTGTCAACCAAAGTCGCTCCTCCTGGCCTTAGAGGAGAGTGGCGGCGTTCCCAAGCCTCATTAAAGAAACCCTGACGCTGAAAGTTCCTGTCGAACTCGTCACTGTATTCTACCTCTATGTCACGGAGAATGCGACTTATGATGATATCAGTATTACTACTTGCCATCTTCATCGAAATTTAAGAACCCCTCAAGCTCTTTCGGAATCGTCATATCACATGTCGCTGGAGCATTCAGCATATTGTAATAGGTGCGTTCTGAGATGCCGAAGACAGGATAAATATATCGACGCCATATTTCACGGTTCGATAGCCCACTTTTCACATGCTCATCATAGATTCTGTTCACCTCTCTTACGCGCTTAACATAACTTACTCCGCGTCTACGTTCTTCCATGTGCTTTCTTCTTTTTAGGGTTCAATTATTTGGCTCAAGATTATAATCTACAAAAACTCGGCTCTAGTTTTTGCCATACGCCGTTCTTGTCACGTCTGCTGAAATAGTAGTTTATCGCCGTCGACTGAACCACATTGCTCTCACGGAACAAATTCATGATATCTGAGTATTCCTCGTCAAACTTATCTTCAAGTTCATACAGCTTTGATATACTCTTGTAATCCAGTTCTCCCTGACGGTTACGACTAAGCAACGTCATTGCCAGTTGATACATCGGGTCCTCGCTTCCTTTCTCGCTCCTGGTGATATACTGCTTCAGATATTCTATCAGTCTCTCTGCGGCCATGTCGGCACGTTCGTCAAAGCGCTTCACTTTCTGGCTCTTCACCTCAAGACGGAAATTTCCGTCTGTGATCGTGTAGTTACTCTGACCGTCTTTCTTCACTTGACCATAATCACGCATCATGGCAATGAATGCCTCTACGTCATTGTCTAGCCAGTCCTTGAAACCGACAACGTTGTCAATCGTTGTCTGAAGGTGTTTCTCCACTGCGCACATGAACTCGGCTCTCAGGCCCTCGTAGGCCTCGCGATTTTCAATGCGTTCGTTCTTCTCTTCTTCCTGCAGTTGTGCCAACAGTTTTTTCTTTTCATCCTTGCTCATACCGTTGAGCATCATCTTTTCTTTTTCCATCGTTTGATATTTTTAATTACTGATATTGTTGTTAAATGGAACGATCATAGCTTTGTGCTCCTTTTTGCCGGCTTTGTTCAGCATGGCCCTTAGCTTGGGCCTCAATGCCTTCAGCTCTTCAAGGGTCAAATGCCTGAAAGCCTTACCGGCTATTCTCTTGTCTTTGCAGAAAAGGTCTACTCGGTTCCAATCTGTAGTATCTATACCGATCTTGGTCATCAGTGTAAGCACTTCCGATCGTGCCTTTCTCCGGTCTGATTGGTATGTGTTACCCGTAGATAGTTCCAAAGCTTCGCACATCGCTTCATATTCCTTGGCGGTCATCTCTCGAAGGTGACAGGTGCGTCCGTTGGTATAAATCTTCACGATGTCCTTTTTGTATTCCTCCTGTTCGACCTTCTGCTGCCTTGCCACTATGGCCAGGGCCTTATAGAATCTTCTGTAGTTTCGCATAACGGTTTCCAGTTTATTGTTATGTATGCATAAAGTCTTCCGCTGCCCATGCACCTTTCACATTTTTGTTTGATTCGTTTTCCCTGGCTATAGACGTAGTTCCAACCGTTGCCTTTACAATCCGAACAAACGAATTGTTGCTCTACTTGTGTCTCCACGTCAAGTTTCTCTGGTGGAGAAAGCACAATGATCTTTTCTGTTCTGCTCATAACTCTTTGTTTTTATAATTGGTTAGATGTTCTTACTACTCCCTCTTCCCATACCGTGTAGTAGCTTCCTGCATCTGAGGTGAATCGACCTGCACAGAAGGCCTTGAAACCGACGACTCGTATCTTTATTCCGGCGAGGTATCTCAGACTCACGGCTGCAGCACCCATCGGCTGGCTTTTCCTTTCCTGAGAGATTACGATAAAGCTCTTCGATTTGAATCTCTTCTTCAACTCCACCATTTGATCATAACTCCAGCCTGCTACCTGTAAGGAGTCCAGGATTACGAAATGTGCGCTCTTATGTTTCTGCAGCCTTTTCACCACTTCTTCGTATGTGTCGTTGATTACTACTCTGAATCGGCCTTGTACTTCATACATCCTAAACAATTTGATTCGGTCTTGGAAACTCTTCGAGATACCTTCCTCATAACTCAGGTACAGTACATCTCCGTAATTACATAGTTCTTTGGCCAGTTGCATGACAAAGGATGATTTTCCGCTCGCGCTTGCTCCGCTGATGAACCACAGCTCATTGACGGCGGGCTTGCCGAATGGAATGCTCCATTTCTCACCCCATGGTATTACTTCGTATTTCTTCTTACTTATTTCTTTTGGACTGAATGCTCTCATAATTTCTCAATAGGTTCTTTTATGTTAACTTTCGCTCCGTACAGCTGTACTATGTTCGCTGCAAATAGGGTGTCTGTCGTTTCTATAACCACTTTTCCTCGGGTCTTGGCTCTTCTTAGTCTTAGATCTGTCTTGGTTCCTTTTATCATCCAGTCCTCTACGATGTGGGCTGCTGTTCCACCCGGTACGAGCAGTTGGAACAGCGTCCCTTGTCTGAATTCTTTTGTAAACATGTTTATGATCTCTTTAATTTTTCAATTTCCGTATATACTCTTCTCAATCCACCTTCGCATTTCCTTGCTATTGCTGCGGCATCTATATTCTCAGGGACATTCACCTTGGCTACTAATGTCGCTTGGCTGATCAGGAATTTCTTCTTAGTCTTCTCATCATCCGGGGTTACCTTCGAGAACTTGCCACCATATCTTGAGAACATCTCGGCATATCCCACTTTTCTGTACTCCGTACCAAGTTCTATCTTCTTCTGTAGACCGTCAGCCCCCATCATATACCAACCACAGCAATGCTCCGTTGCATTCCATATTGCCTTGAGTTCCAAGAATGCATCATATTTCAGGTCTCCGGCTTCGTCAAGGATTACCAACGGTTTCTCTATCGAGCGGAGATAATATACTAGGTCTTCATACACCTCATGATATGTTCCTTTGCTGGCTGCACCGAACTCCTTGGCTATCTTTCTGATCAATCGGCTTTTGGTCTTTACCTGTGAGCAGTCTATGTATATACTGTTCTTGTGGTTCTGCACATACCATTTTGCCGTAAAGGTCTTACCGATATTGGGTAGGTCGCATAGGATAGCGCTCAGACCATTCTGCTGACAGAACTGTAGCTGCGTGCTCACATACTTGAAGGTTTCGGTCTTTGCGATCTTCCATGGTTCCTCGTCTCTCAGGTTCACGTTAAGTTTGCGTGCGATGGAAAGCCAGTTGGCATCACTCAGTGCCTTGTCCGTCTGTCCGTTCTTCACCATCGAGTAGACTGAGCCACTGATGCCCAAAGCTTGGGCATGCTTAGCGTCACTTGGAAATCTTTCACGGTCGCCATTGATAGCAACTACGATCTTTGTTTTCTGTTCTGATGTAATCATGATCTTAAATTTTTAAATTGTACTCTATTCTATTGGCCTTCGAAGGGGATTCGAACCCCATATCTCTTTGCAGTATTCTTCCGTTTGAACTACGAAGGTGCCGTCTTTCCGGCTGTCTTTGGGAACTAAAAATCTTCAAGTGCCTTTGCACTGTAATCTTCTATATCCGGAGTGGTATCGTCTATGATCGGAGCTTGGTTTGTCAATTCTCCTACCACCTCCACTTCTTCATCCTCTTCTTCCGTCTTCTTCAGTATACCGACTTTGCCGATTTCGTGGGCCTTGATGTATGCATTGAAGTGGCTGATCTTCTTTTGTTGGGCTATAAATATTTCGTTGTCCTTATCGGTCAGTTCTGCTGCTGCAGTATTGAAGGTGCCGATCTTTTCGAGCTTGTCTATAGGTTGGTCATTCTGCCATATCCATACATCCGTCACCTCTCCTTTTTCGTCCGTCAGATAGTAGGCGTCCACGTGCCAGTTGTTCGGAGCAAGTTTCTCTATCACTTCTGTCTTGCTCAGCCACCAGTCTTCACCCATCACTCTGCAGTAGCTGTTTCTTCTGATAGAGGTAGATACCTTGTCACCAATATATCGTGCCCATACCTCTTTATCCATAGGCAACAGGGTCGGGTTCATGTTTTCCACCAATACGTCCCAGCGTGTCATGCCCGGATATTTCTTCTGGTTAGGATGTAGTGAGTGATTGAACTCCCATATATCACGTATATCATCGGCTATCAATTCATCCCAGCTATAGTATTGTTTCTCCACATAGTTATCATTGGCTGCATCGAATATCTTCTTACTTTCTGTCTGATATTGTCTGCTCTTGGCATAGAACCTACCAATGCCCAAGTGATTCTTATGTTCTATGCTCACTTTCTTGGCACGGTTCATAGGCTCTGCATATTTCTCCTGTGAGTTCATAGGGGCACAGAACCTTACGAATGGAAATACCACGCCTGCCTTCAGGAAGCTATCTTTCCATTGGCTCATCAAGTGGTTTTCTACCTCCACCTGAGCTGGACAGCACCATCCTTGGCGCTCTATCAGACGGAACATCGAACGGAAGCATTCTATTACGAGGTCCGTAGTCTTCATTCTGTTATAGGCATATCCCACAACGCACTGACTGGTCACGTCGTATGCATAATAGGCCTTTGGTCTTATCTTCGTGTCCTTAAGCTTACGAGGAAGGTCGCGGTCATCAAACGAGATTTTCGAGAAAGAAAACTCCGGTGCATGTCTGTGTACGTGAGGTGCCTGCTCATGATAGAATTTCGTCCAACTGTCTTGAGCATGCTCTACCAGTACCCTGTTCTTTGGCTTGTTCAAGACATTGCTGATGGTACTCTCTGATAGTGTTATGGGCTCTCCGTCCTTTGTGAAATCATCACATTGTAAGATTTCACCGGTCTCATAGTCATAGACTTCTAACTCACCGACAACGAACTTCACATAACAGTCGTGAACTGTAGAATTGAATGGTTTGTTGTCCATCGCTGCTATAGAGAGTATCAGACGTTCCATCTTTTGGCTTACTTTCCTTGCACTCTGATTACCGAACTTACCACTTACCAGTACTTCGTAGCCACCCTTGCGATAAGTATTTACCTTCTTCCTGAATCTCATCACCGATGATGGCAGGGTATGGTTGTATTCTTCACGAAGGCTCTCTATCACCTCTGTCATCTCCTGCCAGTTGTACGTACCTCCGAATAGCTTCTGAGCAGTTTTGGCACGATCATAAAGTTTGATGCAACAGTTCAATACTGAGGCATTCACGATGTATTCTCTGATGCGCGCGGCTGGCAGGTCCTTGCGGTTCATAAAATAAGCGACGGCATTCTGATCTTCCTCATAGTTCTTGAGCACCCAGGCTTTCACTCTCGTCTTGTTGCCGTCAGGATACATCTCTTTGATCTTCGCCTTATACTTGTCAGGAAGACTATCCAGGGCTATCAATGCATAATTACCCTTTCCATGCGCCTTCCTTACGACATTGACACGACCTCTCTGTATCATCTTGTCATAGTTTGATATACTCATACCACCACCTATCACAAGTTCCTGACGTGTCACGCATAGCACATTTCCATAATATTCCATTTTAGTTCCCTCCGATATTAATATGCTATCTCATAAGCTCTTTCTCTGGTAATGTCACCATTACTTCACCACCATTTTCCATGGCCATCTTTCTGATTCTTGCTGCCTTGTCGGAATCACCGCGCTTGGAGTCAAATCCCAAAGCATTCCAGACAGTCCTTTCAGAGCAGCCAAAGACCTTGGCTATCTTTTTCCTTATTTCTGGTGTTACTATTATTCTTTTCGTCATCATATCTTTGTTATTTTTAGTTATTCATCAAGTCCATTGGCAGGAAGCCCCCTCAGTACGCATAGTGATCCTATCATGCTTATCATTGCAACTAGCAGGACTTTAGCATTCGTTACACTCAAAGCAGTCACCAGACTGAGTACAAACCAGACTATTGATAGCTGCTGTTTCCGTGTAAGTGTTCTGAGGTAGTCTAACTCTTTGCCCCATACGTCTTTTATAATCTTCTTCATATCCATTCTTTTTAGGTTCTATATCATGGCTTTCTCAACGATACAGCCGCCTTGCATCATCATATAGGCAACATTCCTTACTTCATCGTAATCCTTTCTGTGCATCTGAATCACATAATAACCATATATCCTCTCACCTGATTCAAGACACGTCCTACAAAATCTTTCTGCTGACTTCATGGTTGGATATTCACCACATTCATGTCCTTCATCAAATGCTTCACCAGGATTTAGGTATAGGACCGTGTAGTTGAAATTCTTCCGTATTTTCATATCTTTACAGTTTTTTGTTGTTCTTTCGGGTCTTTTTTAGTATATTTGTCCCGTGTTCATTAAAGAAATCGTTGCAAATATAAGCAAGAAAACTCGTTTATGCAAGAAAATAAACAAGAAAAATCACAAATTAAGCAAAATATATTGCTTTTTTTGAACTCTAAGGGTGTTACTCCATATGAATTTTATAAAAAATCAGGAGTAACTAGAGGTATATTAGCACAGAATAATGGTATTAGCGAAGATAATCTAGCAAGATTTCTCGCCTATGCCCCTGAAGTTAATCCAGAATGGCTACTAACTGGTAGGGGTGATATGATCCGACATGATGTAGAAGTAGAGCGCAACATGCAATCTACACTTCCTCCCAATGGGATTCCTCTTGTTCCACTTTCAGCCAAAGCAGGTCGTCTTACCGAAGACATCTCTGTTGTAGAATATGAATGCGAGAGATATGTTGTGCCTGCATTTCGCGGTGCCGACTTCATGATTACAGTTAAAGGTAACTCTATGTTCCCATCATTCCTTTCTGGCGATATTATAGCTTGTAAAAGAGTTACTATGGATAAACTGTTTTTTCAATGGGGGCATGTTTATGTTCTTGATACCGATCAAGGAGCAATAGTCAAACGTATTCAGAAATCAGATGAAAAAGAAAATATAAAAGTCGTTTCTGATAATCCTCAATATGCACCTTTTGAACTTCCTATAACTTCTATTTACTCTGTAGCACTTGTTATAGGTGTGATACGTTTAGTTTAATATCATATAAAAATGCGCCCGTAATCGCGGGCGCATTTTTATATTCTAATAGCATTCGAAACGTTCATTTATACCTCCACACGTTCCCTCTTTCGCCCCCAAGCGTACCCCTTTTACCAGGTGTCCCCCCGTAATTTTAAGCATGATTTCTCGTAAGTCGCTGATAATCATATATATAATAATGTGTATTTTTCTAATAGGGTAGCATTTGCCTATACTCAATGAGGGCAAAAAAGCCTTCAATATAAAAAAAAAGGTATTTTGCCC
>CACYKX010000088.1 GCA_902775075.1 uncultured Prevotellaceae bacterium | reverse complement strand
CACCATATCAATGGTATCAGTGAGGTTGCCATTCTCATCATAGAAATACTCCTCAAAATGCCCACGAATGCAGATACAAGTCTCAGAAGAACCCTTATGTCTGTGTATAGGCATCACTGTCCCAGGCTCCAAAGCATTCAGCATCCTTTGCGACAAATCCTCCGGACTATTCCTCAAATCCATCGCCATCCTCAACCGTGGTGATACTTTCGCCTGAGCACTCAGTTCGTCTAGTATCTCTTTCGTTATAACCATATCAGTTATCGTTTTGGGTTGTGGTTACCACATTCGTTTAATCTGTACTCTTCTTAACGATTTTTCGTTTTCTGCTTATTATAAAATGTATCATCATACATCTTAGTCACGAAAGTGGCAAATAGAATATAAACAAAAATCAACTGCATAATCATCTGGGCAATTAAAATGCAATATGTTGTCTTTGTTTGAGGCACAATATCTCCAAAACCAACAGAGGTAAACACTTCAAAGCTCAAATATATAGCATTCAGACCATTTAACGCAGTCTTTCCATCCCCGAAATGAAATCCGCCCGGTGCAAGTGCTAAATAAAAAACAGCAAACAACAAAACGAATTGCAGATAATTAAGGAATAAACAGATAATGTTACGCTTATAAGAAATTGCAGAGGGAATTATATCATCTAATAATGTTCGCGACAACAATGCAACCAAGGTCATAATACCGAAATAGGCGCATATCCATACCACAAGTTCACACTCATACCAGCCAAAAACAAAACAGTTCCAGGCAACATCATATTCACAACGACATAAATATCAGTTACTGTCTTCCGAGCCAATAGTCTGTCTTTCCCTTGAAAAATATTACGCAGATACAAACCAATATCAAGGAATGGGAGCGTTATAAGTACAAGTCGGATTATAAACTCAATACCAAAGCTCTTATATCCCTTGTTTTCCCACACCTTCTTAGTGTTTTTCCACTGTCTATCTATTGTGCTACCCGTATTCATATACATAATTTCAAATTACATCATCACCTGCCATGAATTCTTGTTCGCTACAGTATACTGCTTCACAAGATGCTCCAGCGACACAATCATTTTCAAGGAGTCTTCTACCTCCTTTTGATTAAATACAGGCATTGCTGTTGCCCCATGCGACAATTGGTGTATCATGATTTTCTCATAGAAGTGCATTTCTTTGATGATATGTAGTATCTTCTGCAAATCAGCATCTGATGCATACTTTTCGATTTCATCTTTAATCTTCTGAAGCTTTTGGGTTGGCGTTTCCGTTCCGCTCATGATAGTTTTAATCTCACCTACCAAATCATCACTTCCAAGATATTTACCATCCTTTTTCCTTACATATATTGGACGGCCAGCCGTTACCATCCTCCCAACCAAATTTGTCGCTTGATGCACCTCTCCTACTTGTATTGCTTTGGCCAAATCGTATATAACTGCCTCGAAACGCTTTCGCAAAACATTTCCTACATCACCGGGTGCAAGCAAGCCATTTTTAAATTGATCTAATATCTCCTGCGCTTTTCCGAATTCATTATAGCAGTACTGCTGTGGACCGGCCTTCGTGATGTATATATTCTGAAACACCCAGTCATCCACGTGCCCCTCTCTGTCGATTTTCTTATAAAATAGGTTATTAAAACCTATATTATGAGTCAAGACAATCTTTTGAAAGTCTCCAAATTTATTTAGCACAAACTCTATCAGAAAATTCCTGTTGCTGGCATCAAGACTTGTAACCATATCATCCAACACAAGAATCCTACGAGAGGTCGGTTTTTGTGATTTCAGAACACTATGTAGTAGCAGTAGTAGTATCACCAAATTTACGATTGCCTCATTAAAAATAACATGCAGTCCATCATATTCCCTCAAAGAACCATCCCCGCTCTTAATGAATACATCGTAATCGGTGTTCTCTTGCCCTATCTCAATATCTTCTACAAAGTCCCCTTTTAACGAAGCATTCACATCGCTCACTATCGATGCAATATTCGTCTTTACAAAATTATCAACGTCATCTATAGGGAAATAGGCTTTCTTTAGTATTGCAGGAAGATTGATAACATCCCTTTTATTTATTTTGCCATCAATCAGCTCACTCTGTATATTATAAAGGTCGTCAGACGACACCATGAAGCATTGATAATCTTTTGAGCTAAACCCCTTGAAGTCACTTCCATTAACTTTCAAGGTAAAATTCTTCAATGCACTACCTGCTGGTACACGATGATTATAGCTCCTGTAGAAATTCTTTTCTTCATTGTTTTTTTGCTCAGCGGGTGCGCCAATAGTAAGATACGGCTTCAGCAACCTATCTCTATAGAAGCACAGTTTGATGGCTTCAAAAACAGAGGTTTTACCCGATCCATTCTCTCCAAACAGTAACATATTCTTTGGAGGATCTCCCAAATCAAAGTAAATCCTATTCTTAAAAGCCTTAAAGTCCTTTATCTCAAGTTGTTTCATTTACCTGTAAAGAATTTGGTTAATATTGTCTTCTTATACTGTGTCCTCTTTTTCATTTCGTTATATGACACGCCGTTCATATTCGTATTAATAAAATCTCTCAATTCCTTGATATTTGTTTTGGCGTAAGATTTGCTTTTAACGCTATACGGTTGCGATCGTTTATAGGTATCTAGCACAGCCAGGTTTCCAAGGTCATCAAGATGGTCTACAAGCGACCGTCTAGCCCAGTCTGAAGGCAGCATACCCAAATCTCTCGTCGTCAAGAGTCGGTCGTATTCATAGCCAAGGGCCAGTGCCTTAGGCTCTTCTAAGTACAGTGCCAGCAAGGCATAACCGTATTTTAGTCGCCCCATATACTCAAAGTAGTCTTTCCCTATATCGTCTTGGTAGTACTCATCTATCATCTGCCTTTGCGATATTTGGCAAATCATATTATACACCTCATATTTCACATAGGTTGTCGACCCTCGATAATAGCAATAGCGCACTATTCTTTTAAGGGTCTCTATCAGCTTTTCTTCGTTATCAAAGCCATTATGAAACAGATATACCAGCGCTGCATATTTAGGATATACATTTGTGTAATTATCTATCAATTGCAGCCATGCAGCCAACTCCGTCCGTTCCTTCTTTTTTTCTTCGTATTGCGTCAGCAGTTCAATAATGTGAAGCAAGTCTTTCATCACCTCTTGATATGATTTCTGACTAAGCGGTGAGTTTTGTGAGGCAAAGAAATCTCTTAGGTTTATCTCGTTTTTCGTGGTACCGGCTTTTCCACGAAGTACGTGTGAATAATACCTGAAGCCGTCATCAATGCTCAATTTTATATTCTTACAGTTCTTCTTAAACTCCGTCCAGTGCGACATAAAGTCCTCCTGTTCTTCTTTCGTAAGTGCCTTGGCATATAGTTTAGCTTTAAATATGTCAGCATCCGAAAGATCCATACCCCTATTGTTAATTGTTTCAAATATGGTCAAAGCCCTGTTATTGGCCTCTTCTTGATTTGATCCAACTAGTTCTATAGGCAATATACTTACCTGCTCTAGTAAGAACCTCAGGTATTTATGCAACTCTTCCTGTCCATTCTCTTCCAGAAACGACTTATATGTATAATAGAAATACAAGGCATTGGCCACTAGACTTTTTTCCCTCACGGGATAGACAAAGTCCCCATTCTTCATACATTTATACACACCGTCTTCAAAGTTTTTTTCTGTCCATTTGTCTATATCCTTTATCCATTCTTTGTCATCCGACTCAATAACCTCCGAATTTATCTTCAGATCTTTCTTACTTCCATCCCAATTGTAAGTGCATATTGCATCTTTAAGCGTCCTAACATCAGGTTTAAGCACAGACAAAACTTTAAGAATAATCCATAAACTAATTATTCTTTGCTGGCCGTCAACCACATGTGGCTTGTCTTTCGCTCTTTCTCCTACAGCTATAATAATATTGCCTAAGAAATAGTCTGTTTCAGCATTATAAGCCTCTATTATATCGTCGAATAGTTTACGACACTGTTCTAACCTCCAACTATAGGGACGTTGAAAGTCTGGTATCACATACTGCTCCCTTTGTAGGAATAACTTTGATACACTTCTTTGCTCTGCTATTAATGATAATGACATAATCTATTCTTCCTTTAAAACTATACTTTTCTTACGTTTAGCACTTTTAGACATTCATAACCTTGTCATGTACTCAATGGCTTCCCATTGAGGTTTCATTCGCGATTCTGTATCTATCTTGACTCATGCCCTCGGCCTACGCTGTGGCCAAAACACATACGAACAAAATTGCCAAATGGCTTTCAGGATCTTCATCCGATAATATTTGCCTTGATGGTATCAACGATGTACCTTACATCATCATCAGTGACGTATGGACCGGCAGGCAGACACATACCTACCTTGAAGATTGCTTCCGACACACCATTCACGTAAGCAGGAGCATCCTTGTAGCACGGCTGCTTGTGCATGGGCTTCCAAACTGGCCTTGCTTCTATCTGAGCCTTATCAAGAGCAACACGCATAGCTTCTACGTTAGCATTGGGTTCACAATCAGTATGAGCAGATTCTGCAGCATGGATAACACCTGCTGCACCACCTACTGCACCGGTCACAATGGTCTTATAGGCATCCTCCTGACCCTTCACCTTCACATCTTCATCGATAGTGATGGTGCAAAGCCAATAGTTAGAGTCATATACAGGCGTATCTCCATGCTCGGAAATCCATTTCTTCATTTCCTCATTTCCATTACTCATTACTAATTCCTCATTACTCATTTGGCGATGTACATGAACTCCCGGTACATTAGCCAACAGTTCTTCGTACATCTTCTGTACGTGTTTATGATGAGCAAGGTGATCATTCACCACTGTCATCTGTCCACGTCCAATACCAGCACAAATGTTACTCATACGGTAGTTATAACCTATCTTCTCGTGCTGATAGTACGGATAGCTCTCGCGATACTGTGTGGCATACATCATAATCTCGCGCCAATGCTCCTCATCCTCCGTAATCAACGCACCACCACCAGAGGTAGTAATCATCTTATTACCATTAAATGACAGCACCCCGTACTTACCGAATGTGCCAAGCGTCTGTCCCTTGTAGCGAGAACCAAAGCCCTCTGCAGCATCCTCCACTACAGGAATTCCGTACTTGTTGGCAATCTCCATGATGCGGTCAGCCTTATATGGCATACCATACAGCGCCACCGGCACAATAGCTGCAGGATACTTTCCTGTCTTCTCCTTACGATCAATAATGGCTTTCTCCAAAAGTTCTGGGTCAATGTTCCATGTGTCCTGCTCCGAATCCACGAGTACCGGAGTAGCTCCAAGATAAGTCACTGGATGCGTAGAAGCACAGAACGTAAAGCTCTGTACAATCACCTCATCCCCCGGCTTCACGCCACAGTTCAGCAATCCCAAATGCACTGCAGCAGTACCTGCACTCAGGGCCACAACCCTCTTGGAAAGCTTTTCGTCTTCGTTATCGTTTTGGTTTACAAAGTCCTCCAAGTCCTTCTCAAAGCCGTTAACATTTGGTCCAAGAGGCACCACCCAGTTCGTGTCAAAAGCCTCCTTAACATACTTCTGTTCCATTCCGTCCTCGCTCATGTGAGCCAGACACAGATAAATTCTCTTTCTTTCAGACATAATATTGCTAATTTTTTCGTTTTTTATTCAATTTCTGCACCATTTCGTTTCAGCACAGTCTTCAACTCTTCCTGACAGATGCACTTGCTGAAGTCGTATGCTTCCACATTTAATCCTGTTATCATGTTAAACGAATCATGATATTTACAATACTTGTCGTTGCAATACATGATTCTTCCGTTCGCTAGTATGGCAACGAGTTGACTATTCTTCTCGTTGAAAGATATATCGAGGATGTCACCGTCTATATTATGCCCTTCCCCATCGTAGGGATTGGAGTACCACCATCCGCGTTTTTTATCGGGGTATCTCTTTTCGAAATAGTTACGCGTTTCTAAATACCTACGTCCATCCGAAAAGGCCAAGAGTGGTATTCTCTGGTGTGCTACCAGCTGTCGGGCGTTAGAGTCTCCGGCTTCTTTAATCAGGCATTGGCTCACTCCCGTATGATATATCCTGATATACTTATCGCTTGTAAACACAGCGATAAAGGGTTGTCCTTGTATCGCCTGGATGGAAATAATTCTGTTTCCTCCCATGTCATAAGTCAACAAGTGATTAGTCCTATCACTTTTCAACGACAGACGTGTACCATGTTCATTCACTGCCGCCAGCCTTCCATTCGGCAGGAAACAAACCAGTTTTGGACTCTGAACAGGGCAATCTAACGCTTTCTCTTCACCACTATTCAGGTTAAGCAAGACTATTGTAGTTCCTTCTCGCCTTATCACATTGTCACCATAGGTCACCAGTCGTCCGGCATGGTTCGTCACAAAGTGTTCGTCGTACCATTTCGGTTCACCACCGTCACATTTCCTGACCCATGTCCTGTCGTCGGTCTCTCCCATAATCCATGTCCCATCCTGCGACAGGTGTATTCTTTTCAGCTCTTCAGGACAAGTCAACTCTGATATTTTCCGTTCGTCATCCAAGTCCCACAACTGCACTTTCCGTTTCTCTCCAAATATCTGGAAGCCCAATGTCGCTGCTCTCTTCCCATCTTCTGAGATGGCGGCATCCAGCAACAACGTGATGCCTTTCTCCAGGATATAATCCGGCTCTCCATTACATTCCACAACCAATCGACCGTCCCCATATGACCTTACTCTAAACGCATCGTCGCCCACTTCCGATAGCACATCTGTCTGCCTGTCTGTCTTTCCCCTCCGGCTTACGCGCTTCTTTAGCGATGTCAGTTCTATCCCTTCCACTGGATGGTCAAAACACTTTCCTCCCGTAATGCTCACCCTATGACCGTCCGACAGGGAATACACTACGTATCTGCTATAATAATACAAGTACAGTTCATCGTCATCAGTGGCAATTATCTTAACCACCTTCTGCATGATGTTTTTCCCTTCTTCTCCGATCTCACATGCGTAGCGCCAATTTTCTTCTTCGTCTCTTGTAAACACTGTCAATGTACCGTCCACCACAAACAACCGGTTCCTATGGAATTCCATGTTCTCTATCATCCTGCCGAGCGCATGATGGAATACCGGGCGTGATTCACGCAGGTTATATATCACCAGCGAAATTTTCTTTCCATGTCCATACTCCTCTATCGCGGCCAGATGTACCCGGTCTTCCGACATACACAGATTGGTGTACCGCACCGGTTCGCCCGTCATCAGCCCTACCGATGTTCGGTCTATGGCAGTTCCTTCGAGATTTATCCTCTCGTCTGCAACCATATTGTCCGGCAACAGGTGTCCTTGCAGTTGCAATTCTGAGTAGTCCGGCGTCCCGCTCTGCATAGTGGCCGGAAAACACTCCAACAGGTTCTCTACCAACAGATCAGCACTCTTATCCATCCTGCCCATTCCCTGACGGTGTACCATATTGGCGATGCCGTTTTTCCAATAGTCACCACCGCCTTGTCTAATATGTGTCTTTACCGAATATGGTATCACTCTAGTGTTCCAAAGTTCTTCTATCTGTTCTGGTGTCTTAGACTGAGTTATTATCCATTGTGCCGACAGATAGTCTCTGTACATCTGGTGAGGGAACGATGTGGTTGAATGGTCTTGGTACAGCAGCCGCAATTCGTTTGTCAGCAGCTCTGTCACGTCCATCATGTTCAACTGCGGCAGTTCGCGTTCGCGATATAACAATTGCACAGGTTCTAGAGCTTCTTCATCTATCTTTAGGTTCTGAATCACACCTTTTAGCAAGGTTCTGAATTCCTTGTTTTCCTTATTCATCCGGCGTTCACGCTCGTAGAGATAGGCTGTGCACGGCAGAAGCTGTCTGATACACGCCACTGCAAATACCATCTTCTTGCCTTCAACTGCATTACGCTTCATCATCAGTGCCAACTGAGCGGAATAGTAGTTGTGAAACAGATCTGTTGAGTTTTTCACCGGCAGTATCCAGTCCAGAAATTCCACATTCTCGTATTCATCTATCACAGAACATATTTCCTTATACACCGTAACCATCATAGGATTACCGAGCAGTCGGTGCAGCGAGGCCGTTCCTTTAATACCGTTCCACTCGTCAGCCGTGAAATAGCTACTTATCTGATTGTCTTCCAATTGCAGCAGTCTTGTCGGTCGATAGCCAGACATACTGTAGCGAATGGTAAAGTCCGTGCGCGATGACACGACAATTCTCAGTCCCTTCAGCATATTTAGTCGCTGAATCTCCTTTATATACTGGTTCTCCTTTAACCCGTCCACCTCATTTAGTCCATCAATGAACAGCGTCAATGTTGGTTTCCTGCCTTTCGCTAACAGTTCTGAATGGACCAGATCTTTATCTCCTTCATAAATACTGTAGGCCAGATAGTCCTCTATCCCGATGTTTCTTGTACTTAGATACTCAGCAGAAACATACAATATGGGGGCGTCCGAGCTTTTACAGTAGTCCAGCAGCATGGTTGTCTTGCCCATACCGCCGTCACCCAACATGATGATATGCGGTGTCTCGCTCTGCCAGGTTTCTTCCAGCAGTTTGTCCAGCGTCGTCACCACATCATCATCCAACAAGAATGGAAGCAGGGCCTTCTCTACCTGTTTGGGCAGTCTGTGGTAGTGCTCCTTGTTGACTTCCTGTGCAGCAAGATATTCCTTCGAATGTCCGACATCCGCGTTGGGTCTCAGCTCGAAATCATAACGGTCCACATGTCTGTTGTTCAAGTCCACGAATGGATATTTTGCCCATCCCTGCGGATACCACACATAGGCATAGATGCTGCCCCTGCCAGTCTTTTCGTTGTATTCCCCTATCAGGACGCTTGCACTGGCGTTGTTCTCATACCTCAGCTCTCCCGTCTGTACTGAGTCTAAATAACTAACCGGCTGTATCAACTGATCATGTTCATGACCGGCAAGCCACAGCTTTATCCCGTTTTTCTTCAACATGGGTGAGAGACACTTTTTCTCATCCTGTAGCAGCGAGGTAAACGGATAGTGAGTCAACAGTATAGTCGGTTTGTTGCTATTCTGCTTACGCACCACAGTATAAAGAGCGTGACTGCCAACTATCAGGTCAGTTGCCTCCTGGCCTTCTGTATAGGTAATGGTCGTATCTACATGCAGTATGTTGAAGTCTTCGGTCTCAACGATGAAATGGGGTTCGTCCGGGTTTCCATAGAGGGCTACCCTGTCCGCTGGCAGCACCTTCCCCAAGAAATTGATAAAATCCTTTTCTCCTTCCAGTATTGCTGACATATCCTCACGGTTAATGTATCCCTTGGCAGGATCATAGTATCCCTCCCTTTTGAACATCACCTTCTTGATAGCCTCCTTTCTGTCCGCTATATCCCTGTTTACGTCGTGGTTTCCCGGCACAATAAAAAGCCTTTCTACTGGCACTCCAACAGCCATACATATATCTTTCAGATACGCTGCCATGTCGTCAGAAAACCCTTTGTCACCTGGGCCGGCAGTCTTTATGTCACCTGTACAGAATACATAGTCACACTTGAGTCCCTCTTTAATGAGGAACCCTACCAGTTCGTCTCTCAACTCGTCTGTAGAGAAATCCGTACTACCCAAATGAAGGTCTGATATGTGTAACCAGCGAATCATGCCAATTCTTCCCTAATTCAATAACAGGACACTTTTAAATTATCAATCCTCAAACATCTTCTTAGCATTCCTCATCCTTCCCATGACACTTGTCCCAATTCTTACCACTTCCGCATGGACACTTATGATTCCCGTGAGCAATCCATGCCTGATGGATTTTCCGATACTTGTTCATGAGATTTATCTCTTCTGGGAAAACTCATTCAAAGAACCACCGGGACGGACCCGTCCCCTGTTCCTCTAGTTCTGGTTTTCCTGATTCTATCTTTCAAGTCCGCTGCAGTTCTGGCATCCCGAATCATGAACGCTTAGTTCTTAATATATACCAAAGCATCCACCATATTATCCGATTCCTGGATATGTGCAATCCCTATCCAGTTTTTTGCATGGTGATTCTCCATTTCAACTATGGCTAATCTCTGTGTTACCCTCTTAATCAAATCCGGCTCATCCTTTGGCATTACAATAAAAGTGAACCCAAATTTGCTATTATGGAAACTGTCATATCTCAACCTATCGTCCTTTTTATGTGCCAATCCGTCTCTTAGTCGCTTGCCGACAGCCTTAACATCATTTTCTCCTATATTCAACATCTCTACTATAACCTCACATATTTCTTCCTGCCCTGTGGCATCCATCTCCTCAATCAAAGTATCGAAAGTCTCATCCCGCCATCGTCTATTGTCTACTTTCACTTCTTCCACCATTTTCTCATACTGTGGTATAAGTTCTGCATCTAGCTCCTTGGCAAACGAGTTGTCAAACATATATGAATCGTAGTTCATCCCTTCAAGACACAGTCTGTTGTGAGTATATGCCGAAAGATAGTTTGTTTCCACGTCAGAACGTATCACGTCACTATTTTTAAGTCTGTTTCCAACGTAATGTACAAAATAGTAAGGTTTATTTAGGTATTTCGCCATTATATCTATATCAAATAGGTTAATGGCCATAGTCTTGGGGTCTGTATCTTTTCGGTCAAGCATTACCGACATCTGATGAGTCAGCGACGGATATTCATCTGAAGTCTCACAGATGATATAAACATCCCGTAGTTTTGGCATCGTTACGACCTCTCCTGTTTCTTTTTTAACAAAAGTGTAGTTGTTTTGATTTATCAATGCTTCCCGGCATTTTAACCCTTGATTATACGCTGCTTGGAAACACTTGCTAAAATCCGAAAGAATAGTCTCAATATCTCCTTGTTTCGACGAAAGTCTTAGCCCTTTCGACTTAATCTGGAAACAAAGCCCATAGTTTCTCCAAACGCACAACACATCGATATCGGTTAAATCTTTCTTCCCCTGCTTTACTACAATATCACTGTAGCAATGCTCCCCAAACACTTTTTTCAATACCTTCTGAGTCTGACTCTCCGAAAAATCCCCCACATGTTTACCCATTTTCTTGTGGGTATTAAGTACTCCTTTCAGCCAATAGCCAGGCACATCATATAGGCTTTTAAACAACTGATGCATCTCCAAAACCACATACTGGTCTTCACCTGTTGCTATTATGGGTTTGCTCATCAGTATACTATAATCACCAGGCTCTTTACACTCTGCATTGCAGGCTTTTATTGGTTCGAGACAAAATAGCCTTAGGTAATCATCAGACTTTTCCAAACCAGCAATATCCTTCTTCTCAAATGATATAGCGCTCTTCAGCCTGTCGCAATATTCCTCCAGCGTGAGTCTTTCTTCATCACTGTAAAAGAACTGCCACATCGTCAATTGCTTAACGAACTCCTCTTCTGTCATCCCTTCTGGTTTCGACTTCATTCTCTCATCCAGAGTTTCCGGCAATGACAGCATTCTAAATTTCCTATCTTTCTCCGAGATTGTCTGTTTTATCCTACACACTATATCACAGAAAGCATCTATATAGTAGCCCTTGTTCTCCTCTAGCCACAGCACATCATCTACATATCGTTTCTTTACATAATAAATATATTCCTCATCATACAAAGACCCTCCGCTATAAAAAATAGCCTCCTGAAACGCAGTTCCATCTTTATATGGATTATATGTAGAAGTTTTCCCTTCCATCAATTCCTTCGCGTAACTTCTCATCCCAGCCCAAAAACTGAAATGCAATTTTTCCATCAGTTGGGTAATCTCGCAACGCATGTCGTAAAGGTCATCCTTCGTATCGGGATATTGCCATATATCTTCTTTGTTCACCAAAAGGCTCCACAGGAACAGAATCTCATTGCTTGACAGCCGCTTTTGATTATTACGCTGATCTATAAGGTCTACATCAATAGACACATCTTCGATCTGCGCCATTAACAATGCGTAGGCAAATCCTCTTTTAGAAATAAACCTATCAAGATTCTCAAGCACTTCTTGCATTTCCCTATTCATATTTCACCTTCTAATTTACACCTTTTCCCTCTTCTACCATCACATACTCCTGTGGCATTACAATCCACCCCTCTTTC
>CACYKX010000087.1 GCA_902775075.1 uncultured Prevotellaceae bacterium | reverse complement strand
TGTTGTGATAGTTTTACGATGGCAAAAGTATATATTTCCCCCATATCCTCCAAATATTTTTTCGGAAATCGGTCTAATTTTAACATTTGATGAGTCTTTCTTTTCTTCTCCCATTGATTTTTCTTTCTTCTTTTTTGGTCGTTTTAGGAAAAGTATGTATCTTTGTCAGGCAAAAACTAAAACGCGCAATGATTGGCGTAAAACCTAAAACCCTCGCTCAATGTTTAACATCGTTATATCTGACACCATATATAATAGGATTATTGCCAGTAATGAGGGGAGCCCTCTCCATCGGTTGCTGAAGCAGCAGCCTTCCCGCTTACTGTCTTCAGCAGACACCGATTACCTGAAGCAGCATCCAGAGGACGTCCTGAAGAGCCCGTCTTCGCTCTATATCCTGGATGTCACCCCTGCAGAGGCTCTGTCCATACGGAGGTCTTTTGGCGTGATGTGCCTGAGTGGTGACAATCCAGATATCACTCCCCTTATTGATGTTAATGATATCCATATCTCCAACGAGCACGAGAAGTTGGGTAGGGGATGGGACTCCGTCCTGGATAGCGTGGAGAAACTGCCCTCCAATGCCTTGCTGCTCACAGACCGCTATCTCTTTGCCTTCCGCCATCCCAATGCTGGCGACGGACTGGCCAATATCCATGATATCCTCAACGAACTCCTGCCTCAGCAGTTCGAAGGAGGCGATTATCATGTCACCATTGTCTTCGACGACAGAAGCAAACACTCCTCCTATACCTTTGATGAGATAGCCACCAAACTGAATCGCATCAAGACACAGCTGGGCCGCAACTATCCCATCATGATGGAAGTGCTGGGCATCACCCCCGACTGCTCTATCTATAACAAGCTGCACAACCGCCTCATTGTTTCCAACTATTACCTGGTTGAGGCTGGTCATAAACTCGCAGCTTTCAATAAGGACCAGGGCACCGCCCGCCAGATGCTCATCCCCATGACCCTCTTCACCGAGGCCAGCCTCAATGGCACTTCCACGCCTCCCCTGAAGGCCATAGAGCAGACGGTCGCCACCCTCCGTGAATTCTCCAAATCACTCTCACAACTCTCCGACCATAGCGTCTATCTCTATGCCGTGAATGGCAAGCGGATGGAGAAGTGTATGGGGATTAGGAATAGATTGATAAAGTAAAAAACAAAAAATATATGTATAAAATACCGACCATCGTTATACAATTCAACAACGAGATAGAGCCTCAGGCCATTCCTTTCTTTCGTGGAGCAGTCATTGCTTCGTTAGAGAAGAAGGATATATTGTTTCATAATCACGATGAAGACAAACTGAGATATTCCTATCCTCTTGTCCAGTACAAACGTATCCACAAGAAAGCAGCCGTAATGGGTGTTGGGAAAGGAATTGAAGCAATCTCGCAACTGCTCTCTGCTGGTGACTTCCATTATCAGATTGGTAATGAAAAAGTGGGTATGCAGATACAGGCTGTAAATGCTTATGACAACGAGATTGTTCTAACTGAGAATGCGGACAACCGATACCGTATTCAAAACTGGCTTCCCCTTAATACTGATAATTATAAGCAGTATCAAGAAACGGATAATATGGTAGATCGCATCCATATCCTGGAGCGTGTACTTATTGGTAATATCCTGTCCTTTCTAAAAGGAGTGGGCATTCACATGGAAGATCAGATTGTATTGAGTATCACAAATATTACCAACCAGCATGCTGTAACATATAAGAATGTAAAACTTATGGGGTTCGACATAGAATTCAAGACGAATATCACCTTCCCGCAATATATAGGTATTGGCAAGAATGCCAGTGTAGGGTGTGGTATAATCACAAAAGCAACAATCTAAAACAATTATAATTATGAGTAAGTATCTTTACGGTGCTGCCGTACAAGGCATTCAAGAATTCATCTTCAAGACCAATGAGTTGAAACACATTGTTGGTGCCAGCGAATTGGTGGAGCAGATATGCACATCTGCCTTTGACGAGTTTGCGAAAAATGGTGAATCTATAGTACGTGCAGCAGGAAACATTAAATTTATCTTTAATGAAAAAACAGAATGTGAGAAAGCTGTTCGCAATTTTCCAAAGAAGGTGATGACTATGGCTCCTGGTATTACCATCAGTCAGGCTGTTGTTGCTTATGATGGGGATTTTGGCAAATCCGTTGATAATATTGAGGCTTTACTGAAGGTTCAACGTAACAAACCTGCACATAGTATCACAACAGGATTGATTGGTATCAAACGCGCTAATAATTCGGGCTTACCAGTTGTTAGTATTAAGGAAGAGGACAATAAAGTCATATATAAAGATGAACCTACCGTTCAAAAAGAGTGTTATCAGGATGTCAAAGGATTATGTAAAAACTGTTTTGGCAAGGAAGCCCTCCTGACTAAGAATGTTGCATATAATGTTTCTGACATTACAGACAAAAATGATTGGATAGCTATTATCCATGCAGATGGCAATGGACTTGGAAAAGTAGTCCAAACGGTAGGAAAGAAAAAAGATATTTATAAGACGTTCTCCGTAGAGCTGGATATAGCAACTAAAGAAGCTGCTCGCGAAGCATATAAAGCCATCGAAAGCAAGTTTGTTGATAAAGAGATAATCCCCATCCGTCCTGTAGTACTCAGTGGCGATGATATGACAGTTATTATTCGTGGTGATTTGGCTTTAGATTATGCCAATGCCTTTATGAATGCATTTGAAGAAAAAACGAAAGAACATTTGAAGACGATATTAAAAGAGCAGCATGTTTTTGCTGATGACAAAGACTATTTGACAGCTTGTGCTGGTATTGCTTTTACCAAGTCCTCTTATCCATTCTATTATGGCTATCAGTTGGCAGAAGAGTTGTGTGGTCAGGCCAAGAAGGATACAAAAGCCATCTATGGTGCTGAGACAAACCACTTGCCACCTTCATGCCTGATGTTCCATAAAGTTCAGGACAGTTTTATTATTGATTACAAAGACATAGTAAAAAGAGAACTGACTGCAAAAGACGGGCTTTCATTTATGGCTGGCCCATATTATATCCAATCTCAAGATTCTAAAAATACCATAGATGATCTTAGCAAGTTTAGCAAACTACTTAACAGTGAAAATGGCGATGGCATCAAGTCTGGTATTAGGAATTGGATTTCACTTCGTATTGAAGACAAGAGCAAGGCTGACCAACGTAGAGAGAGAATGCTTCAAATCTTTACAGACAAGAATATTGTTGAGTCATTAACAAACGAGAATGCTTTTCGTTGTATGGCCTACGATGTGTTGGTTTATAACACTATCATCAATCAGCAAACAAAATAATAACAGCTATGAGCACGATAAAATATGAAATAGAGTTTTACTCTAATTGGCACTGCGGCTCAGGTTTGGCTGCAGGTGCAGATGTTGATGCATTAGTCATCAAGGACGGTAATGGTTTGCCTTACGTACCCGGCCGTACACTAAAAGGCCTTCTGCGAGAAGCGATATCCATTCTGTCTGACGATAAAGATACCATCAGCACCATTTTTGGAGTGTCTGGTGATGAGGATAATCATCAAATTGGTAGTTCTTTCTTTGGAAATGCCACTTTACCTTCCACAGAATCCAAATATATCGTAGAACAAGGATTAGCTCCTCATCTTTATCAAACCTTTGCTTCTACGAGTATAGACGAAAATGGCATTGCCAAAGATAATACATTAAGGAAGATAGAAACTGTTGTTCCTTGTAAATTAGAGGGCGAGATTCTCAATGTCCCAGAAGACGCAGTACAAATCATGGAAGACGCCATGAACTATATTAAGCGAATGGGAACTGGCAGAAACCGTGGCTATGGACGTTGTAAGATTTTAATAAAAAAGGAGGCTTAATATGATAAAGACTTTGAAATTCAAATGTACACTTGAGTCTGACCTTATATTAAGCCAGACTTCTAGTAGTGAAGGCAATCAGAAAACACTTGACTTTATACCAGGAAATAGTTTCCTTGGTATAGTCGCAGGTGAAATGTATAAGGAAGGCTCCCTGGAATCTTTGGAATTATTCCATTCTAGTAAAGTGCGCTTTGGCGATGCCCATCCTTCTATAGAAGGAATTAGAGGTCTGAAGGTCCCGGCTTCAATGTATTACCCCAAATTAGGGGCAGCTAGTGATGAGTGCTATATCCACCATTTGACAAATCACAATAGTGATGATATTAAGGCCAAACAACTCAAACAGTGCCGTGAGGGTTTCTACTCATTTGGAGAAATGTCAGGTAAGCCAGTTGAAATCCAAAAGAATTTCACCATCAAATCAGCTTACGACGGTGATGTTCGTCGTAGCAAAGATGGTCAGATGTTTGGCTATGAGTCGCTACCCAAAGGATTGGTCATGTATTTCGAGGTGGAATCAGAGTTGTCTGATGAGACGAACGAGAAAATAATTATTGGTCTCTGTGGGAAGAAACGTATCGGACATTCTCGTTCAGCTGAGTTCGGCTTGGTAACCATCGAACAAGATGACTATAACGAAATCAGTTCAAGTAAACCAGATAAGACATCAGAATATGTCACAGTATATGCTGATGGTCGTTTGATATTCCTTGATGACAATGGGGAACTCACGTATCAGCCAACGGCAAAAGACCTTGGAATAGATGGAGGTCGTATTGATTGGTCTAAGAGCCAAATTCGAGTCTTCCAATATGCCCCGTGGAATGGAAAACGTCATACATACGAGGCTGATCGCTGTGGCATCGAAAAGGGAAGTGTATTTGTGGTTAAATTGAATGGTGCTACCTGCCCAGAGAAGAGCCAATATGTTGGATCTTATAAGAACGAGGGCTTTGGTAAGATTATCTATAATCCCGTTTTCCTTTCAGGAAAGCCTGGAGAGCAAGGTAAGGCCCTATTTACTTTAGAAGAGAAAAAGCAGAAGGGAGTCTCTTCCTCAAATACCCCGGATCCTAAGACTCCTTTGGTGAACTTCTTGACTAACAAGAAAAAGGCAGTCGAGGGCAATCAGGCCATCTATAAGACAGTCCAAAAAGAGGTTAAAGATCTTGAGCCATTCTTCAAAAAAGTCCAGTTCGCTTCTCAATGGAGTTCAATTCGCAGTATTGCCATGGTAACTCCAGAAAGCCGTCAGCTTATTGCCGCTATTAACGCGTTTTTGTCGCATGGCGTAGCCCTGGCAAAATGGGAGGAATATAATAGGAAGGATCGTCTTGACAATTTCATGCAGCAGCATGTTAATGAGGATTTACAAAGTATCATGATTAACTTGGCATCTGAAATGGCCAAGAAATGTAAAGCAGGAGAGGAGGATTAATAATGAATAATCAATATCGTTTTTTAGCCCGTATTATTATCGAGGCCAAGACACCACTCAATATTGGTAGTGGCAATAAAGGCATCAAAAGTGATTCGCTTGTACTTAGAGACATCAACGGTCTACCCTTTATTCCAGGTACAACGATTGCAGGATTGCTTCGACATACTTTAGGAATAGATGAAGAAACGTATATGGGCAGCCAACAGATGGGGTCACCGATTATTATCACAGAAGCTAAAATGCTTGATAGTGACGGAACGGTTCTTGACGGCATCATTCCTCAAGAAAGACTCAACAGCGATTTCCTTGTCAATTACCGACAGTTGCCCATCCGTCAGCATGCCAAGATTGGACATCGTGGTGCTACGCTTAAAGGCGGTAAGTTTGATGAGGAAATAGTGCTGAAAGGTACACGTTTCTGCTTTGAGATTGAGATGCTTTCAGACAATGAAAATGATGATAACTTTAAGAAATTGCTAGGCACATTGAATTCCGATACTTTTCGCATCGGTTCAGGAAGCCGTTCCGGCTTTGGCGAAATAGAGGTTGTTGACAGCCTGTGCCAATACAAGAAGATAGATCTTGACAACCAGGAGCAGAGAACGTGGTATTTGAAGAAATCATCTTCTCTGAGCGATGCGTGGCAAGATGCGGAAGTTGTCAAACTTAACAAACCAGATACAATTGGTTGGACATCATATGCACTACATTTGAAACCCGTGGATTTCATACTATTTAGTTCTGGTTTTGGTAATGATAAGGCGGACATGACCTATGTTAGAGAGACGTTTGTCGACTGGAGCACATCGCCTGCTAAAATGGAAGACCGTGAAAAAGTTATTCTCATACCAGCATCTTCAGTCAAAGGGGCTCTCTCTCATCGTTTGGCATTTCACTATAACAAATTAAAGGGAATCTTTGCCGACACATTAGCTGAAGGAAAAAAGATTGAGGATTATGTAGGCAAGAACAATGAGGCTGTAAAAGCCGTCTTTGGTTCGGAAGGCGAAAAAGATATAGACGGAAAGATGCAGAACAAACAGCGTGGAAGTGTGCTGATATCCGATATTATCCAGCAGGCAGACGTCTCTCCCAAGATCCTGAATCATGTCTCTATCGATCGTTTTACAGGCGGAGCTATTGATGGAGCCCTCTTCAGTGAAGAGACGCTTTATGCGAAAGGACAATCATTCGAATTGAAATTATTAGTAAACAATGGAGCTTTTGAAGACAAGGATATCAAAACTGCTTTCGAAGACACATTAATAGACCTTTGCTCAGGTATGCTTTCACTTGGCGGTGGCGTAAATCGTGGCAATGGTTGTTTTGAAGGTACTATTAGAAAAAATGGAGAACTGATTTATGGAAACAATAAAGATAAATAAGTGTGAGGGTTATCTATGGTGGAGTGACCAACAGGAACCTATTGTCTATGATGGAGACGCTTTTGATATGTGCTTTGATGAGACACAGAATCCTTTCGTTGTAGAAGGCCAATTTTTCGATGTAGAAAAGAAAGTGTCGTATAGTATAAAATATGTTGATGGAAAATATCTGAAAAAAGAATACAACGTAATAAATGACGATTTGACAAATATGGATTACGAAGAAAAGACATATCTCTCAAACCGTATGGGAGGACGCTGTCTTAAATTTCTTCGCTACTGGGAAGAAAAAGAGGATGAGAACTGCATGAACATGCTTGTACTCACATTAACAAAGAATGTGTTTTTTGGATTTAAAGAAAAGGAGAATGTATTATGATAAAAGCACCATTTAACTTTGTTCCTTTGGCGGAAGAAGTGTATATTCCAAGCTGGGGTAACCAAGTCTCGCAAGATGTACCATTCAGTGATAGTTTGAGCGGAACCTTGAAAATCAAGATATTAGCACTGACACCAATCTTTATCCGTGATGGATATTCTGTTGGCGAAGAAACGGAAATTCTTGAATTCTGTCATACGGCTGATAACCAATATTACATACCAGCGACTTCCATTAAAGGAGCTTTGAGGAATGTTATGGAAATTCTGTCTTTTGGCAAGATGACTCAAGTGCAGAACCAGAGTTTTGGCATTCGTGACTTGAGCCAAGGTACAGATGGGAAGTTTTATAGGAATAAGGTAAAACTGACCAATGTAAAATGCGGTTGGCTAAGACTAGAGGAAGGAAAGTATCTTCTTAACGATTGTGGTACTCCATGGCGTATATCGCCAGAACGTCTTGATGAGCATTATCATAAAGAATTAGAATCTTTTATCCGTACAGATCGCAACTTCAAGGAAGACAAGAATCGTACTGCGAAGAAAAAATATGAGATGTTTGAAGGATGTAATCTGAAAGGAACCTTTGGTCCTGATTCAGATTTTATGGAAGGAAAATTTAATGCCGCAGGCCGTAAGATAGTAACATTCAGCGATTATGGTAAAGAAGGCACCATTGTTTTCACAGGTCAGCCAGGAGCACGTAAGAGGTCTGCAGGAAAATTCTTTGAGTTTGTATTCCCTGATGAGGTGAAGCGTGAGAGTATTATTGTTGATTGTCATACATTTAAGGCATTTGAAACTATCCATCAAAACTCTCCTGACTATGTGGAATTCCGCAAGGAAGAACTCAAGAAGGGAAAGCCTATCCCTGTTTTCTTTATTATGAACCAAGATGGAACAGTTGATGCCTTAGGTCTTTCTTATATGTTTAAGTATCCTGCTTATAATTCCATCTATAATGGTATCCCTGTTAGTATGCTTGATAGAAGCAAAAATGATTTGTGCGAGTGTATCTTTGGCCAGACTCGGGGTGTTGAATCCCTGAAGGGACGGGTACAGTTTACTACAGCCTTTTTGCAAGGTCAACCTTTATTCTCGCCTGCCATAACTATGGCACTGTCCAAACCTCATCCTTCATTCTATCCATTATATTTAGGTAATGGTCAGTCTTGGAATAACGAGTTTGTTCGTATAGCAGGAAGAAAACGCTATCCTGTACGCAATAATACTTATGGCAATGAGGCTACAGATGCCATGTCACGTACCATTCGTCCATTGGATAAGGGGACAGAGTTTGTTGGATATATTCATTTTCATAATCTTCGTCCTATTGAATTGGGGGCGTTGTTGTCTTCAATAGATTTTTGCGGCCATTCAGAGTGTAATCATAGTTTAGGACAAGGTAAGCCCCTTGGCTATGGCAGAGTGACGCTAAGCGTAGAGTCTGCTCGGGTTACGGATGTCAGAGACATCGCCTACGACATTAGCCAGGCTGTGAGTGACTATAAGTCGGAGATGCAGAGACATATTTCTGGTTGGTCTAGCTCTGTTCAGCTAAGAGAACTGTTTGCGATGGCTAAGGGAATCCCTTCTGATAGAGAGAATGATTTCGTCTATATGAAGATGTCTACTTCCTGTGAAGACAATCAGTTTGAGCAGGCCAAGGCTGCTTATAGAAATGGTGAACAATTGGGACTTTTTAGCCAGATCCTAAATCATGAAAATGTCAAAGCAGAATTAAGACCGAATGTATCCGGCGACAAGAAACGTTTAGATCTGGAGACGGCACTTGAAGTGGAATATCAAAAGATGATTGAACGTCAGAAAGAACTGGAGCAGAAGAAGGCTCAGCAAGAGCTTGCCAGACTGGAACACCTGAGAGATGAGGAAGATGCAGTACGTCGCGATGAAGCTAATACTCTTGCGGAAAAAGCGGATACCGCCAGAGTGAACAAACAATATGAAGAGGCAATTATGCTCTATCAAGAGGCTGCAAAATATGGTTATAATACTTATAATTCATTTATTGCCATCTGTCAGGATGAAATTGATAAGGGTAAAACTGTCAAAGAATCTGATATGGAAACATATTTGGCAAGCATTAAGATTACTTCTTTAAATGCTTTTGCAAATAATCTTATGAAGCGTCATGCTGTGAATCCAATAGGTGAGACAGATATTCCTGTCATTGTTAGAAAACTGGATGATTTAATTAAGACAATGAACAAAAATGATAAAAAGAAATGGCTTGATAGAAGGGGATGGAAGTCAATAGAGTCAGCTATTGGATTATCATTGACAGACGCAATATTTTCTCAATTATCAAAAGAATAGCTTCTATGCAAAGAGTGAATTAATTATATTAGATTATTGAAAACATGTTAGATTACTGTATACTTTATGTTTATAAATTTAACAAACCATCCGTCATCGGGCTGGAGTGAAGATCAGCTTGAGGCAGCCTACAAATACAGCGACCATATTGTGGACATGAAGTTTCCGGATATAAAGCCAGAATTCAGCACTGCGATGGTTATAAAGTTTGCCGACGAAATAGTCCGAATCATCACTACGACATGTAAAAATGGTAAGCCCGTAGTTCATATTATGGGAGAAATGACCTATACCTATCATGTAGTATCCTTGCTCAAGGCAGAAGGAATTACTTGCGTTGCTTCTACAACAGAGCGCCTCGTCAAAATGTTACCTGATGGAAAGAAAGTTTCGGAGTTCAAATTTGTACAATTCAGAGAATATTAATCAACATGAAAAAGAAAAGGCTTTTTTTAGACATGGACAACGTGCTGGTGGATTTCCAGTCGGGTTTAGACAAGGTAGACCAGTCCATCAAAGATCAATACAGGGCAAAGACGCCTGTCGAAAAAGACCGATTGGATGAAATTCCGGGTTTGTTCTCTTTGATGGAGCCTATGGAGGGTGCCGTAGATGCTGTTCATAAACTGGCGGAAGTCTATGATGTGTTTATCTTGTCAACTGCTACTTGGAACAATCCTTTAGCTTGGTCAGATAAGGTGGAATGGGTGAAGAAGAACTTTGGTGAGGTGTTCTATGAGAGAATGATTATCACACATCGCAAAGACCTTTGTGAGGGTGACTACCTGATTGACGATCGAGGTGAGAACGGCACTAGCGAATTCAAGGGTGAATGGATTAAGTTCGGTTCTAGCTATTTTCCTAATTGGAATGCCGTAACAGAATACCTGTTAATTAGAAAGAATAGAGAAAAGAGCAAGACTACAGTCAAACAATTACTCGATAACAGAAACACATATAGTTGGGCAGCATTATTTATATTGTTATTATGTGAAACATTTGCATTTTGCGGAATACACTGTAGTTGGTGTATTTGGGGACCTTGGACTTTTTTGGCTGTATTGCTAGTAATTGCAATTGGTATTGTTGGTAATATCTTAAAACACACATTTAATATGAGAAGTGTAATACTAACAAAACTTTTAGCCAATGCCATATCTCCACAACTTCTAGGAACCATCTATCTCCTGTTATTTGTTGTTCACATTGGTTGGCTAACAAATGCCGTTACGAGTTTATTTATGCCAGATGAAACGGCGAGTGTGGTAATCTCTGTCGGAATATGTATATTTGGCTTGATTGTTCTCATCTGTTTTTTTCCTGATGGCCGTAAACAGAAATGTGAAAAACCTCAAAAGGTGTTCATTTCCGGAATATCCGCTATTAACCCTTCTAACCATAACTTGACACCTCTTGTAAGGATGCTGCAATTGACGTCAGATACGGATACCAGTTGTGAACTATATATCCTACATAGTAATTATTACTCTAGTAATAAAGAACAAGAAAAGATTAATATAAACTACACACAATATTTAACGGAAATGTTGAAAAAACTGCCTGCTGAGTATCATTCTATGGTTAATCAGATGGAGTCTGATGCTCCAATTTCAATAAAAGAAAAATTGAAAAATCTCATAAAGTTGATTGCAATTGACATGTTCCCTGAAAAGAAATGGATACCCAATGGTCTTACGATTACTTTCTCAGAAGAGGAAGCAGATTACAACCAGTTTAACCAATGTTTTGACATTGTTGACAAATATGTTAAAGGAAAGGACAATAATGATAATATATTATACTTCAATTTGACTCCAGGAACTGGTATCGTTGGCTCATTAATGACCTTAATGGCAATTGATGCAAACCGCTCGTTATACTATTATAGCCAGGACAATAAGCTTGAAGAATCTGCTAAATTAATGGAGGTCGAAAAATCTCAAATTCCACTTCGCAATTTGCTCTCTCAAGCATTAGACACTTTGGAAGACTATAACAGATAAGCCCTATGTCCACCCAGTTTAATACCTCTGTCAAGAAGTCGCACTTTAATATATGTGGAACTCTGTCCTTTATGTACGGAATGCTATGTCCGCATAGAATACGTACCGCAGGTTAGGGAGAAGAAGCGCGTGATAATAGTCGTAGTATAGGATTTGGGTACTCGATCTTTGACTTATTGAAACAACTTAAAGGACAAAATCATTTGCGAAAAATGGTTGGAATGAGCTTAAGTAGCATCAAACTATGATGCATAGGTTTATAGTGAGGGGTATGCGTTTGTTGAAAACGATTGAAAAATGATTGTTCTATTGTCATTCCATTAGAACAAGGATTAAGACTCGCATTCTAGGCTTTCCGTTACGCAAGCTAATAAATTCTATTGTCATTCCATTAGAACAAGGATTAAGACGTAACCTTGTTGTACAGCCAATTGGCGTACTCAATTCTATTGTCATTCCATTAGAACAAGGATTAAGACAGTTTTCTTATTGACATATAGAGCTTGAGAATGGATTCTATTGTCATTCCATTAGAACAAGGATTAAGACGTCATTCGCTTATAAGCCTTTTGCTGAGCTTTTAAGGATTCTATTGTCATTCCATTAGAACAAGGATTAAGACCCTCTTTATTTTTGTTTGTTACAACACACATAAATTCTATTGTCATTCCATTAGAACAAGGATTAAGACGCAAATCTTTGAACAGCATCTTGGGCAGACATTGATTCTATTGTCATTCCATTAGAACAAGGA
>CACYKX010000086.1 GCA_902775075.1 uncultured Prevotellaceae bacterium | reverse complement strand
CATATTTCGATACAAGAGATGGCAGGTAGGGCAAATCAGTCGTTTGTGGTTGTTTTCGTGGAGGGAGAGACTGACTTCCAATTCTTTACAAAGCTACTTAAATATTATGAGCAGAATAGTTCTTCATCCATAAGGCTTCATAATTTAAGTTTCGCAAGTGACTTATGCAGCCAAATGTCGTGCGTCGAATGCCCTTCGGACGGCGGGTGGAACTCGTTGGGCATTGTCCCGATGGGGAAACGCCTGGATTCATGAATTCGATGCGGTCATCCGCAATCAAGCAACAAGACAGGCGGACATCTGCCGAGGATGCCCTTTTGCAAAGTAGTATCCTTTTTTTAGCTACTTGCGAAACTTTAATAAAGAAAAAAGACAAGAAGAATTTCGGAAACGTCGAATCGGCATTTCTAAAGATAATACCGATGTGTATGATGTGACTTTCCAGACAGAGAAATCAATAAAGATAAAGATTGAAGTGGATACTTGTCCACCATTGAACTTCAAGACAGAACAGAAACTATTGCTTCAGCCATACTCATTTATGACTCGTTGTTTTACACTTCCCGATCTGTTTGCCGGTAAGATGCACGCACTGGTCTATCGTGTGTGGAAGAATAGAGTTAAATGCCGTGATTGGTATGACTTTGAATGGTATGTACGCCATAATGTTCCTCTGGATTTTATTCATTTGGCAGAACGATGCAATCAGTTAAACAATGAGACCATTACTCCAGAGTCATTTAAGGAGAAACTCATTGAGCGTCTCTCTTCTGCTGATATAAAACAAGCGAAAGAAGATGTATTGCCTTTCGTCCGCAATCCAAATGAACTTGACATTTGGTCAAATGATTATTTCGTGCAGTTGGCCGAGATGATAGGAATGGATTAATATGATAGTCGCTTTAATTACAAGATTAGGAATTTCGTCCGGGCGACCAGCAAATCACTCTTGCAAATCACTCGGGAGGCGAAGTGCCTCTGAGTGGCCTGTGTTGGGACCCATCTGACTTTTGGCTGCCATTTGAGTCCGGCAAAAATCGGTCATCACCCACCACGTCGCCATCTAAGCCACAGTCGCTCCCGAGTGAGCTGCAAGGACCAAGGGTTGCCCAAGATACCAGTCAGGAAGCTTGCCCTGTTTTCCGCACTTGTCCAGATCTTTAACCAAAATTAGCACTACGGTCACATGAGCGGCTGTGTCCTCAAAAACTCTTTCTTCCAGCGACTTATCATTACCGGTGACACTGCATACTATGATGCGAGTTCATTCAGCGTCTCGCGCTCCTTCAACGCCTCGATGGCCATTTTGCATTCCTAATAAAATGTCTATCTGTCTATTTTGTGTTTATATTACGTAATTTTTATACGATAATTGTATTTAAAATTTGTTGTGTGAGATTTTGTTTGTAACTTTACGCCGTAAAATAGATAAAATTAACGATTATGATAGCAGAGTTTACCATTGAGAATTTTTTCTCAATTAAATCGGTTCAGAAAATCAGTTTTGAACCATCGGCAGATACTTTTATGTCTGATGAATATTCGTATGAAGTTAAAGAAGGGGTAAGATTGCTGAAACTTGGCATCATCTATGGTGCCAACGCTTCCGGTAAAACGAATATATTAAATGCCATTGATTTTTTCAAGATGCTGGTTTTGAGAATGCCTAAAGACCGGAACGAGAAAACCGGGGTTGTCCCTTTCATGTTGGATGACACCTCAAGGAACGAGAAGACAAAGATGTCAATGGTGTTCTATATCAACCAGTCGAAGTATATTCTCAGTTTTGAATTGGATGCAAAGCATATTTATTCCGAGACATTGATTGTTTATGATTCCATTCGCCCTACTAAACTTTACAACCGAAGTTATGATGCCGCGACAGATTCCGCGACCATCGATTTTGGTGTAAATCTGAAAATGACGAAAAAAAGCCAAGATGTGATTTCCGGCAACACTATCAATAATTGCAGTGTGCTCGCCGCATTTGGCAAAAGCAACGTGGAACGTACCAAGCTGAATGATGTGTACGATTATTTTGCCAAACACGTAAAAGATGTACTGGCTCCCGGTATGCTGCTTTCGGGATATGTCAAATCACGATTGGATAAAGACGAAACAGGAGATTTGAAGAGGTTTATATTAAACTTCCTAAAAGCGTCTGATTTCAACATAGAAGATGTGGTATTACACGAAGAGGAAGAACTTATTACCCCTGAATTGGAACAATTAATTCAGAATGCCCCTATTGATAAAGATGCAAAGGCAGAAATGCTAAGAAAGGGAAAAATTACAAATACGGAACTGACCTTCAAGCACAAGGTAGGCGATAAGGTATATGATTTATCGGAAGGATACGAGTCCAATGGCACCATGAGATTCTTGGGAATGGCTGTGATACTGAATTTTCTGTTAAAGACCAATCGGTTTGTGTCTATCGATGAAGTGGAAACAAGTATTCATTATGAACTGTTAGCTTATTTCCTGAAAGTCTTTTTGGCGAACAGTAACGGAACATCCCAAATGCTCCTGACAACGCACGACATCAATCTTCTCAATGAGGATTTCATTCGTCGTGATACGATATGGTTCACAGATAAAGATGAACTTGGCGAAACTAAAATTGTGCGTCTTTCTTCTCTTGGACTCCATAAAAATCTTTCCCCATATAATGCCTACAAGCAGGGAAAATTGGTAAAGTTGCCGTTCTTGGGCAGCCAGTATATCAATCTAGATGACTAATGATATGGGGCGAACAGTAACAAAAAGTATTGCCATCATAGGCGAGGGAGAAACAGAATGGTTCTATTTCGATTCTCTGAGGATTGCGTGCCATTATCCTTTTAAGGTCGCTCCGGATTTTCCGCAGCACAGCGACATCAATCATATACTGAAACTGGTAGAATCTTATTTGAACAAGCAATATGATTATATCGTCTGCCTGTTTGATATGGATAGGCTGTTTCAATTTCCATATGAAATGCAATTGTATCAGCGAGCAAAGAAGAAATATGCTGCAAAGAAATATGCCGGAAAGGTTATGTTCGTAGAAACGAATCCTTGCACGGAATTTTGGTTTTTGCTTCACTTCTTGCCTAATGTGGTTTGTCGGCGATATGAAAGTTACGACCAAATGCTTCCCGAATTGCAGAAATATATGCCGGGGTATGAAAAGACAAAACGATATTTCATACGCACCAACCTCTATAAATACCTGACAGAGAATGGAGATTTAGAACGGGCGATCTCAAATTCCGAAAAGCTGTGCCAACTCTGTAAGGAATCACCAGAGGATTTGAAGGCGTACTCGGAGATTCATAAGATTATAGAACTGCTTAAAAAAAATTAAATCATTTCAATCGGAAAATTTTTCACAGGACACTAATGTTCGGAAGCAATAGTTGATAAAAATATGTGGTCAGATAAAGAAACAACACAGGACCTTTTAGGATATGCCGTTCACGCGTCGTTATTGAAACACGTTGTGACAAATGATAAGAATCTTCCGATCACTGTAGGACTCTATGGGGACTGGGGGTCTGGTAAATCCAGCATCCTTAAGATTCTTGAAGAGCAGCTTAAAAAGGATGACGACACCGTTGTGGTGTACTTTGATGGCTGGTCTTTTGAAAGTTTCGACGATGCCAAAATGGCATTGATACAAGGCATAGTGGATGCCCTGGAGAGTGAAGAACGCTTCTTCGCCAAAGTTGGTGATAAGGTCTCTGATGACTACCAAGCCCTAAAGAAGGCATTTAAGAGATTGAAGGAATCTATAAACTGGATGCGAGTGCTGAAATTCTCTGTTAAAACCGTTGTGCCAATTGCGTCTGCAGCGGCCACGGGAGGGGCATCTCTAATTATTCCAGCATTACTGGCCGCATTCAAAGACCACAAAGGGGATTTGGTTAATATGTTGACAGGCGACAAGGCAGAACAGTTCTTAAAGGATGCAATTAAAGTAGAAGACGAAGAGAAAAAATATGAAGCCGTTCGCGAATTCAGGAAGGATTTTGAAGACCTAATCAAGAAAAGTAAGCAGGGAAAGATAGTCGTTCTTATTGACGACCTTGACCGCTGCTTGCCAAGACATATCATAGAGAACCTGGAGGCCATCAAATTGTTCTTAGATGTGCCCAAGACAGCGTTTGTGATAGCGGCAGATAGTTTTATCGTTTCTAACGCCATCAAGAGCGAGTATAAGGACATTATTGCCGCTGCGGGGGAAGAAGGCAAGAATATTGGTGATGCCTATATGGAGAAGTTCATCCAACTGCCTTATAAAATACCAGCAATGAGTCCTAAAGAAGTAGCGACATACGTGACATTACTTTTCTGCCAATCATTCTTGGATAAGAAAGTATTTGAGAAGGTACAGGTAGATTTTGCAAACTTCACGATGGAAAACAAGTTTGATATTTACGGATGGGACAATATAACTAATGCATTAAAGGAGTTCTCCATTCCAGAAAATCTTGGCAAAACGGTTGGTTTCGTTACGCATTTCTCAAAAATCATTGGTGATGCACTGAAATGGAATCCGAGGCTGATAAAACGTTTCCTGAATGCATATGAGATACGTTCCAGCCTTTTGGCACAATCGAAGATAACGGATTCAAAATCACGTTTCGCTTTGCTTAAACTAATGTTAATAGAACAGAAACACCTTGACCAGTTCAAACAACTTAACGCTTGGGTAATGGGTAATCAAGGTGTTCCGAAAGAACTACTTGAGATAGAGGCTTATGCGGAAGGCCAAAAAAAGGACATCAGTAATTATCAGGATTGGAACAGTCAGGATTTGTTGAAGCTCATATCAACTGATCCAAAGTTTAGCGAAGTGGATATGAAGGAATTGTTCTGGGTGTCAAGAGATAATTTGGTTGATGAAATGAGCGGCCTATCGCTGATTTCAACACGAGTAAAATCCTTATTCAATAATGCCTATTATGCATCTTCTGACACTATTAGAAAAGATGTATGTAAGAAAGAAATAAAGGGACTTACATCTAATGAGTTGGAAGAAGTTTACGACCTCCTTGATTCCAAGCTTCTTATGACGGCAGAGGACAGAAACGCATTTAGCGTATATTATTTCTGCATAATGAATGATGTGGAAAGGGCATATCAACGATTATTGGAAATATTGTCAAGAATCAGCGTTTCGTCCATACCATTTTCTCTAGGAAATAAGTTCAAAGAAATATTGGAAAAGTTTGGTAATGACAAAAAATTAAAGGAACTGCTGAAACCAAATGGCAGGCTGATACGCACTATAGAAGGCAATAATGGGAAACAAAAGCAATAAAGTATGGGAACATCTCATAGACATACGCCAACTGTAGTTGGTGAGCCTAATTGGGGGAATGCCTCGGCCTCAGTGACAAGTATAGCCAGTGCAGAAGAGAAATTGGACAAACTGGACAAGGAATTGGCTGGGGAAGAGGAAACTAACGATAACTCTGATGATAACGAGAATGACGAAGATCAGAGAGAATCCAAATCAGCAACTCCTGAACGGATTACTAAAAGACAACGTCAATTAGACAGTCAGATTAGGAGAAACTACCATCATGTCGTCAGAAATCTAGTCAGAGCTGCTGGTGGTATAGGAAAGGTTAGTAGTGGAGGTTCTAGAGCTATTGGTCACGCAGGAGTAGTTTTAGCCGGGAACTTGGTTTCAGCCATCAGTGATATTGTCAAGAACGGTCTCTCTGATTGGTTGAGCAGAAAAGGCGTTCATACGTTGGAAGGAAAGAGTTGCCAAGATGTTCTTGATTTGATAAGAGAGTACATTGAAGCAGGAGTGGCAGGATTGGATAACACAGCTGCAAATGAAGCTTTGGAATGCGTGATGGACGAACTTGGAAAAACGATAGGAGAAGATATAGACGCTTTCGACGCAGCTATGGCAGACATCTTAGCTTCGGATGGCGTGAAAGACTTACTTGACAAATTCTTTGGAATGTATATCTTCAGTCACCTTTCACAAAACTTCCAAGAGAAACTGGAGTATGAAAGAGGCTCAAAAATCATGAATGAAACGATGAATGAGATTAAGGAGCTCATTTTGGATGATATTAAGAGGAGCCGAGGAGGATGGGATGCCTCTGCTATTGACTGGAGCACGAGAGAAGGCAAGGCTTTTATACAGCAGGAGTTTAACAGAATCATTTATATTTTGTCTGGAAATGAAGATTAAGGTTGGCACATATCGAACAAGGCGCATGGACAAGCACGACTCAAGGCTTACTATCCCCATTACTATAGAGGATACAAAAGGTGGTGTTTTCCAAACTGCTGCTGTAGTACAGATGACTCCGATATCGTATTTCAATGGGAAAGTGCCACCAGTTACGTATAGTCTTCTGTATTTGTCTTCAATTGTCTATGCCATAGACAGGGGTATTGACAGGCATCGTTATTCTATTGACGGATGGTCTCGTGAGCTAGACGTAGATATTAACTTGCCCGAATTCGAATTGTTTCAACTTGTTGAGGGACAGATAGATGCCATGTTGTCTTTCTTGACGGGAGACTATTGGAATTGCCATTTTGTTGGAACAGCGCAGGTGAGATATGGTAGATATGAGCAAATAAACTATTTTGACGGTATCACGCAGGTGAACTTGTTTTCTGGTGGGATGGACTCGCTGATAGGAGCTATTGATTATATGACAAATAACCCCAATGGAAAGCTGTTCTTAGCATCTCATTATGATAGTGTAATGCGCGGGCCTCTTTCTGATCAGGATAGGTTAAAAAAGATGCTCAAGAAGAAATATAGTGGGACATTCGCAGAGATGACCGCAGTGATGATTACACCAGAGTTGTCAGCAGAACTATCCTGTAGATCAAGGTCGCTGATGTTCCTCTCCATTGCACTTATTGTGGCCTCTTATGCAAATTGTAAGATAGTGGTGCCAGAGAACGGTTCTGTATCGCTGAACTTTCCCTTGTCTCCATCAAGACGCACTTCTTGCAGTACCAGGACAACTCACCCTATCTTCTTGAAACAATACAGAGAAGTGTTAAGAGCGCTGGGGTTGACAACGCAAGTTGAGAACCCATATGAAAAGATGACAAAAGGTGAAATGGTACAGCACTGCTCGGATAAAGACTATCTCATGGGCATAGCCGAGCATTCCAATTCCTGTGGAAAGAGAGGTATGCATCAGCATATGTATGACAATACCCATGCAACTCATTGCGGGCATTGCATGCCTTGTATGTATCGAAAGGCCGCAATGATAAGAGAACGTGACTTGACCACATATGGCAATCGATTTGTGACATTGTTTGGCAAGAAAGGAGAAAAGGTAGCTGAAGATTTCTTTGCAATGCTGAATTTCCTAAAGACTAATCTGACGAGGGAACAAATAAGAAAGGAATTGAAGATAGCAGGAATGACTGGCTTTGATGACTTGGATGAATATGTGGACCTGGTTGTCAGAACAAGAGCCGAATTGGCGGCGATGATACATGCAGACAATAATAGAACTATTCTCAGATATATGGGCTGGTTATGATAGATACTCATTGTCACTTTGATATGATGCCCAAGCCTGAGGCATATATCAGAGAGAAAGAACAAATAGGAGATATTGTGATAGGGATGACGAACCTGCCCAGTCACTTCAGGTTAGGTCTTCCTTTCGTCAAGGCTTTTAAGCATATAAGATTGGCACTAGGACTGCATCCTTTGCTGGCTGCGGATAATATCATTGAGACCAATCTATTTAGGGAGTATATTGACCAAACTTCATATATTGGAGAAATCGGATTAGATTTCTCCAAAGCTAGTGTTGGAAACAAAGATTTGCAGATTTCGGTTTTCAGGGATGTGCTTGCAACGCTAAAAGGAAAGAGAAAAATTGTGAGTGTTCATTCCCGCAAAGCAGAGAAGGAACTTCTTGCATTACTTTGTGAATATGATATTAAAAACGTGGTTTTTCACTGGTATTCTGGGCCGACGGACTTAATATCTGAGATTCTTTCAAAAGGGTATTATTTCTCTATCAATGAATCGATGACATTATCAATGCATGGTCGTTCAATTATAGATATGATTCCTCGAAATAGAATTCTTACAGAATCAGATGCCCCGTATAATGAAAAGTCAGATATCAAAAAGACTATGGCGAGTATTCAAATAACAGAAGCGGAAGTGTTTCGTAATTTCAGTGAGTTGCTGTCAAGAATCAGATAGGGTACACATTAGTGAACTCAGCTAATTGGTATCATCCAATCAGACTTTAAAATCTGGACTCCAAGAAAGGCAAGACTGTTCAACGAAGGAGGCTATCTCTCGGTTGTCCTGGACTACCTTCGTTCTTCTAATCTGATTTCCTATGAGCGTGATTAGCTGTTTTAAGCTCACTTGTCACGGAACACCTGCGAAAGGTCTTCAGCCACCCTTTTTTGCTGCTAAATACATTTAGTACCTGCTCATGGCCACAAGCTGGTTGAAACTAATCTCAACATTGAAGTTTAATTCAACGAATTCCACAAAATATTTAGTATCTTTGGAAGAAGTTGTTAGGGTGGCGAGGTGCTGTGGCAATGTGCCATGCCGCCCTGAAATTATATATATGATGTATTCAGGCTTGGGCAATGTCTCATTCTTTCATGGATGCTCTTATAACTGCTTGGCTATTAGCTTTTTGTGCGCCAACGCAGGACTAGGAGATTTTATTCCATTCTAGAACCATTTGGCGGCTTTGATTGTTGAGGAAGTCTCCTGTCACAGTGTGAACATTATCCTCGTTATGTCTTTTGTCGTAATTATTGTTATGCCTATTTCATCACCTATTCCATACTATTACTACAATTCATGACTAACGCTAACTATTCCGTAAACCAGTACCTGGTTTCTAACATTCTGAACATGATTCTGGGCGGGAACACGTCAGTTTGCAATCTAACTTCCTGACTTTCAATTCAATACGCGATTACCGTTACATCAATCGCTCAACCAGTTGCACATAGCCCCAAAATTGGACAACATTGGACACTATTGCAACTCAGCTGCCAGACATTTTAAAGACCTATCCGTTGTGCGTGTTTCATTGCCCGGTTGTGCAAAAACTCAGCACCTTACGTAGCAAACACGCCTGCAAGTTACTAATATTTTTCGGACCCTGAAAGCCGCGTTTCACCGAAAACGCAAAAAACACTAAGAAACCGAACGCCATCGAACACAAGTGTCCTCCACCCTCGACACCCGATGCGCCCCCGCTCGCCAAGAAGAAAACACCCGCCGATAACACCGCAGAGACCCCCGCACCCGCGAGCAAACAAAACCAGAAAAAATTCGTTTCAAAAACGCCATAATATAAATTGTCACTTTTCGCACAACAATGATAAGCAACATAATCCAAACCACTAAATATGAAGGAATCGTTCTTGACAGAAATCACACATCACCCTATCTGGAGCAAAGTAATAGCGACTGCTATAGTTGCTATTGGAGGCTTGCTTTTGTCATGGATTGCCTCATTATTTGGAAAAAAATCTTTTGGAGAGATACTTACCCTCGATGTTCCTCTCTTCTTCGTTGTTATCCTTATACTTGTAGCTGTCTTTGTAACTATTGCTGTTAAGGATGCAAATAAAGAGAAACTGCCCAAATTTCTGAAAATTACAGAAATGACCATTGGCGCTTATACTTGGACATGGTCCTGGGAGCAAGATGAAAAGAATGGAAAGTATTATCTCGGAGAACTTCACTTGCTTTGCCCTCAGTGTCGTTGCGTAATGTATTGTGGTTTATACGAGGATTTCTACCACTGCATTAATGGACACTCTATATATGCGAGGCAAGTAGAGTACTCGGTATCTTATGAACAGATTCAACATAATATTCTTACCAACTTCCCTGACGAAAAGGGGAAACTAGAACTTAGGTAACCTATGCTCACTGAAATCAAATTGAACGGCTTCGCCTCATTTAAGCACGAGACTTGTCTCCGAACAGACAAGCCAATCAATTTCGTGTACGGTCTTAACGGCACCGGCAAGAGCTCCCTCACCAGGTATCTTGCCCACAGAGACGAACCCAAGTACGCCCAGTGCAGCATAACCCCGGCGATAGACCCGGACAAAGAAGAAATACTTGTCTATAATCAAGACTACATCAGCGAGACCTTCGTAGATAAAGACCGTCAAAACGGAGTATTCACCCTCTCCAAGCAGAATAAGAAAGCTTACGACGCCATTCAAAAAGCCACTCAAAAACTAGCTGAACTGGATGTGCTGGACAAAGCGATAGAGGAAGCCCAAAAGAAGTCAGATGCCACGTTAGCTACAGCAGAATCCCAAGCCAAAGATAAACTCTGGGAGCTGAAGACTAAATATTCAGGCGGAGACCGGGTCCTCGACTACTGTCTGGAAGGCTACAAAGGGAGTAAAGTTTCACTTTTCACCAAAGTCAAAGAAACGGAGATTAAGTCAGATGAAGCCTTGAGACCTATCGAGACCCTCAAACAGGATCTCATACAGCTTACAGCAGTAAAAGGGCAGTCTTATCCGTTGCTCAAAGAGGCCCCTAATCTTCCAATCAAAGAAGAAGACATTAGTCTTCTCAAGAAAGTCATAGTTGGCAATCAGGAAAGTACCATCTCCGATGTGATGGATGAATTTGCAAACGCAGCCTGGGTAAGAACTGGAATCCAGTATATTGATAGAGATGGCCATCGCTGCCCATTCTGTCATCAAGAAACTATTACAGAAGACTTCCTCGATGAGCTGAAGAACTACTTTGACGAATCCTATGAGCACGATATCCAGGCTTTGCAATTGCTAGAGCAAACTCTGAACGACACCCTTGCTCGCGTAGTACCAGATACCGGCTTCGAAGACATCCCCATTATTGCGCCTTTCCGCGAGAAATACCTCCTAGCCTTCCAAGACTTCAAGGCAGCCATTACAGGAAGTCTCGCAACCGTTCGTTTGAAGATTGAACGTCCTAACATTGAGCAGGAACTCTCCTGCTGCCAGGCGGAAGTTGATGCGGTCAATACAATCATAAAAGAAGCCAATGAACAAATTGCTGAGTTCAACGCTCGTGTCGCCAAACTTCCAGAAGTCAAAGAATCTATCAAGGAAGAGTTTTGGAAGTTCCAGCGTAGAGAGTACGATACAACTCTTTCTACATATGAAGCAGCAGCGAAAGCACATAAGAAGGATACGACAGATAATAATAAAAAGAAGGAAGATGTAGAGAAGCAGAGGAAGCAGCAGCGCTCCATTATTGCCGCCAACCAGAAGGAGGTTATCAACATAGATGAGGCCATCACTCATATTAACAACAACCTTCAGAGTATAGGCATTACGGATTTCCACATAGTAAAATGTGAAGGGGAGAGTGCTTACCGAATCTCTCGCGCCGAAGAAGGAGAGGAAAGAGTCTTTAATACACTGAGCGAAGGAGAGAAGATGCTTATTAGTTTTCTTTACTTCATTGAGACTTGCACTGGCCGCAAAGCCGCAGATGAGCCGGAGAAGAAGAAGATTATTGTCATTGATGACCCTATTTCCAGTTTGTCGCATATTCATGTATTCAATGTGAGTTGTATATTACGCGAAAAGTTTATCGAAAAGGTCAAGGATAAGTTCCCTTTTGAGCAGGTGTTCATCCTTACTCATAGTTTGTACTTTTTCTACGAAGTCGTATACCGAAAGAAGGAAACCAGAGAGGAGTGCGAGAAACTGTTTAGGATGGCAAAGAATGCGGAGGGCTCGTACATTGAAGAGATGAAGTATTCCGAGATACGCAATGACTATGAATCTTACTGGTCTGTCGTAAATGATCCCAAGGCTCCAAAGGCTTTAATGGCCAATTGTATGCGGAATATCCTTGACTATTTCTTTGGTTTCGTGGCCAGATTAGAATTCAACAATATATTCAATATACCTGATTTGAAGGATGTTCGTTTTACGGCTTTCAATCATTATATGAATAGAGAATCGCATAATGGTCCAGAGAACATTTCAGACTTCAAAGAGTTCGACTATGATGCTTTTCAAAAAGCTTTTCAACTAGTCTTTGAGAAGAACAATTTTGGAGAGCACTACAATAAAATGACTCAAGTTTCGCAAGTGATTTAGGCCGCCAGTTGTAGGGCCTCGAAGGCTCGTCGGACGGCATTGAGTTCTTTGTTATTGTTGTTAATGATGGCACGC
>CACYKX010000085.1 GCA_902775075.1 uncultured Prevotellaceae bacterium | reverse complement strand
TTACTAATTTTCTTCGAATTAACTGCAGAATAACATAAATGAGTCTTACAAATCAAGCTTTGGTTGCAGACTCAGACGGTATTCGCTGGGCGACTGGCCGAGGTGCTTGGTACAATAGCGACTGAAGTACGAAAGCGTAGTGAAATTCATAATTTCAGCTATCTGGGTAAGCGACAGTCGTTCGTCATTCAGATAGTCTTTTAATATAGGTATGGTATGGCGGTCGATGTATGAGGTGACGCTGTGTCCTGTCATGCGTTTGATGGTAGCAGAAAGGTATTTGGGAGACACGTTTAGTCGCTCTGCATAGTAGTTCACATCACGTTCTGCAAGAAAAACGTGCAAAACAAACGTAATGTCATGAGAAAACATTAATTTTGCAAGCAAAATTTGCAGAACGTGCTGAAAAGTCGTAATGCAATCTGTGTTCTAACAATAGTGTTTAACAACTAAATATTGAAATAAGTAGTCGAAGTGGCAAAAATGGTCGGATATTTTGAGGAAATCGGGTGCAGAATGTGCAGTACATGCTCATAATGTTTCCCAAATGTTTCCCAGATTCACCGTAATGTGCTGATAATCAGTTTTCGTTAGCCGCCGCACAGGGCGCTCTCGAAGCTTAGTGAGCAACTGGTGAGATATCAATATTGTATATACAATTTTGAAAGTTAGAATAAATCAGGAGGATGTCCTTGTGGGTGTCCACCTTTTTTTATATATTTGCAATCAAAATAGGAATCAATCATGATGAGGAATTTTTTGTTGGCGATTGTGCTACTGTTCTCATCTGTAGTTTATGCTAAAGATGTAGAGCGTGTCGCAGGAGTTGATTTTGGATGTACGTATGAAAATGCTCTAGACAATTTGAAAGTTCAATGGGGTGAACCGGAGATGTGTGATGCTAATAGCATCGTTTATTTGCATAAGTTGTATGAGGATCTTGATTTCGATAAAATAATATTTGATTTCCAAAGAGATACAGTCTCTAGTTATCTGAATCAAGCTAGGTTCTATTCTGTTAGCAAGAGTAAAGCTGATGCTATAAGGAAAATGAAATCACTTGCTGAAAAACTAGGGGAAGAGTATTCTGTTTCATATGACGAGGAAGATAATCATACCCCTTTTTATAAAGGTGGATGGTCTTCTGTTGGCATGCGTCCTCTGTTTACGCTTTTTGTAGAGAGGGTAGAAGGACAATGGAATTGCATCTTGCGTTATGGAGCTTTCCCTTTTATAAAATAACTTTTTAAAAATAGTAAATTGAAGAAGTTTGTATTTGTAGCGTTGTTATCGTTTACGTTCTCATGTAATATGAGTGCTCAGTCTGTTAGGGAAATGTGGCTGAATATGCCAGATTCTATTATACCGTATCTCAATAAGAGTTTACGGCAGGAATGTATTGACTTTGTTGATATGAATGTAAAGGCAAGTGTGAAGAATCTGTTTCAGGGAGAAAGTATCATGGATACCTTGGCAACCGATTATGCTCATATACAACTTAATGAGTCGTCGATAATGGAGATGAAGATGTTCCCATCTAATACGGGTGACTCCATTCTTTGTGTTGTGCGTACCTTTGTTGGTCCGGCGCGTGAAAGTGAAGTGGCCTTTTATAATAAAGAATGGAATAAAATAGGTGAGGGGTTGAATTTTAAAAAGGCAGACTTTATGTCAAAGCCCGATACGATGGACGTAAAACGTTATGATGAACTTTTGTCTATGGTTCAACCGTTTATGTATTGGGCTAAGTTGTCTCCTCAGCAAAATAGTATCACTTATAGTATGTCTATTCCTTTGGCCTCAAAACAAGATAAAAAGGATGTTGAAGCTATTTCTAAGCAAATAAAGGTTAATTTGAAAGACTTAGTTGTTAAGCGATATTAAATATATGAACTTTTTCTATGATTAATTTGGAGATTACGATATTCTTAGTAATTTTGCATCGTGTTTTTCATGGTATTAGATTATTAAGGTTAATTAAAGATTGGTTGTCGTGATGATAACCAATTTTTTTTTGTGCAAGAATATCGCTGTTTGTCATTTATTCTTTAAATTAGGTAAAAACTGCAAAAAATCTTAATTTCTGTTATCTTATTCTCAATTTTAATCCTTATCTTTGCACTGTAATTGCAATTAAAAGTTAGTTTCAATACCAAAATGAATTTAAAAATACGGTTAGCATTGATGAACTTCCTTGAGTTCGCTGCCTGGGGAGCTTATCTTACTTCTATGGGAACATACCTTGTTAATATAGACATGGCATCAAATATTGGTTGGTTCTATGCTGTACAAGGAGTAGTATCAATTTTTATGCCTGCATTGATGGGTATAGTTGCTGATAGATGGATACCAGCACAACGCCTTTTAGGCTTATGCCATTTGTTAGCAGGCTTGTTTATGTTTGGAGCTGCTTATGCAGGTCTATCGCACAATTATCAGTTTATTTTCCCTTCTTACACCTTGAGTGTGGCATTTTACATGCCAACATTGGCTTTGGCAAATTCCGTTGCCTATTCCGGTTTGACGCAAGCGGGAATGGATACAGTTAAAGATTTCCCTCCGATTCGTGTCTTTGGAACCGTTGGCTTTATCTGTATGATGTGGGTTGTTGATTTGTGTGGATTCCAACCTAACCAAAACCAATTTATCGTATCAGGTATTGTTAGCATCATATTATTCTTCTATAGTTTCACTTTACCGAGTTGCTCTGTTGCAGAAACAGGTGAAAAGAAATCTTTGGTGGATGCTTTCGGACTCCAAGCTTTTACCCTTTTCAAGCAGAAGCGAATGGCAATATTCTTTATATTCTCTATGATGTTGGGTGTTAGTTTGCAGATTACTAATGGATTTGCAAATCCTTTCATCACTTCATTTAAGGATATTCCGGAGTATGCCGGTACATTTGGTGTGCAACATGCAAATATCCTGATATCATTATCTCAGATAAGTGAAACCGTATGTATCCTATTTATACCATTCTTTATGAAGCGTTATGGCATCAAGAATGTGATGCTTATTGCCATGTGTGCATGGGTATTGCGCTTCGGCTTGTTTGGAGCAGGTAACCCAGGTAATGGTGTCTGGATGTTCATCTTGTCAATGATCGTTTATGGCGTAGCTTTCGACTTCTTTAATATATCAGGCTCTTTGTTCGTTGATAAGTCAACAGACCCTTCATTACGTTCAAGTGCACAAGGATTGTTTATGTTGATGACGAACGGTATTGGGGCAACAGTAGGAACACTTTCTGCCCAGGCAATAGTAAATACTCATACCGTTGATGGTGTAACAGATTGGCAGACTTGTTGGTATATTTTTGCTGCTTATGCTTTGCTAGTTGGTGTTTCATTTGCTTTGATGTTCCGACCTAAAAAGGTGGAGGTAGAGTAATGGACAAAGTTCGGCTGTATTTAAAAGAAATTGTAGAAGTCTCTAGTAATACAGATATAGGACTTCTTATATTGGTTGACGAACAGGAAAAACGTCAACTCGTTATACCGTGTGACAAGTTGATGAAATATGAGTTGAACGCTCGTGTTCAGAAGAAAAATTGTTCACGAAGGTTACCAGAGGTGTTGTTGAATTTACTTAGGAATAATACCGATTTGAGTTTTGAGATACTGTTAACAGACATCATAGACGGAGATTTTAAGGCTCAATTATTTAATCTGGATAGCTTAGAAATGATTCCTATAAATGCAGCCGATGCCATTCTGATTTCAAAGATAGCCCATTTGCCTCTTTTCGCAAGTGAGAGACTGATGTTTCGTCAAAGTGCCAAATACACTCCAGGAGTAGCTAGCGTTTCTTTACCTATAAATATACTGACGAATGAAATGCTGCAAGAGGCTATGAATAAGGCTATCAGTGAAGAAAGATATGAGCAAGCATCACAAATACGTGATGAGTTAAAGCGCAGAGTCGAAGGTAAATAATAAAGATAACAAATTAAATAAATTAATACCGATGAAAGAAGTCCGATATTTCTATGTGCCTGATGCAGCAAGTCAGAATGAAATGCCTTTGGACGAGGCTATGCATGCATTAAGAGTGCTTCGATTGAAGAGTGGCGATGAAATGTTTCTCATGGATGGAGAGGGCTGTTTTTATAGAGCAGAAGTAACTTTGGCTGCTACTAAAAGATGCCTTTATGAAATCAAAGAAACGTTGCCGCAGCAACCTTCATGGAATGGGCACATTCATTTGGCCATTGCTCCAACGAAGATGATGGATCGAATAGAGTGGATGGCAGAAAAGGCAACGGAAGTCGGTTTTGATGAGTTGTCTTTCCTGAACTGTAAGTTCTCTGAGCGAAAAGTTATGAGAACGGTAAGACTAGATAAGATTATTGTTGCAGCTGTAAAACAAAGCAGAAAACCTTGGAAGCCGGTCGTTAATCAGATGGAGCATTTTAAAGACTTTATCTTAACTCCACGGAAAGGAAGGAAATTCATCTGTCATTGTTATGAAGAATTTGAAAAGCTGGATTTCTTTGAAGAATTGAATAAGCCAGCTTTAAATCCTGAAGACTTAGATGTTACGGTTTTAGTAGGACCGGAGGGTGATTTCTCGGTAGATGAAGTACGATTGGCTCTGGAGAATGGTTACGAGAGTGTATCTTTGGGAACTAGTCGGCTTCGGACAGAAACTGCAGGATTGACAGCTGTAATGTTAGCGAATTTAGCTAGACGAAAATAACATACTTAAGAAAAAATGATTAAAGCTAAACATTTTATATATTATATATTCATCGCGTCAGCGTTGTTTTTCAGTTCTTGTTCTGATAGTTATCAAAATGCCATACCAGCAGAAAGTTCTGCTTTAATTTCTGTTGATATGAAAAAGATGGCAGCAAGTTCCTCAAGTAAGCAGTTGAATCTTCTTGCTGCGGTATTACATATAAAGAATGTTTCAGATTGCGGTATTGATTTAACCTCTAAAATGTATATGTTTGAGTCTCAGGATGGGAATCTTGGTCTCTGTGCAAAAGTGAGCGATTCTGATGACCTAAAAGAATACCTGGATAAGTTATCAAAGAAAGGTGTTTGCACGAAGACAAAAGAACGTCGAGGCTTCAACTTCTCTGTATTAAAGGATTCTTGGGTTCTTGGGTTCTCAGATGACGCGTTGCTTGTTATGGGACCAGTCACTCCTGATGCGCAGGCAGAATTGCAGCAGAGTATGGCAAGATACCTGAAGCAAGATGAAGACGAGAGTGTCGTATCCCGTCCGATTTATGAGAAGTTGGATAGTATAGATGCTCCAATGGCTATTGTTGCAGAGGCACAGGCATTGCCTGAGAAATTTATTGCACCTTTCACGTTGGGTGCTCCTAAAGGCGCAGATGCCTCTCAAGTGTTAATAGCTGCGAAGATGTTTGTTTCTGATGGTTGCTTGAATATTGAGGGTAAGACCTTCTCTTTCAATAAAGAAGTAAATGCATCCCTTCAGAATGCAAGTAAACAGTACCGTCCTATAAAAGGTAACTATGTTGCTTCCATGTCGCGTGATGCCACTCTTGGCATGTTTATGAATGTAGATGGAACAAAATTCCTACCTTTAATGCAAAATAATCAAGGTCTTCAGGCCCTTCTTGTAGGTATAAACACAGCCATTGATATGGATAACATCCTGCGTAGTGTAAATGGAGATATGAGTATTGTTATTCCTTCTTATTCTGACGATAAGATGCAAATCACATGGGCGGCAAAATTAGCTCATGCGAAATGGTTGGCCGATGTTGATTACTGGAAGCAAAGTGTGCCAAAGGGTGGAAAAATATTGGATTCCGGTAAAGATTCTTATTATTATACAGATGGGAACACATCATTCTTTTTTGGTGTATCCCCAGATTTACAATTCTATAGTGGAAGTGACAAGGTCACAGCTTTAGGTGCTATTAAGTCTAATGTTCATCCATTGGATGCTAAATTACAGAAAAAGATTATCGGTCAGAAGATGGTCATGATCATTAATTTAAATGATTTTGGTAGTAACAAGGGAGTAATGTCGGCACTTTCAGTATTTATGAAACCGATGTTTGGTGATATAAGAAGTATCGTTTATACATTAAAATAAATGGAAAAAATTCTTTTGAATTCCGTTATACCTCAGGTCTTTTCTCAGCGTACAGAATGGAACTCTGATATTTGGAATACTGATGCAACCTTTGAAAAAGGTCACCTTTATCTTGTGGAAGCAGAAAGTGGACAAGGAAAAAGCACTTTTTGCAGCTATGTACTCGGTTATCGTCACGATTATAGTGGCCAAGTGATGTTTGACGATCGTCTTACATCCGATTATAAAGTATCAGACTGGGTCGATATTCGTAAGCGACATGTAAGTCATTTGTTCCAAGAACTTCGTTTGTTCCCTGAACTTACAGCTATGGAGAATGTCATGATAAAGAATAATCTGACAGGATTTAAGAGTAAGGAACAGATTGTAGAGTGGTTTGATATGCTTGGCATTGGAGACAAGCTTGATGCGAAGATTGGCAAAATGTCATTTGGTCAACAGCAAAGAGTTGCTATGATACGTGCTTTGGTCCAGCCTTTTGATTTTATTCTTGCGGATGAGCCAATTTCTCATCTTGATGACAACAACAGTCGCATAATGGGTGAGATTATGATGACAGAAGCCAAGAAGCAAGGTGCCGGTGTCATCGTGACAAGTATAGGTAAACATATGGATCTAAGTTACGAAAAGGTCTTTAAACTTTAAAGGATGAGGTAAGAACTATGAATCTTGTTTGGAAATTATTACGTCAACATATTAGCGTACCACAGTTTGTTGGTTTCTTCTTTGCCAACTTATTTGGTATGCTTATCGTTTTGTTAGGATTTCAGTTTTATAATGACGTTATACCTGTCTTTACAGCAGAAGACAGTTTCATGAAGTCAGATTTCCTGATCTTAAATAAGAAGATAGGAACAGCAAGTACCATTAGTGGAAGAACGAATACTTTCAGCAATAGTGAGATTGATGAAGTAGGAGAGCAGTCTTTTGTCAAGAAGATGGGTAAGTTCACTTCTACAGAATATAAGGTAAATGCCAATATGGGAATTAATGGAACGAATGTCTTGAATTCCGAGATTCCTATAGAATCTGTTCCGGATGATTTCGTTGAAGCTCCTTCGCAAGATTGGAAATGGAAAGAAGGAGACCAGAAAGTACCAATTATTCTGCCACGTGCATATATAACAATGTATAACTTTGGATTTGCACAGAGTCATTCATTACCAAAGATATCTGAAGGATTGATGGGTATGATAGACTTTAAGATGTTTATCCAAGGTAATGGATATAATGAAGAATTTGACGGAAAGGTCATCGGATTCTCCAGCCGACTTAACACAATCCTTGTGCCACAGGCATTTATGGATTGGAGTAATAATCATTTTGCTCCGGAAAATCACAGCAATCCAACCCGTTTGATCATGGAGGTCGGAAATCCGGCAGATGAGCATATAACGAAATATCTTGATAAGAAAGGATACGAAGTAGAGGATGATAAATTGAATGCTGAGAAGACCACATATTTCTTGAAACTAATGGTTTCAATGGTGATGATTGTGGGATTGATCATTTCGATTTTGAGTTTCTATATATTGATGCTGAGTATATACCTTCTTGTACAGAAGAATTCCTCAAAGTTGGAAAATCTACTGTTGATAGGTTATAGTCCAGGAAATGTAGCCCGTCCATATCAATTTCTGACGATAGGTTTGAATGTTCTGGTCCTACTTATCGCATTGATTATATTGTTCTTTGTCAGGGCATATTATATGGATATCATAGAAACATTATTCCCTCAAATAGAAGATGGAAATATGCTACCGGCGTTAACTGTCGGTTTGATATTGTTTATACTGGTTTCGGTTCTCAATATAATTGTTATTCGACGAAAGATAATGAGAATTTGGTACAGAAAAGACTAATTTGCTTACAATTTGAAATATAATCCGCATTTAATATTAATGCGGATTTTTTTTGTTTTTAACAACTTCTAATTTTAACACTTTTGTAACAATTATATGAGAAATTTTAATTAATTTTGCAGCATCTAAGTATTAACTGGGTTTATCCCCTCAAATTATTAATTAAATTTCAGTTAAAAAGGTATGCAAAAAAGATTGCGTTTTCTAATGGCGCTGATGTTGTTCTTTACAACGTCAATTATGGCGCAAGTTACAACTTCTTCGATGAGCGGATCTGTGACTGAGAAGGCAAGCAAAGAGCCTATTATCGGTGCTGCGATCCAGATTGTGCATGAGCCATCTGGTACAAGGTATTCCGCTGTAACAAACATTGACGGACGTTTTAATATCCAAGGTATGCGACCTGGTGGCCCTTATACGGTTACAATCTCGTATGTAGGATTCTCTACAATGAAATTCAAGAACGTCACCCTTCAGCTTGGTAATCCATTCTCTCTCGATGCAGAGATGACGGAGGATGCAAAGCAGTTGGGCGAAGTCGTTGTTATTGCTCAGGGTACAAAGTTCGCTGCCAAGAAGACCGGTGCTGCAACTAACATCTCTAACACACAGATTATGAACATGCCTAATGTTTCAAGAAGTCTGACAGATGTTGCTCGTCTTTCACCTTATGGTGGTAATGGTATGAGCTTTGCTGGTACCGATGGTCGTACAGCCAACTTTACTGTTGATGGTGCCAATTTCAATAACAACTTTGGTTTGAATGATGGTCTGCCTGGTGGTGGTACTCCTATTTCTCTTGACGCTATTGAGGAAATGCAGGTTGTTATTTCTCCTTATGATGTTCGTCAGACAAACTTTGTCGGTGGTGGTATCAACGCTATTACAAAGTCTGGTACTAATAAGTTCAAAGGTACTGCATATGCATATCATAGAAATGAGAATATGCGTGGTGATGCTATTGATGGCGTTCAGATTCCTACAGCTCGCGAAACTGACCGTACTTCAACCTATGGCTTCACATTAGGTGGTCCTATTGTTAAAGATAAATTGTTCTTCTTCGTAAATGGTGAAACTGTACAGACTCCTTCTGTTGCAAACCGTTGGAGAGGTAGTAAAGATGGTGTGGCTGATGTAAACCGTACAATCTCTCGTACTACATTAAGTGACCTTCAGAAAGTTTCAGACTTTGTCCGTAACGAATATGGTTATGATACAGGTTCATATACAAATTTCCCTTCTGATATTACAAACGATAAGTTCCTTGCTCGTTTAGACTGGAATATTACCGATAAGCATCGTTTGGCAATTCGTTACAACTATACAAAGAATACCAAATGGATTGCTCCTAGTGCTTCTTCTATGGACGGTGGTACTCGTTCAGCTTTTGGTCGTACATCAGAGTACTCTATGTCTTTCGCAAACTCCATGTATTCTATGGACAACCTTGTTAAGACTTGGTCTTTCGATTTGAACAGCCGTTTGACTGACAATCTGTCTAACCAGTTCTTGGCAACATATTCTAAATTGGATGATGTTCGTGGTACAAAATCTGGTGAGTTCCCATTCATCGATATCTTGAAGGATGGTGAAAACTATATGGCTCTCGGTTATGAGTTGTTTACTTATAACAATGCTGTACATAATACAGTATGGAATGTCAAGGATGATTTGAATTATACATTTGGTAATCATCGTATCTTCGGTGGTGTTTCTTATGAGCATCAGATGGCAGATAACCAATATATGCGTAACGGAACCGGTTACTATCGTTACTCTTCATTGGATGACTTCTTGAATAAGCGTGCTCCGGAAATTGTATGTTTAACTTATGGTTATAATGGTGAAACTTCACCTGCTGCTCGCGTTCAATTCAATAAGTTGGGTGTATATGCTCAGGATGAGTGGAATGTCAACAAGAAGTTTATGTTGACTTATGGTATTCGTTTTGATGGCCTCTTCTTCGAGAATAAAGACTTGATGCGTAATCAGGCAATCTATGACCTTGACTATAGCGGTCGCCATATTGATACAGGCAAATGGCCTAATTCTAGTTTGACAATCAACCCACGTGTTGGTTTCACTTATGATGTATTTGGTGACGGTACTTTGAAGTTTAGAGGTGGTACAGGTCTGTTCTCAGGTCGTCTTCCTTTGGTATTCTTCACCAATATGCCTACTAATGGTGGTCTTGTACAGTATCAGGCTCAGATTAATGAGAAGGAAGCTACAAAGAAAGGTTTCACAATGGACGAGTTTGCAGGTGGTCTTGTAACAGATACTAACAATCATGCTACAGTTCAGGCACTTAAAGATAAATTGCAGCAGTTAGGTTATCCTATGACTATTAGCCCAGAAGATGGTACTGTTCCTTCTTCTATCTCTGCAGTAGATCCAAACTTCAAGTTGCCACAGCGTTGGAAGACATCTTTGGCTGTTGATTATCAGTTGCCAACATCTTTCCCTCTCTCTGTTACTGGTGAATTCATCTTCAACAAGACCGTATACGAGTCTACAATGACAGACTGGAGTATGATTTCTCCTAATGGTTTTGAGCACTTCAATGGTGTAGACAATCGTCCTCTCTTCCCAGAGACATTCCGTCAGGGAACAAAAGCATTCGTTCTTGAAAATACTTCTAAGGGTTGGGGTTACCAGGCAAGTATCCAGGTTAACGCACAGCCTGTTGAGGGTATTAATTTGATGGCTGCATATACTCATACCGTTTCTAAGGATGTTACTGGTATGCCTGGTTCTAACGCAGAGTCTTGTATTGCTTATGTACCATCAGTTCAGGGCCCTAATAACGTAGGTCTCCACAATTCACAGTACACAACTCCTGACCGTATCGTAGCTTCTGCTACATTCAATGATAAGAGTGGTAACACATTCAGCTTCATTTATGAAGGTTTCAAAGGTGGTTACAACTACTCATATATGACAGCTAATGATATGAACGGTGACGGTTATAAGTATGATCTTATCTATGTTCCAACAGACGAGCAAGTAGAAAAGGGTCAGTTCCGTTTCGTATCAGAGGATGACAAGACTCGTTTTATGGACTTCGTTCATGGTGATAGCTACTTGAAGCATCGTCAGGGCAAGTATGCAGAGGCTTATAGCGTATATTCTCCTTGGGTTCATCGCCTTGATGTAGCTTACAAGCATGACTTTAAGTTGAAACTTGGTGCAACATCTCACAAGCTTCAGTTGAGCTTCGATGTAAAGAACGTTTTGAACATGTTCAATGATAAGTGGGGTGTATCAAAGATGATGAATGCTTCTTTGGCAGAAGGTCGAATCCTCAACTATGAGGGTATGGATGCTGAGGGTTATGCTACATTCTCAACTCCTAAAGCTGTAAGTGGTAATACTCAGCGTTGGGTTTACAACCATGCTATTGGCCAGTGCTGGTATGCATCTGTTGGTATCAAGTATTTCTTTAACTAAAGATTTCATCTAATTTAAAAGTAAAGTAATGAAAATTAAATATATTCTTCCAACATTTCTTACACTTCTTACTTTATTGGTAAGTTGCTCTAATGAAGAGGAAATGGGATGTCTTGATGGCATTCAGGTTTCTAAGTCTATTGTAGCTATTCCTGTTGATGGTGGAAGCACTGAAATTACAATCAAAGCAGCAGGTGACTGGAAACTAGAAAAAGCTATTCCAAGTGATCTAACAAAGAATTTGGCTAAAGCTAAAACTGATGCAGATCGTGAGAAAGCTCAAAAGGCCATTGATGACTATCTGAATTGGGTAAAAGTTTCTGCTACTTCTGGTAGCGCCGGTGAGACAGTTGTATCTTTCTCTGCTGATGAAATTAAAGGTAATCGTTCAGGTTTCTATAATTTAGTATGTAATGGTGAGACTCAGATCCTTCATGTCATCCAGGGTGCAGCTAAGGTAGAGAATGCTACCTGTGCTCAGGTTATCGCTGGTGCTGATGGTAAGACTTTCCGTGTAACAGGTGCTGTCACTAAGATTAGTAATACCGTATATGGTAACTGGTATATCAAAGATGAGACAGGTGAAGTATATGTATATGGTACTCTTGATAAGAACGGTGCTACAAAGAACTTCGCAAGTCTAGGTCTTGAGGAAGGTGATGTTGTAACAATCGAAGGTCCTAAGACTACATACAATGGTACAGTAGAGCTTGTTGATGTTGCTGTAAAGAGCATCACAAAATCTGTATTGAAGATTGATTCTATTGATGTGAATGGCGTAAAGAACGCTCCTATTGCTAAGGAGGGTGGTTATGCTACAGC
>CACYKX010000084.1 GCA_902775075.1 uncultured Prevotellaceae bacterium | reverse complement strand
CAACGACAAGGATGTGCAGCTGACAGGCCGAGAATTTGACCTGCTGGTCTATTTCATCAGGCACAAAGACCGTGTCTGCCCACGTGAGGATATTATCAAGGACGTATGGGGCATCGACTTCCAATACGACACGGGAGTCATCGACGTGTTCATGAATGCTCTTCGCAAAAAGCTTGGCATGAATGCCGACGGCTATATCAAGACTATCCGTGGCGTAGGCTTCATTGAGACTGACAAATAGACTCGACCATCACTCACAATTCACCACTCACTTTCAGACAATTTCAACATCAGTTTTAGACTATGACAAACGACATTGACACAAAAAACAGGAAGCCCTGCAGGATGCTATTGCACGCAAGATTATTATACAGGGCTGTCTGTGCTCACTCATGCCATGCGTCATCTCTATAGGGCTCTGCCTCAATGCCTTTCATTTGCTTGCAACGGGGTGGATACAGCATCCCACAAGATGGATGATTGGACTTGTGGCAATGCAAATCTTTGTTTGTTTTCTAATCTTTACGTGTCTCTATTTGTTGCACGTGACGTGGCAAAGCATAGTATCAAGCCATTGCAGGACGCACTATCCCGTGAGCGGCAGTTCACCAGCTATGCCTCTCACGAATTGCGCACGCCTCTGGCTGTCACCAAAGGCTCTAAGGAAGTTCTCGTCCGTAAGCCGAGGACTCAGGAGGAATATGAGAAGAAAATCAAGGAGAACATCGGCGTTGTCGACAATATGAACCGAATGGTTGACAATATGCTCATGCTCACTCGTGCCGACAGTGCACACTTCCGCTTAATCTCCACTGAAATTAATAAAAAGGAGCTGTTTACCGAGATTTGTAGTGCTTTTTCCAATCAAATTATTCGGAGAGGCTTGCACATTACGATGAATATCACACCCGACGAGTTCACCATCAACGCCGACCGCAATGCGTTATTCATCATTGTGAACAACTTGTTTTCAAATGCCACCAAATATTGTAACGACGGAGGGGAAATTAAGTTTTCAGCCTATCAGAAGGACGGTCACACCCAGATGGAGTTCACCAATACTGGTAGGGGCATACCTAAGGAAGAGTGCGATAAAGTCTTCGACCAATTCTATCGCTCCATCTCCACCGGTCATCAGCAGGTGAAGGGCTTTGGCTTGGGTCTTGCTGTAGTGCGTCGCTTTGCAGGACTAATGGGTGCCAATGTCAATTTTGATAGTTGTCCGGAAGGTCCGACAACGGTCACCATTGTATTTTGACACACCCTATTCTTTGTCTTTACCAACTAATTCATTGCCTTTACAGCTAAAATAAATAGTGATGGTCGTAAAGACAAACAACGCAAACAAAGAAATAAGCATAACATCGGTCATACTGTTCGGACTGGTGGCATGTATCCTGTATGGAGTCGGAACTGGAATAAGAAGTGACATTGGCATACTCTTCTTCTGTCATCAGATAGGAGCCTTCCTAAGCGCATATCTAGGTGGTGCGCTGCTTGAAGCAACAGGCGGGTACCATACTGTATGGCTCATTGACGTAGCACTATGCGCCTTCGCATCTATTATGAGCTACCTGACAAGGAAGTAACGAGCTTACCTCTGACGCTGCCTGACGACGTGGAGAAGGAAAAGATTGAGGCAAAGGTTAATGACGGTGTGCTTCACATCACGCTTCCTCGTACCGCAAAGGCTGAGAAAGAGACCAAACGCATTGAGGTCGCATAAACTTCACGCACTAGCATAAGACGCAAGAGGCTTTCCTCTATTGGACAAGCCCCTTTTGTGTTATATATACCCATACTGCCAAAACTCTTGAATGGATACATATCAACATAATCTCTCCTATGTCGGTTGCATAACTCGATTCAGGCAGTTTCATTAATTTGGAACTGCCTTTTTGGGTAATTCATGTTGCTTTAGGGATTACCATCATATTAAGCGATAGAATTCCTCTTTGTAAAACAAATAAATCTTTACGGTATTTACTGCAAGATTTTTCCAATACAAATAAAAGCGTTACTTTTGCATCCACTTTAGGAATGATGACCATAAACTAATGATTGAGCTAAAAGAAAATATGGGAATACCCCGTAGCATTGTCATAGCAATGGCAGTGCTCGCAGGAGTTACGGTTGCTAACCTTTATTACAATCAGCCGTTGCTTGAGATGATAAGCAGCGATCTTGGCATAAGCCACATCACGGCAAACCTCATAACTGTTATTACACAGGTCGGCTATGCTTTCGGGCTCTTCTTCATTATCCCTTCTGGCGATTTATACAGCCGCAGGCGTGTCATTTCGGTCTGCATGACAATGGCAGCCGTCATGTCATTAATCATAGGCCTGGCTAGTAATATATACATCATTTGGGGAGCGTCATTATTGCTTGGAGCATCATCGGTTATTCCGCAGCTCTTCATACCCGTTGCAGGACAGTTCTCACGACCCGAAGACAAGTCGAAGAATATCGGCTATGTTCTTTCTGGTTTGCTAACCGGCATTCTTGCAGCCCGTGTCGTCAGCGGCTTTATCGGCGAATGGCTGTCATGGCGTGCAATGTTCCTCATTGCAGCCGGACTGATGATTATCTGTTGCGGCATAGCCCTGAGAATCTTGCCGGACATGAAGCGCAACTTCACCGGTACATATCCACAGCTGATGCATTCCGTCTGGACAATATTCCGCACTCATCCGAGGATCCGGTTATACAGTGTTCGTGGTGGACTTGCCTTTGGTTCTATGCTGACTATATGGTCATGCATGGCTTTCCACCTTGCAGAACAGCCGTTCTGCGCAGGCTGCGACATGGTCGGGATGCTGGGACTTTGCGGTATGGCAGGAGCAATAGCAGCATCTGGCATTGGCAAATATATTCCGAAATATGGAATAAAGAAGTTCAGTGGATGCGGTGCAGTCATTCAAATCATTGGCTGGCTCGTGTCCTATTTCTTCGGCTATGGCTACATCGGTCTAATCGTGGCATTAATCCTAGTTGATATTGGCACACAATTCCAGCAACTCAGCAACCAAAGCGGTTGCATAGCCCAAATACCCGAGGCAAGCAGCCGTGCCAACACCATTTTCATGACCACATACTTCATTGGCGGCAGTCTTGGAACATTCCTTGCCGGACAAGGCTGGGCCACAATGGGTTGGACCGGTGTCTGCATTGTCGGCGGACTCTTTGCATTCGCAAGTCTTCTCATAACTTTACTCACTAGTAGGATTAATATAGAACTGAAAGTGATCATATAGTCAAGCAATGACCGAACATCATTAAAGGCAGTTTCCGATATAGAAACTGTCTTTTCTCGTTTAAATATAGTAACTTTGCAAACATTGACGAAATCTTATATAATATAATGAATAAGAACTTATTATTTGCCGCAGCAATGGCAATGACAGCAACAACAGCTATGGCACAGAAACTCAAATATCCTGAGGCACCCCACGACAACACCGTCGATACTTACTTCGGTGAGAAGGTAGCCGACCCGTTCCGTCCGCTTGAAGACGACAACAGCGAGGCTATCGCCAAGTGGGTAAAGGAAGAGAATGCGCTCACACGCTCATATCTCGACAAGATGCCGCAGCGCAGCCAGTACCTGAAACGCTTGAAGGAAGTGTCGAACTATGAGAAGGTTTACACACCATTCGAGGAGCATGGCAAGTGGTACGTTTACCGCAACAATGGCTTGCAGAACCAGGCTGTGCTCTATCAGATGGACAAGCTTGGCGGAGAACAGCGTGTGTTCCTTGACCCGAACAAGCTCAGCACAGACGGAACTGTTGCGTTGAAGAGCATTTCGTTCTCTAACGACGGAAAGTACTTAGCTTATGTTATTTCCCGTAACGGCTCCGACTGGGAGGAAATCTATGTCAAGGATGTAGCTACAGGCAAACTGCTCGACGACCATATTGTTTGGGCTAAGTTCACCGATGCAGCATGGCAGGGCAACGGTTTCTACTATAGCGCCTACGATGCACCGGAGCAGGGACATGAGACTTCCGCAAAAAACTCTGTTCAGAAAGTTTATTACCATAAGCTCGGCACACCGCAGTCTCAGGACGTGCTCTTCTATCAGAATCCGGCATATCCTCTCCGTTTCTATGGCGTTGGCGTAAACAAGGAAGAGACAATGATGTTCCTCTATGAGTCGGGCATGGATCAGGGACTTAATCTCTATGTCCGTGATCTTCGTCAACCGAACTCGCAGTTTATTCAGATGACCGGTGATGCATCGAAGAACTATTCGCCTATTGAGACCATTGGCGATTCCATATATCTCTTCACCAATGCCGGAGCCGAGAATAACCGCATCATGGTTGCCGACATTCATCATCCGGGCTATCAGGACTGGAAGGAACTCGTTCCACAGAGTGATGACGTTCTCGACGGAGTAATATTCATCGGTGGCGACAAGTTGGTGCTGACATACACTAAGGACAATATCAGCGAAGCTTTCCTCTATAATATCAATGGTCAGCGACTAAGCGAGATAAAGCTACCGGGTGTAGGCAGTGCATCATTCAGCGGAAAGCGTGAGCGCCCAGAGTGTTTCTACTCTTATACTTCATATACTGCTCCAAACACCATCTATCAGTACGACTACAAGACTGGCAAAAGTACGGTATACAGTCAGCCGAAGGTAAACTTCCGCACATCCGACTATACCAGTGAGATGCAGTTCTATACCAGCAAAGACGGTACACGCATTCCTATCTTCCTGACTTACAAAAAAGGCTTAAAGCGAAACGGAAAGACTCCTGTTCTGATGTATGGCTATGGCGGTTTCAACGTAACCAATCCGCCTTACTTCTCGGCTATGCGTCTGCCGTTCCTTGAGAGTGGCGGCATTTATGCTTATGTCGTTCTCCGTGGCGGTGGCGAATATGGCGAGGCATGGCACCTTGCCGGTACCAAGATGCAGAAGCAGAATGTCTTCGACGACTTTATCTCGGCTGCCGAATGGCTCATCAAAGATAATTATACCGATAAAGACTACCTTGCTATCATGGGTGGCAGCAATGGCGGATTGCTCGTCGGTGCTTGCATGACTCAGCGTCCTGACCTTTACAAGGTCTGCATTCCTGAAGTCGGTGTAATGGACATGCTCCGGTATCATAAGTTCACCATTGGCTGGAACTGGGCTCCAGACTATGGCACAGCGGACGACTCAAAGGAGATGTTCGAGTATCTGAAAGGCTATTCTCCACTTCATAATATAAAGAAAGGTGTAAGCTATCCTGCTACGCTCGTAACGACTGCCGACCATGACGACCGTGTTGTTCCGGCTCATTCGTTCAAGTTCGCTGCTACACTACAGCAGGATCAGGCTGGCTCAGCACCTGTCCTTATCCGCATCGATTCGAAAGCCGGCCATGGTGGCGGCAAGCCATTATCGAAGCAGATGGAAGAGAATGCCGACATCTATGGCTTCATCATGTATCAGATGGGTGTGAAGGTAAAATAGTATGGAACAGTACTCCGTGCAGATGTTGACGCGATACGCATCGGCAACCGTGTCAACGTGCAGGACAACGCCTGTATACACCAAACTAACGGCTTTCCTGTAACTCTCGAAGACATCGTAGCCAACAATAACAAGCAACGTTATGAGTTCAATACGCAGCATGCCAAGATTCGTGCAAGACAAGGGCATTCCATTAATGTAGACGTTGAACTGCAGGAAACTGTTCCACCAGATATTCTATACCATGGAACAGCTACTAGATTTCTGTCATCTTTCTATGAGAAAGGCATTCTCAGTGAGACTCGCCAATATTGTCTGTGAAAAGTTTTACGATTAAATGGCTAGACTGACTCTATAGCCCGTTTCCATGCCTTGGTCTTACCTTCGACATTGGCATGAGTATTGGCTGATGAAGTACTCTCAAGAGCAACAATATTATAAGGAGCAATCAGCTGTGGGAAGTATCTCTCAAAGATGTCCATGATACTCTTGCCATTGAGAATGATCTTCTTAACATTCGGATACTTCTCCAGCAGTCCAGCCAAATCATTAGGCTTAGCCTGACGGATATTTGAATCTAAGCTGCCTGGACGGTTAGCATGCTTAAGACAGTCCCATAGCGCAATGCCATTGGCATCCAAGAAGCCAAAGTCGTTGCTTCCACTTCCGAAGATACTATGCATGATGGTCCAGAACTGGTTAGTAGGATTCTGATAGTAAGCCTGAGCCTTGATCGATTTGTCGCCAGGTAGCGTACCCAGTACAAGAATCTTTGAGTTTTTGCTTATCCACGGAGCCAATCCCTCTTTGAAGTCATCATCACCAACTGGCACAGTAACTTCCTTCTTTATAGGTGCTGCCACCTTTCGTATTGAATCCTTCTTGCCAATTTCACCACCAACAGGAGCAAAGAACCAATTGGTGTTCTTCATATTACGTTCTGCAACAACATAAGGAATTGCGCTCAACTTGTATGCTCGATCCAACGTCCGCAATAGCTTTCTTAAGGGCAGGCCATGTCTCTCGGAGTCTTGGTTAAAAATACCTCTTTTAACGAATTCATCCATAAAGTCCTGTGCCGGTACTTTATCTGAATGCGTCTTGAAATACTCAGCTAGTGTTTGATTAATTAATCTGATTCGGGTTTCTCTATCCATATAACTTTAGGTTTAAATATTGACTCATACAAAGTTACAAAATAAATTCGGGATTAGACAAGATTTAATTGACTAAAATTTGCCCCATTGCAGAAAATCCCTATTTTTGCATCTTAGTAACCAAGAACATGACGTCTGTCTAAAATTCTGACTATGCCAGACCAAAAGGAAGAAAAAAAGAAAAGAATACTGTCTTGAACAATCCCTATGAGGAACCGAAATTCTACTATGACAGTGATCCTAACGGAAATATCGACTATACAAAGATAAAGCCGGGGCGCAGGCTTTATGGCTATAGGATAAATATTTTCCCCGGGAATCCGGATATTTCAATGTTTTCCCAGGACGACTTCGAATCGAACGACCCTAATGCCGAGTTTATCAATGGCATCCGCAAGGAAGTAAAAGAATGGCGTGAGGCAGGCTATCCGAAGTCATCCCGCATCACCAAGGAACTGCTCGAAGACTGGTTCTGCAATCCAGATCGACAGAACAATTTAAAACTATTCTTCTGTCAGCGTGAGGCAGTCGAAACTGCTATTTGGCTCAATGAAATTGCAGAGAAGGACCCAAACATTGGCAGTCTTATACTCCGTCAGCTCATGGAGCGTTGCCACACCGTATCTGCAAACGACGAAGACATACTTCCACGCACAGCATTCAAGATGGCAACAGGTACTGGAAAGACTGTTGTTATGGCAATGCTTATTCTCTATAATTATCTGAACAAGCGAGCCAATCCACAAGATATCCGCTATGCCGACCACTTCCTTATCTGTGCTCCTGGAATTACTATCAGCGACCGTCTGAACGTTCTCCAGCTTGATAATAACCAATACGCAATGAATGATTATTATCATCAGCGTGGACTTATACCTCGTCAATTTGAGAAAGAGCTTGGCGGCCTAACTCGAATATTACCATCATCAACTTCCAGCAGTTCCTGCCGCGCGTTTTCTCTGGCAAGCATGCTTCCCCGATGGACGGCAAGCTCGTTTACCAGAATGGCGAGCTCGTCAAGCAGAAAGACACAGAGTCATACAGCGTAATGCTCAACCGCATTCTCGAAAAGGGAGTCAAGGGCAAGCGCATGATAGTCATCAACGACGAGGCACACCACTGTTACCTTCCAAAAAAGTCGAAGAACCACGTGAGGATGCCAATACACAAGCGTGCAGCTCAGTTTGCTCCTTTTGCTGCCCTTGCTGGCTACAAAGAAGCTATTGAAGAAGCTCAGAGAAAGCAGGAAGAAAAGATTGCCGAAATAGATGCACCTGTAAATATCGACGATGACATTTAGCATAATTAGGGAATCTCCCGACACACATAGGGTATTCCCTTTTGAACTTTTGAATATTTTTTCTACCTTTGCAACATTAATAACCACAAAACCCAAATGTGATTTTTCAACGCTTGTTTTTGCTGCCTAACAAACGCTTGTTCGCTACGTAAGTTTTGATCATTCCCTGCGTAGCGAACAATCTTTTTCTATAGCGTTACCATATAAGGAACTTAGCTTCGGCCCCATGAAAACTTAGCTTTGTCCCCATGAAAACGTAGCTTTGTCCCCATGAGAACGCTGCTTCGACCCCATAAGAGCATAGCTGTCCATAAACAACAATGTCATCAGCCTGTCTTTACTTCAGTTTATGAGATATCCTCTTACTATAATTCATACATCAAATAGTGGCTCTCACGCATGCCAAGTGACTGGTATACCTTTTGAGCGTTAATGTTGTTGCGGTCAACATACAAGCGCAGCGCACCGGCACCTTCTGACTGCGCTATTGTCTTTGCAAAGTCAAACAGTTCTTTAAACACCCCTTGATGACGACTCTCGAGACGAACATAAACGCTCTGTATCCAATAGTAGTTGCAGTTGCTCCAGTCGCTCCATTCCGTCGTAAGCATCAGAGAGCCGGTTACAACGTATGTATATTTTCCCATAGTTCTTTCGATTCTATTAACAACTGACAAAGGTACAATAAAATTCTGCCAAATAATTGCAAATCCCGTCAAATAGTGCTATCTTTGCCCAATGAATTAAAAACCACTGCTATACAGTAAAGAAGACGAAGAAATATGGGTAAATACAAAACCATACAAGAACTTAAAAAGCATAATGGCTGGGCTAAGCTAAATGTCAATGTTCTTTGGGACAAGAGTGGCAAATACATTTTCGAAGGTGAAGAAGACATTGTTCGAAAGTACAATGACAATCATCCCGAAGAGAATAGAAGAAGACTGATATTAGAAGTTCCTCCTGAGCCTTTCTGGGGCAATCCTTTCAAGGCAGATATAATCATATTGTCCAAGAATCCCGGATATGTAGAGCACATAAACAAATGGCTTCCTACGATTCTTTCTCCTGAAAGCATAAGAGAAATATGTGAAGAAAAGGAGAAGTCCCTGAGACTTGAGTCCGACTGCCTAATGTCGAGTATCGGTGTAAACTCCTTTCAGACATGTATTGGGTAAACTCGCTAAAAGAATTACTCTCTACATACCAAAAGGAGCTTAACACAGAAGATGAGCAAGGCTTTTATAAGCACTTTGCATTAGTACAACTGAATGGTTACACCTCCGAAGAATATCCAGACAGCTTTGCAAAATACAACAATAGGGACAAGTTCCTGCCATCTCAAGAATTTACAAAGAATGTTCTTGAATTGGCAAAAGACCAACCTCAAAAGCCTCTATTCGTTGTAATGAGAGGAAAAGACAAATGGAAGGAATTAATGGGGGATTCTCTTCCACAAGAAAGAACAATAGTCAATCCGCATTCAATTAACCAGTACTTGACACAAAAGAATCTCGGAGATGACAACTACGACAAAATCCTCACACAACTTAAATTAAAGTAACTATGCACCACAATGTAGAACGTTTCCTTGCGCCTCAGGAGTCATATTATGACGAGGCACTGAAAGAGATAAAGTCCGGCTATAAATCCGGACATTGGATATGGTGGATATTCCCACAGATGCGTGGACTGGGATTCAGTCCATTATCACAGAAGTATGGCATAGAGTCGCTCTATGAGGCGCATGCCTACTTCGAGCATCCAGTATTAAAGAAGCGTCTCATGGAGATAACCCACACACTTCTGACTGACGCTTACGACGTAAACACCGATATTGAGGAAATCCTTGGTCCTGTCGATGCCATGAAAGTGAAGTCCTGCATGACACTCTTCGATGTCGTTAGTCCGCATGACATCTTCGAAGACACCCTCAGCAGCTTCTACAATGGGGAGCGCGACCAAAGAACCCTCAAGATGATTGCAAAGGACAAGGAATATTTCGAGAGCAATCCCTTCGAGAAGTATGGCATCAAGATCAACCCGCGAACCTTCTTCGAAAGCATTGTTGCCGAGTCCGACGAAATGACTTTAGACCGCCGTGCAGCAACCCTCATTGAGATGTACACCAAAGGCGAGAACCTCAAAGACCTTGTCTGCTGGTATCTAGTCAACAAGCGCGACATCTTCAGCAATTACCGCACCGAAGGGATTATATCATCATGGGGCTCATTATGCCGCAACATCATTAATGACTGCTTCGACGAAGCGGTAAAGGACAATGACGAACCGTCACAGCAGAAGTTGAAAGACTGCTATAAAGCAAATAAACTGGATGACATTTATCACTATACCAATCCACAGGACGTTGCCGACATCCTCATGAAGGAAATCGACTTCCTGCGCACTACCAAGCCTTTCGACGACTATATCAGCGATCTCATCTACAATACTTCCTTGATAAAGAAACCATTGCAGCATTGAAATATTTACAGAGAAAACCTCAATCAACAACTTAAAATAGGTAAGGCATTATATTGGCGTCGCTATGAAGATTGGGATAGTGTAGCATTACACTATATATTTGCTTCATGATTTGGGATTATTATTCTATGTTTGCAACATCAAAATATAAATAAAATGCGAGACAGAACATTCAGATGTGTATATCCACCAAAAGTTTATTCTACATATTCCAATGTAGTCTATACAGAGAAGAAGTGGAATGAAAAAATCAACAACTTTCTTAACGACAATTACGAGGCCATAAAAGACATATTCTTGACATATGGTCTCCATTTTCATTATTTGCCAAAGGAAATCAAAGAAGTATACTACGTTAAGTTGGGCAAAACCCTGAGTAAAGATGATGAAATATTTTTGTCCAAAGAGGTGAATTCTGAAATAGGCAATTATCTTGATGACGGGGTTATACTTTGACTTTGGGGAACTTTAAGGTGAAGAGTTATATTTCTGATTGGGGAACTAATCTAACCCAACTCCGCAAGGACTTGGAAATGGCAAGGGAGATAAGGCTGTTCTTCGAGGACTCTCCAACGACTATATGCTTTCCAAACAATTATGACACCGAAGATCCTTATATCGCCGGGAAAAGTATTGAACTTGTAGAAATCAAACCTAACGAGTTTTGTGACAACATCGTCATCTTCGGTTTAAGCACACGTAGGCAAGTTGTAAAGGCAATCTATGAAGGTCTCTTACGCATGGTACGCTATGAGTTTAAAAGTATAGACTATTGGGGAACATGGGACGATTTGGACAATATCACTTTCTGCAACAAGATAAAGTCACCTCTCATAGAGGACTTTATCAACGGCAAATACTTCGACAACAAAAATATTGAGTTAAGACAAGTTGTAATAGAGCACATATTGACAATCTCGCCGGACTTTGACGTTTTATACTATGATGAAAAATCTTGTGCCGATTCCTTTTACGATGATGGTAAAATCATTGTTGATGTCGGAAGTAACGACAGAAAGGAGGTATTAATACCAGGATTTGAGCAGTGGTATAACGAATATATAGAGGCAACAGATTTCGTTGATTGCACAACAGACCAAGAGTTCGACTATGCCGATTGGGAAAAACGTGGACTTGAATTTGCCAAACAATTGCGGGAGCAGCTTCCCGACAGCATAGACCTCTGGTATGAACCACCATTCGAGGACAAGAAGAGGAAAGAGGCACATGCAAAACTTATTTATAAGGACCACAAAGCATTATAGAATCTTTGTAAGCAAAGCTATAGCTATGGATACAGAACGAATATGCAAGGAATTTGATACTATCGACAGGCTGATAATAAGTGGCATCAGGCATGATGGCGACAAAATCATCTTGCCATGTGTCTACAAGGGCGGCGACGATGATTACTTATCGCTGTCTGCCATCAAGACAGTCATTGATAAGATAAATACAGGAGATGAGCAGGTAAGCCTTGTTGATTTTTCAGTACTTCCCATGGGAGTTGAGAATATCTTCACAGATACGAAGTGCTGGATTGTTCCCAATTTGTTTGTCCGTATAGAGTTGGAAGAAGCAACTCAATCCCCCAAATCAACTACAAGTCCTACCAAATTAACAAAGAAGCAGTAAGTCCTTGCCAAGACCAATGGTCATTGTGCCTACTGTGGAACCTCATTGACTGAGAACACCATGACAATCGACCACATTGGTAAGCGTCTCCGCAATTGCGTATTGTAGCTAAAAATATAAGTGCGTATCTTTGCATCGGAACTAAAAAGATGAAAGATATGTATGATACAGCAAATGA
>CACYKX010000083.1 GCA_902775075.1 uncultured Prevotellaceae bacterium | reverse complement strand
ATTATATCCGCAAAATTCTTCTCGAAACGAAATATTTGGTTGGTAATGACTTCATTGAACAGATGGCCATGAATTTTACTTCCTCTCTTGATGAAATTAGAATAAGGAAGTATTGCCTTATGGAGGCTGCCAAGAAGCATATAACTATGCGCAATGAAGTTCAGTCGACTGTAACAAAGCGTCTTGAAGCAATAGCCGATAAGTATGGTGGTGCTACAAGCGCGCTTAAATATTTCACAGGCATATCTGACAGAGAGAAAGAGCTCGCTATTACCTGGTTAGGGAAAGGACTGATCACTATTGACAAGATCCAGCATCTTTACCCAGACTTGTTTAGCTATATGTCTGAGCCTATAGGTGTGTCTCTTAATGGGGCAGAATGGATAACTTCTTATTTTGAAGCATATAAGAGAGCCAAGATTAGCAATACATATACTGAAGATATTAAGACAGAAATTGAAAAAGTCAATGCAAATGAAATTACATTTGATTCTTGGTATCAAGACTTCAGCACGACGCGAACGCTGATGATAAATCGCCATGATATTGACGTTTATTATTGGATTGATGGTTTGGGCATTGATTGGATCCCTCTGATAAAGAAGATTATCAATGAGAGAAATCAAAATGGAATCTATCTGAATGAGGTAAAAGTGGCACGGGCTATTTTACCTACCAAGACAAGTGTGAATAAGCCAGATCTGCAAAAGCTTCTTCCGGAAGGTGATGTGCTTCAGAAAAGTGGAGACTTAGATGCCTTGGCTCACCAATCAACTAACTTATGGCCCAATATCATCGTTGAGGAGATCCAGAAGGTCAGAGAAATTATTGAAGAAATCTTAGATAAGTATAATGGTAAGAAAATCGCCATCATTTCTGATCATGGCTTGACATACCTTTCACAACTGTGCAAAGGTCTTGGACTTTCTTGTGTTGAATCAGATCATCATGGAAGAATAGCCAAGAGAACAAGTGGAATATGGACAAAGGATGACAATTATATGGTTCTCGACGATGGCATAACGGCTTGCGCCTTGAACCACAAATCGTTATGTGACAAAGTGCCTAAAGGACAGGGTATTCATGGAGGATGTACTCCGGAAGAAGTTCTTGTGCCGATTTTCATTATCTCCAACAGGGAAATTGCCATAGATTGGTCAGCAGAGCTTCTGACCACCGAAATCTCGGGGGCAAATCCACAATTAAGATATGAAATTAAGAATGTGAAAGCCACAGATGTTCCATATGTGCTATATGATGGAAGACAATATAAGTTACATCGTATTGAAGGCGATGTTTTTGAGAGTGAACCACTCTTAATTAATCCCGCTGAAAAAGTAGTAGCCATTACTATTGGCAATAAGTCCATTGAAAACGAGATTGAAATTTCGGCAGGTGCAGTGGAAGATGATCCATTCGCATTTTAAAATTCATTAAGATGAAAGAAGAAATTAGCAATAAAATAAGAGAATATTTCTCTGCAATGTCCATCTACAAGGATCCAGATAAGACTAACAGCCTCTTTGCAGCTCACAATTTGCCTTCATTTGTGAAAGATTACTTGCTCAAACGGTATTTGGACATTCAAACGGGACAGATAGACATCCAGGGACTGACTCAGTTCTTGGATAAAGTCATTCCTGCAAAGACGGGTTCTGTTAAAGATCGTATCATCTCCGGAGAGGAGGTGGTTCTCCTTTGCCGTTTCACTATCTATATAGATTTGGTTAAAGGACAGAAGCAATTTGCCATACCTGACTACGGAATTAAGCTCCGTGAGGGTATAATTCCCGAATACACCTATCGAAAGCATCAAGGCGAATTAGTTGATGGTGAGAAGTGGGGTATCGTTAAATTATGTTTGCTTCCTGACGACAACGGCACTAAGAATCATGTTCAGATGGTGGACTATAAGCCATTTAAGCCGTACAGTTCGGTGGATGTAAACTATCTTGCGGAAGCGCGCCGTCATTTTTCGATAAACGAGTGGATTGATTTGATTATCTCTGCCATGGAATACGATCCTAATGGGTTCTCAAACTTAACTCAAAAATTAGAGTTTGTAACACGACTCCTGATCTTTATTGAGCCACGACTTAATGTGATAGAGTTAGCACCTAAGGGAACAGGCAAATCGTATGTGTTTGGCAACCTGAGTAAGTACGGATGGCTTGTCAGTGGTGGTAAGGTGACACGTGCAAAGTTGTTTTATGACAAGGCGAAACAGCAGAATGGAATAATAAAAAACCATGACTTTACTGTCTTTGATGAAATTCAGACTATTGTTTTCCAGGAACCTGCAGAAATACAGGCTGCGCTGAAGTCATACTTGGAAAGTGGCAAAACGACGATTGACAACAATGAATTCAGTTCTGAATGTGGACTGATGCTTATGGGTAATATTCCCTTAACTGCTTCAAGGATGCCGGCCTCGCCTCTGTACTTTGATTCTCTACCTCAGAACTTCAGAGAGTCAGCTCTGCTCGACCGTTTCCACTGCTTTATAGAAGGTTGGTTACTTCCGCGTATAGACAATAGTATGATTTTCCATGGATGGACTATTAATGTAGAATACTTCTCGGAAATTCTACATACCATGAGAACTGTTAATAAATATGGTCTGCTCTTCGATCAATTAGTTAAGTTCGAGGAAAAAGCCGATGTCCGCGATTCAAAAGCAATAAAGAGAATAGCAACAGCGTATATGAAGTTGCTTTTCCCTAACTGGACTAAGCCTGAAGATGTAGTCAAAGAAGAATTTAAGCTCTACTGCTTAGATCCTGCAGTTCGTAGACGTGGCATAATAAAAGAGCAGTGTCACAATATCGATCCGGAATTCAAAACGAGAATGCCTGAAGTTTATCTAAGATAATGTTACACCTTATTAAGTCAGAATAATATGGCTAAAAATGATTTGATATTCCAGAAAATCATTAGTAATGAAAGATTTGCCGATGTTTATAACGTTGTCCCATCCAAATACCCTAATTTGGATGCTGGAAATCGTGCGTTACAACCAGAGGTGAGAGCCGTGTCTGAAATTGTTCATGATATAAATTTTCAAATCGAACAGAAGAAAGCAGACATGAGAATACGGAAGCAATCAGGACCTGTAACGTTAGACGCATCGTTCTTCCAGACTCTATATCGTAAAATCGTATCTTCCTTAACAAAATAGTCTCCGATTATGATTCTTGAGAAGCTAATTATCTATAATTTCCGAAGCTATTATGGCAGAAAGGTGTTTGAGTTCGGCAAGCGGTTGAACTTAATACTTGGTGCTAATGGTGATGGGAAAACGACTTTCTTTGAAGCAATGAACTGGGTACTCACACCAGATTATGCTCCAAAATCTGATGAAAACAGGTTGGCTGATGATAGTACATTGGTCTCTGCCAAGATGTTTAAGGAGTTAAAGGTAGGTGAACAGGGGAAAGTTCTTGTATCTTTATTGCTGAGAAATAATGACAATCGTGAAAGAATTGTTGAGCGGTCTTTCAATGTCACAAAAACAGTCAATGGCGGTATGCAAATCCTTGGCCGTTCTTTCAAGGCATATAGCCTCACTGGTACAAGACGTAAAGAAATGTTCTCCTTGCGTGATCTGTTTGAGGGAGAGAATGTTTTTCCTGCCGTCATAAAGAAGTATCATCTTTTTAAAGGTGAAGATAAACTCGATATCTTTAATGATAAGACGACATTACAAACACTAATAGACTTATTCTCAGACATTAAGGATATTGACCCTTACACTCAATTTGCAAAGTTTGCCTTGGATATGAGTTCGTCAAAAGTCAACGAAGCTAAATCCAAGGAAGACAAGCAGAATTCTAAAATATTAGAATTGCAAACTGAGATAAACAAGTTGGCTAAAAAGCTTGAACAAGCTGAAACGGCATTAACTTCCACTCGCCAAACTTTTAACGAATCTAAGAAAAATATTGATAATATTGATGATGATTTTGAACTTATAAAGAAAGCAGCTAAAATTGAGGAGAAAGTTAAATCAACAAACTCTGAAATTGCATATTTATCAGGAAAGATAGATTTGGAATACAGCTATAGAATGTTAGATGATCAGTGGATTCTTATGGGATTCACCCCGATCCTTAATGAGTTTAACAAGAAAATGGCATCTCTTTGCATGAGCAAGCAGAACATTGAAAATGAATATGAAAAGAAGCAAAGAGATGAATATACGAAAAACAAAATAGAAAAAGCGAAGAGCGAACTTGAAAAGATAGCGTGGAGACAGAGTGACATTAACAATCTCAATTTTAGCCTCCGCACTCGCAGATGTATTTATTGTGGATGTGAGGCTCCAGACGGTTCAGTAAGATATGACTTCTTAAAACAAAGGCTAAATGATGTCATCGATATCTTAACGCCGAAAGAAGACGAAAAGCCTATTGAGATAAAGCGCTATTTCTCTTACCGTAATGTAGAAACACTCAAAGAAATGGGATTGGGTCTTGAATATACAGGGAAAGATAAATTGACTATCTCAGACGAAATTAGCAGTCTTAGCAAAAGGAATAATGACATTGAACAAGATATTGCCAAAAAGAAAAGCGAGGTTGCAAAGCTGGAAAAGCAAATAGCAGATTTATATGCTTCTTCTTCGTCAGGTGTAAACCTTAGAGACTATGTCAAAGACATTGACATAGTAAACAAATGGCACGAGGAAAAAGAAAATTCCGCTTTGGAAATCAGCCAATTGACGACCCAAGTTATTCCTAATCTCAAAAAAGAAATAAGCAAGAAAAGAGATGCACTCGCAAAAAGCATAAAAGCTTCAGGCTCCAGTAATCTCTATCACATTAATGAATTCTTCCGTATCTTTTCAGATGCTATCGAAGAAACGAAGGACGCAACTTACAAGGAATTCCTGGACAGATTGGCTAAAGAAGCCAATAAATATTTGGCATTGCTAAATGTTGATGACTTTACAGGTATCATAAAAATATACATAGACATCAATGGAGAGCTTAGGATTGAACTTCAAGATAAGACAGATAAGATACTTTCAAATCCAAATACTTCACTTCTGACAACCATGCATATCAGTATTCTGCTTGCAATCTCCGAATTGACAAAGGAGAATCGTAACGCTGAATACCCACTGATTTTTGATGCTCCAACATCATCTTTTGATGAAGGGAAGGACAAAACATTCTATGAGTGCTTGAATAGTCAGGTTGACAAACAGTGTATAGTGGTCACAAAGAGCTATCTGTACAAAGATACCAATGGAGAATATGTTGAAGATAGAGATGGATTAAGCAAGTTGAATTGTAAGAAATACCGCATCAAAAAGATGACAGGATTCGATAAGCTTGACATCGCAACAATAGATACAGAAGTAGAAGAAATTGATTAATATGGAAAGTTTATATGATACTTGGCTCGCACGGGAAGATTCATACTACGAGGAAAAGTTCAAAGAATCCATCATTGAGAATCTATGCCAATTCCATGGTGGAACGGCAGATGGCCGCAAGGCTAAAGGTAAATTCTTTAATGCTGGATATGAAGTATTCATTTATGCATTCTTTCTTGGACTGTACTATGGAGAGCGAAAGCCATTAACAGGCAATGTGCTAAAATTCCGTATGTCTATGTCTTCATGGGGAAGGAAGAAAAATGAAGAGGGCAGAAAATCCTATACAAACCTTCAAAAGTATATCTTTGTCGCTTTAGTTGCAAAGACGAATATAGACTTTATTAGCTTAGATAAAGGAGAACTTGATGTAGATGTTGCCTGTAAAGCCTTAATGACAACACTCAGCGAGTATGCCAATACTGGCTTCTACCTAATTCAGGCAGAAATGAGAAAGAACCCAAATACTTTCTTTGAGAATACGGGATTATTGAATTTGATATCTCAGCTATGTTCGTAAGGATAATGACCTTTCAGATGAATACGAGCACCTAAGACAAGGTGTTTAGGTGCTCGCAAGAAGAATAAGCTGTTTATTTCTGATGTTTTTTACGCCATCGCTCCAAGGTCTTTGGATTTTTCTCCTTCATGTAGTTGCCGAAGTCGATGGCTTCCTGCTGCTCCTTGGCTTGGGTCTCCATCTTTTCACGGTAATCACTTGCTTTGGAGTAGCCCATTACAGCGAGGACAACAAGTCCACCGATGACGACACCAGCAAGCACGCCGCATGGAATCGCCCAGTCGACGAAACTGCCCACGCGCTTGAAGAATAAGTCAAAACGCTCCCGGTCTGCCTCGCAGAACTCTGCATTGACAGACTTAGGGATGGCTTCGAGCATCTTCTTGGGCGCCTCCGCTATCTTTGCGCTCATGGTTTCCACAGCCTCCGTGTTCTTCTTGATGTTGTAGTTCAAGTCCCTACGACCGCTGCGGTCACTCAAATCGGCAAGGCTTCCGTCGGGATGGACCATCAGACTGCTGAAGCTGTCGAGATAGTCGCTGATGGCACGGGAGTCCTGCGAGATATTCTCGGCATCCTTCGCGACCGCGTCTGTGTGGGTCATGAAGTTCTCCAGATCCGTTTTGGTAATGGTGGCTGGCTCAGAATTAACGCTCACTGCCTCTTGACTGTTATCATTTGACAGTTCCTGATTACGGGGCTCGATGGCACCCGAAGAGAATTCAGAGAAAATGTTAGTAGTCTCCATAGTGTCTTGATTTAGTTGTTATTGGAATGTTCTTTCATCTCACGGAACCATGCGAGCATGGCATTTACTCTGGAAAGAGTCTCGGCATTAAGGCCTTCCCGATTGAGGTGGTGGGCTATCTGATTGATATTGTTACACCCCTGCGTAAGCACGAGTCGAAAATGCTGCTCCTCCGGGCTCTTGTCCCGGATCTTCTGCCGCAGGATACAGGCCCTGCAATAATCGGTCTTCCTCATACCCACCGCTTTGGCAGCCTTCTCCAATGCAGCTTTCTGCTCCGCGGTGAAGCGGATGAGAAGCTTGTAGGATTTCAGCTGCGGCGGCTTCAGTCTCTCTTTCCTTGCCCGTCGCAAGGCTGATGGATTGATTGGTCTCTTTTCCATATAAGTTCTTTTGAATAGTTGGTAATCTGATGATGTCATTATCGTCGGTCGTCGTCTTTACATGTGATAGCCACCCTCACGCTGCCGCCATTCCTCGTCCTCGTAGTCATGAGAGGCGGTGCCGTCAGGTCTTTCATTGCCCTGCTGGGTCTGACCGCCTTGCGAGCCAACCTGAACATTCAAGTTTCGTGCGAAGTTAGCGGCCTTGGACGCACTTGGAAGCAGCGACTTGCCGTCTGGTTTGGCAGGTACCTTCGGGACATGCTTTGCGACATGCTTTGCCACACTCTTTCCCTCACTGCACGACTTCAACGGTCTCGTTATCGACACTTTATCAAGGTCAGGCAGTAAAGAGAGATCAACTCCGAGCTGACGTTCGAGAGAATAGGTATAGTCCTTATCCTCCTTACTGTCATGAAAGATGACGTAATAGCCGGATTCCGGGTCATGGTAGAGACGGAGTCCCTGATTCAAGAGTCGTTCGACAAAGTTGGACGCTGTCGTCGACTTGTCCATGGCTACTGCCTCGATAATGCTCTTGCACGACCTTTTCCGGTTCTCTGCCATCCTTATCCGCTCAGCACGGTAACGAAGCTCGTTAGGATCCTTGCTGACACGATTGTATGTGCGCTTACGACCTTGCCGAACAGTATTTCCGTTTTCAGCAGACACCTTCGGATTGGGCTTGCCCAGTCTCCGGCTTTTAGCTTTCTGATGGTTGCGCTCGTTGCGTGCCGCTTTCTCCGGCACCTCCAGCACGAAATCCATTGAGACCTTCGCTGCCGCACGGCACGCGTTCTTCTTGATGAACGAGTCACGGAAATGCCTGCCGTCAACGGTAGTGTTGAGAATGGCGATGTGGAAATGCTCATTATCCGTATTGCCATGATGCGCCACGACGAACGGACAGTCATAGACATTATTGCCGCGCTCACTGAGCTCATCGAGGAAAGCCATGAGTAGTTTACGCTCAAAAGCTGCCCTTTCGGCAAACGGCATTTGTCGTATCTTTTCGGTATCCTTGTTGCCGAACGAGACGACAATGGTGTAGCACTTGTTCCTGTATGGATTGCTCAATGCCTCCCAATCACGAGCCTGCTGCTCAGCTCCGGCCCGCTCGTCAGTATAGTTGCAGAGGATGATGCCACCACCTTTCTCCGGGTTCTGCCCGTAGGCCAAAGTGAAGGCGATGTCGGACGATGTTGACACATTCGCTATCATGATATTTCATTTTAAGGCGAAGCCTATGGGTCAAGGGGTTTCCCCTTGCAAGGGTGTGCGGGATGGCTCCGGCGTCAGCAAGGAGATATCTCCGCACACATCTTGCGAAGCACCACAGGCTTTCACAAATGACTACATAGTCTGACTACATCTTCATGCCGCCACGACGCTCATCAGCGACGATGATTGTCTGACTTCTGCCCAGACCCTGCGGCATGTCCTTTTCCTTTCCCTGCTGGTGACAGGCCTGCTGACTTACATCGTTCTCCTGTGCATTCTCAGGCGTGGGCTTGACCTCCTTGCCTTGGTTCTTCTTTCTTGTCAGAATCTCCTTGAAGAAAGGAGGCACCTGAAAACCCGCCTTGCCAAGCAAAGATGTGTAGCCGTTGAAAATGTCTGAATAATTCACAATCACATTCGATGTTGCCATACACAGCTTCCCGAACATCGGCTTGCTGTCATCACCTGCCGGGAGTATGGTGCGGATCTCCGCGAAATCCGGATTGTCCTTAAGAAACTGGCATGCCTGCTCGATGTTCCGTTCACCGTTGATGACAAGGTGATAATCCTTGCGCAGTAGGAAGTCGACACGTCTGCGATGCCGAAGCTCCATCATGGCAAGATAGTCGAGAGGGTTGTGATAGACATAGCAGTTCTGGTCTCTGCTGATCTCTCCGATGGTGGTTATGCCTGGATCATCGATGGGACGGAAGACAGTGCCGTTGTAAAGGTAACCGCTCCCGTTGTCGCAGCCGAAGTACAACTGCTGCTCGAGTCTTCCCGTCTGACGGTTATAGACAGTCGCCGTTTCGCATCCAGCAGCCCGGAGCGTGCGGAGCGAGATTCCGAGTCTCGACAATCCGATGGCAGTCTCATAGCCGATATGGTCCTCCATTGTCACATTGTTCTTTCCGATGCGGATGGCGTTGATGGATACGCTCTTGTCTGCCGTCATCTGATGGTGATAGTATTCTACCAATTTATAGTAGAGCGGCATGTAGGAACCATTCTCATCCTGCGATTTGATTTTCAGGAAGTCGAGGATGTCTGACAGCTTTCCATGCTCGCCCTTCTCGCGGCATATCCATTCGCTTCTGGGCATATTGACAACTATCTCCGGCAGATCAAAGCCGTTGAATCTGCCCGTACTGTAGTAGCGGTTTATCCCGATTTGCTCAAAGCACGGGATGCCTATCATGTCGAGGACATGGTCAACACGGAATATCGTGTTCATGCGGTCGATATCCTTCCGCGTAAGCAATCCTTCATTATTGGTATTTTCCATGGTGTGGTTCAGTTGTTTGATGGATTAATAATAGAGGGTTCATTGCACTGTGGGGTTATTGCCGAATTTGATGCGGTCAAGGTCACTCTTGCGGTAACGTACCTTACTGCCCACACGCACGGGCATGAGGTAGCGACGCTCAGGCTTGGCCCATTTCCATAGCGTGGCCTCGCACACGCCGAGATACTCACAGGTCTCCTTGCGGGAGAGGAATGTCTCCGCGTTCTCTTTCTCAACGGCTTCCTCTGCCTGTCGTGCGGCAAGTTCCTCACGTGCTTTGTCGATGAGATAATCGGCAAAGGCGCGCAGGTTCTCACTGCTCGTCGTGATAGTGAAGTTGGCAGACTTGTCTCCCATAAGGGCGATAAACTTGAAATCTTCCATAGTAATGAATGTTTTGGTTAGACATTGGTAATTGTTCTTGAATAACCGCCGGAGCGCGCATCGCGTTCCGGCTGATGAGTAGGGTCATCGCTTACTCTGCCGATGCATTGTCAGCAGGTTCAGCGACGGGTTCTTTCTGTACGGCACCATCCGACAGAGCATTCTCTGCCTCCTTTGTGTCATCCTCACTCGCGTCCACGGTCTGCTCAGAGACTTCTGCCTCTGCTTCCGGACGTGGCCAGACGAAGATTGGATACTCGAAGTCGGGACGGATCTCACGGATGTCCTTGATGCCTTCTTCCTTGAGCTTTTTCATAGCTTCCTGGTTTTTAGGGTTCATACTCTTGTTTACACTCTCAGTGCCCTTAAGGGCGGTTTGTGATTTGGTTCTCATAGTTATAATGGTTAGATGGTTAAGAAATATTGAAATTGCTATTCGTCAGTGCCTTTCGGTCAACTTGACGACTGCAAAGTTAATTGAAATCGGTGTACATCTGCTTATTTGTGGAGGAGGACGTGCGTAAAGTACTGCAAAATGACTCATTTTCATCATAATTTAATTGATTTTGAATTGGTTCGGAATCGGATTTGTACAATAGCATGCTCCCGGTTTCACTCAATATATCGTATCGCCTCATTCTTGATGTCATCATCAATGCTACGATAGCGGATGAAGGAGCGACTTCCGTTGGCATGGCCAGACATGGAGCCGATGATGTCCGGATCCTTTATCTTCTTGTAGAGGTTACCCACGAAGGTGCGGCGTGCCAGATGGGTTGCTGCCAAGTCGCAGAGCCGCCGACGCTCTTCCTTGCCAGTGAGCGAGTTATAGACGGTTACGTATCTCGTGATTCCCACAATCTCGAAGATCTTCTTCAAGTCCTCCTCGTAGATAGAGAACTGATAGAAGTGGAAGAGCACACCGCCGGGATGGTTCTCGTCCTTGTGCCGGTCGAGGATGGCACGCGCCTTGTCAACGAGCGGCACACGCACGGTGCGCACACTCTTCTTGATGGTCTTCTTCGGAATGTACTCCAGATAGTCCCCAATGATATTGTCCCGTGTGAATGAACGCAGGTCACTGATGCGGCAACCGACAAGGCACTGGAAGACAAAGGTGTCGCGCTCCATCTCGTATTTTTCCCTAAACGGGCCCTCAGGGAAGACAAAGTCGAACAGTCTGTCCCGCTCCTCAATAGTCAGATAATACGGAGTTCCATAGATGGGGCTGTCAATTTCCATTCTCATATAAGAATGGTTGACGGTCAGCTCCTGCACATAGCACCACTTGAGGAAGATACGCAGGTTATACTTCACGTGAGACAGGCTGTTGGCACCCATTGGGCGTGGCTTGTAGAACTTGGAGTAGGGCACCATCTCGAACACTTTCGGATAGACCTTGACGTATTCGTACTCATGACCGACGAAATCGCTGAACTCCGTAAAGAGCTCCACGGAGAACGTATGGATGGAATAGCGGAAGAGCATGTCCTTCTCAACCAACATCTTGTAGGCTTGAAATCGCTGAAGCCGCTCACGCAGACAGATATAGTGCTGGCGGCGTGTCTTTCCCATGATACGGCTGTCAACGAACTTGTCGAATGTCTCGAAAAACGAATCGCCCTTTGTAAGGTCGACAGCCGAATGCTTCTTTTCCCGTGTGTTCTCCTTGATGCCGAAGAAAGTGTGTACACTGTCCTTTAGCCATCTCTTGTAGTCGAACAGCTCAGTCTTGGCAAACTCACGCTGCAGGTAGAGTGAAAGCTCCGCCAGACGGTCGTTGATGCCATCGCGCAGGGCTTCGTCGCATACCGCACGGCTCTTCACCCGCTGTCCTTTCACATCCCATAAGTTGGGGTTGACTGACAAGGGCAGCGCCGTTGACGTATCGACCTTGTGGCCGATGGTCAGTCTGACATAAATTGTTGCGGTGGAGGTCTTGTCACACCGCTTGGCCGTAGCCTTTAAGAAAAATCTCAATCTCATATTATTCTTACTAATAGTGTTAAACGAACTGCGGCAAAGATATGAACTTTTCTTACTTGCTGCAACTTTCAATCTTCCCGCAATGCCTCAAAAAGGCGGTAATAATTAACGTAATATATATATCTTTATCTAAATTAATGTAATCTTTCGTCCATTGTGTCTATTTTATAAAATTTGATATATTATTGATATATAGTTATTTGGAAGATCTAAATCAATTTAAAGGCTCTATAATATTTTAATTTGATTAACAATATCATTTTCGCCTTCTTCACATCCTGATCACCGTTCTGCATCTTGAAGTAAATACTGAACGCACCGACCAGTGCAATGACGGCAGCGATGGCCTTCATCAGGTTGCTC
>CACYKX010000082.1 GCA_902775075.1 uncultured Prevotellaceae bacterium | reverse complement strand
AAAATTCGCCCGTCGGGTCAAATTTTTGAGAGGAAATCTTTCTAAATCTCATTTTTTTCTTGTACTATTTGACAAGATTACTTTTTTTTACTACCTTTGTAGGCGCATTGCGGTGTTTGCTTGAAATTGCCATGTGCTTTTGAGAGCATAAACCTAGCTCTGAAGAGAGTAGGGACTGCGGTGCAGGACATCGTGGGATGAAATTAGAGTATTCAAATTTCGATAGGGCCTGAAAGCAAATAGTCGGCAAAACTAATATTGACACAGCCCAGCGGGATTCGGGATACGCCTGTATAGGCGTACCCTTTCCTTGTGTAATGTGTCATAGCCTGTTTGCCGACGGCTAGCTTTCAAGTGCATAAGGAATGAGGGTGCGCTTTTCTTTTTCCCCTAATATTAATGAACTAAAAACAATGAGTGCTACGAATAAAGCAAAAGGCGTGAAATACACGTTCTCTGGGCATGAATCGTTTCCTTGCAAGTCGCTTTGGCTAAAAAAAGGATATGATTTTGTTGTTTCAGGAAACGACTTCAATAGTCCTGAAGCTGTCATTGGATTAGGTGTTGGCAAAAATATGGTAGCATCTATCCGGTATTGGCTTAAGGCTTTTGGGATTACTGAGAATGATGAGATAACTTCACTTGGTGGTTATCTCTTTGATGAAAACAAGGGTAAAGACAAATATTTGGAAGATATTGCAACTTTATGGTTGCTCCATTTTAACTTAGTGTTTTCGGAGGAAGCTACCCTTTACAAGATGTTTTTCTGTGGAGTACAGCGCGAACGTACTCGTTTTGAACGTGAACAAGTTCTTACTTATGTCAAACTGAAAATGGCGGAAGCTAATAAGAACGGATTGTTCAATGCCAATACAGTAAAGAAAGATATTGGTGTACTGCTTCAAAACTACACTCTGCCACGTAAGCCACAATCGAATGAGGATTTCTCATCATTACTGATTGATCTTGACTTGATTCGTCAGAATTCTGAAGGTAAGGGCTACTTCTTCAATGTTGATGGTAAGCGCAAGGTAACAAATGAGATTTTCCTTTATGGTCTTCTGAAACTGAAGGAGCAAGAGGGTGATAATACCATATCTTTCGATACTATTCATGAAAGAGTTGGACTCGTATTCTGTATGCAGGATTTTGAAACTATTGAAATGCTGAAACAGTTGGCTAGCGATTACAGTCAGTATCTCGCTTATAGTGATGTGGCTGGTATCAAACAAGTTCAGTTTACTAAGGACTTGGATGTTAAACAGGTATTAGACGATTATTATGGCAAAGACATTTAGTTTATCTGCAAATATAGAGAACGGCTTTGCCGAAGGGATGCAATACCTGGTAACGCCAAATGCCCAGAATGCTATTCACAACATTGTGAACGATTTCCGTACTGGCATTCATTCTTTCACTATCATTGGTTCGTACGGTACAGGTAAGTCGAGCTTCCTGCTGGCGTTGGAGGCTGACTTGAAAAAGACAGGCAAGCATAAGTATCTGCTAGATGCCAAGAATCTATCAAATGCGAAGTCGTTCGAGATTATGAATATCGTTGGCGACTATGCTGAGATGTCAACTCTATTGAGTAAGGCCTTGAATGTGGAGGGTAATTCCACCAGCATTCTTGATAGTTTGAAAGATTATTATAATCAATGCCAGAAGAAAGGTAAATTCCTTCTGATTGTTGTTGACGAGTTTGGTAAAGTGCTAGAACATGCTGCCAAGAACAATCCTGAAAAGGAATTGTATTTCTTGCAGAAGCTCTCTGAGTTGGTGAATGTACCTACTCGTCAGATAATGCTTCTTACTACGCTTCATCAGAACTTTGGTGCATATGCCAAAGGCCTTACAGAAGAGCAAGCCAATGAGTGGACAAAGGTAAAAGGACGTTTCAAGGAGATAACCTTTGTGGAGCCTGTTGAGCAGTTGCTGTATTTAGCATCGTCACAGCTTAAAGAAGAAAGGAAAGAATATGATGCAGAGAATGTGGTGCCGCTATATGAACTAGCTAAAGAAACACGATATGTTGCGAAAGACTTCTCAATGGAAACTGCCAAACAACTATTCCCGTTGGATCTCTTTTCCGCATACACTATTACTACGGCTATTCAACGATATGGTCAGAATGAACGTTCGCTTTTTACATTCTTGGCTGCCAAAGGCACGAACTCAATTTCTGAGTTCGAACCAGCAGAGCATCTGACATATAACCTGCAAAAGGTTTATGATTACGTGCTCCACAATTTTTATTCATATCTGAAGGATGCCAATGCTGATTCAATGAGCTGGAGCACTATTCAGGTATCTATAGAACGTGTGGAAGGTCAGGACTGGAGTAATGAAGAGGAAATGCTGCAGGCAGTACAATTGGTGAAAGCCATAGGTCTATTGAACCTTTTTGGTACAGCTGGATTTAAACTCACAGAAAGAAATCTGACTGACTATGCTCGTGAGGCAATGGCGATAGGCAATGCCAAGGAAATTATCCAGAAACTATCTGCTAAGAAAATCATTCGATATGCGGCATACAAAGAACGTCTGATGCTGTTTGAGGGTACTGACGTAGATATTGAAGCTGAGATTCGCGAAGCAGGAATGATGGTATCACGTCCTGTTACCTTTGTTGATGAACTGAATGTGTTCTTCAATCGCAGAATTTCTCCTGTGAAGGCGCATTTCTACCAGAAAGGTACACCACGATTCTTTGACTACATGATTCGTGAAGAGCCTTTGGATGCAGTACCTACTGGCGACACGGACGGCTACATAGAGCTGATATTCTCTACTCACAAGAAGGCCTTGGAGGAAATCAAGAAGTTCAGTTCAGAAACTGATCACGCTTTGATTTTTGCCTATTTCACAAATACGGAGGACATTATTGACCACCTTTACAACATCAAGAAGTACATGTATCTGTTGGAGCGTGTACTCGACAAGAACGATAGAGTGGCTGTATCTGAAATCCAGAAGTTGAAGGAGTATGAAGAAACTATGCTCAATAAGGCCATTAGCGATAATCTCTTCTCATACAAGAAACGAGTTGTTTGGGTGTTTGCAGGAAAGGAACAGAAGGTTGAGTCCCATCGTGACTTCAACCAGCTGCTTTCAAAAGTATGCGACCAAGTATACAGCAAAACACCTGTGATGATTAACGAGTTGTTCAACAAACATAAGCTTAGTGGTACGATTACAGCTGCTCGTAAGAGTTATCTTACTTACTTGACAGAGCACTACTCTGAGAATGGAATGGGCTTCCCAGAAGACAAATTTCCACCAGAGAAAACCATCTATTCTTCGTTGCTGTTGAATACTGGTCTGCATCAAAATGGTGATTTTGCAGATGCTCCTACCAACAAGGGCTTCATGCCGTTGTGGGATGCTTGTGAAGATTTCCTGAAAAGTTCTGAGAATAAGGCTAGAAAAATATCAGAGTTGATAAAGATACTATCTGCACAGCCTTATAAGTTGAAACAGGGATTCCTGGAGTTCTGGATTCCTACATATTTATTCATTAAGCGTCAGGATTTCGCGCTTTATGATGCTTCAAAGGGCGCATTCATGCCTAACGTGAATATGGAGTTCTTTGATTTGCTCCAGAAACATCCTGGTGATTTTGAAATCAAGAAGTATGCAGTCGATGGCGTAAAGTTGGACTTCTTTAATCAGTATCGACGTTTCGTTAATCTGGGTGATGAGTTCACTATTACGAATACCAATTTTATTGAGACCATCAAACCATTCCTCAGTTTCTATGTACGTCTGGATGAATACACCAAGCACACTCGTAAGTTTGACCATGAGTCAACGATGAGATTCCGTGATGTGTTGGCCAAAGCAAAAGACCCAGAGAAAGCTTTTTTTGAGGATTTACCAGAGGCTCTTGGCTTTACTCAGGAGAAACTGAAGCAAGAAGAGTTTATTAACGAGTATGGCAAAATCATCCAGAGAGCAATCAGAGAATTGCGTTCTTGCTATAGTCAGCTGATAGACCGAATTGAGGCTCGTTTGGTAGAAGAGTTTGGCTTGCAGAGCTATGACTATTCGGAATATATCGTTGAAGTACGTGAGCGACTTGCCCATGTGAAAGACTATCTGCTAACAGGAAAACAGCGAGAGTTCTACCACCATGTGATGACAGAATATGATAATCGCATCCAATGGTATCAGTCAATCTGCTATACAATTCTCGAACAACGTCTTGATACTTTGAGGGACGAACAGGAAGACAAGTTGGCTGATGACTTGGTATATCTGTTCAGAGAATGTGAGAAGTACTCAGACATTTCCCAAAAGGTGGGTGACTCTGAGAAGAATGAGGCTTATTCCTTCGATATGGTGACGAATAAAGGAACCAGCGTAAGGACTCAGACATATGTATTGCCTGAAAAAGATAAGTCTAAGGCAAAAGACCTGGAACGGAAAATCAGCAAACTGCTCTCAGGTGATAACAATATCGACGTTTGCACTCTGCTGTCGATACTCAATAAGAAAATGAATAAATGACAAAGGTTAGACATATATTAGGTATATCAGGAGGTAAGGATAGTGCTGCTCTCGCCATCTATCTGAAGAAAACGTACCCATCGCTAAAGATTGAGTACTACAATTCAGATACTGGTTGCGAACTGGCAGAAACCGAAACGTTGATTAATCGCCTGGAGGCCTATCTAGGTAAGATTGAAAGACTGAGAGCTGCTGAGGGTAGTCCAGAGCCAACTCCGTTCCATCATTTTCTGAAAGCGATGGGAGGATTTCTGCCTTCGCCACAGGCTCGCTGGTGTACCAAGAAGATGAAACTCGACAAGTTTGAAGAATATGTGGGTGATGACTATGCTGTGTCATACGTTGGCATCCGTGGTGATGAGGACAGAGACGGTTATATATCTTCAAAACCCAATATACAGGCTGTATTCCCGTTCCGCAAGAACATATGGAGTATAGATGTCATTAACAAGTTCTTGCACAATGAGAACTTGGAACAGATTACTGAAATCTACGAGCGTCTATGTCCTGAGGGATTTCTGCGTGAGGAGATTTTGGAAACGGTAAGGAAGCCCATCACGAAGCAGTTCTACTACTCAAAGAAAATGAATACGCTACTTGACTACGACGTCAAACTGTTCAACCATGCCGTGTTTGAGTTTCTGAAAACGACTGATTATCCGGTGGGAAAACTTGACGAATTCCCCCTGCTTGATAATACAGACATATTGGTAAAGGACGATATCTTCAGATTGCTGAGAGAAAGTGGAGTTGGTGTACCAGCCTACTACGAGGAGATTCCTTTCAAGGTAGATGGCGAGACGGGCACCTATTGCCGCAGTCGTTCTGGTTGTTACTTCTGTTTCTTTCAACAGAAAATAGAATGGATATGGCTCTATGAGCAGCATCCTGATCTCTTTAAACAAGCGATGGAGTTTGAGAAGGATGGCTATACGTGGAATCAGAATGAGAGTCTTGCAGACCTCATCAAACCTGAACGTATTCGCCAGATAAAGCTCGACATCATCCGTCGCCAAAAAGAAAACCAAGCCAACAACAAGGGAACCACCCTTGCTGAAATCCTTGGTGATGATATCATGTGTACGAACTGCTTTATATAAACGCTTATGCTGTACGAGGTAGATTGGGCAGATGACGGGACGTATGTACCAGGTGAAGAATACTCACCAGAACGTTTCTTCGATGATGGGCTAAAGAATAGCACAGAGTTTGATTTGAAACTGGGCTATTTTAGTTCTGCTGCGATTAGTGTGTTAGCAGAAGGCTTTGCTACGTTTATCTCACGAGGTGGCTATATGCGTCTCATCATCAACCATATTGTTTCGAAAAAGGATAAAGAAGCAATAACAAATGGTGTAATGGGGAATGTCATAGACTGTACAGACCTTTCAAATTTCCAGTATCTCAAGACAACGTTCAATGAATACCAAGAGCAGTTTTTCCGTTGTCTGGCCTATATGATATCGCAAAAACGTATTGATATCAGAATCATCAAACCTAAAGGACAGAAGGGAATTGCACATACAAAATCTGGTCAATTCAGAGATGGCGACAGTATAACTGCTTTTACCGGCTCTGCCAATTTTACGATAAGTGGACTCTTTAATAATATAGAGGAAATAAAGATTGACAGAAGTGATTCTGTTGATAGAATGGTGCAGAAAAGAATTGAAAAGCAAAGAAAGGATTTTGACGCCATTATGTCTAGGGAAAAGAATGGGATTGATTATCTCTCGCCCAAAGATTTGGTTGAAGCGATAAGCACTAACTATGGTGATTCCGATATTGAAGAACTTCTTGATGTGGAAAAGAAACTGAGAGAACATAAGAAACGGAAGGATGCGGAGAACTTACAAACACCATGGATGGCTGCAGAAGAAACTGTAGAAATTGAGCCTCACTTCCCTTACCCAAGTGGTCCTCGTGATTATCAGAAGAAAGCGTTCGATAATTGGAAAAAAAGTCAATGTGGCCTGTTTAATATGGCTACAGGTACAGGTAAAACGCTGACATCTCTCAATTGTCTTTTGCAAATTTATAAAAAGTTTGGATACTATAAGGCAATAATTCTTGTTCCGACAGTTACATTGGTTGAGCAATGGGAAAAGGAATGTAGAAAGTTCAATTTTCAACATATAGTAAAGGTTTGCTCGAAAAACAAAGACTGGAAAGGTGAGATAGATAGGCTCACGATGAAAGAGAATTTCAACCCAACAAATTCACCTATCAACTATGTCGTCATTTCGACTTATGCGTCATTTGCCAGAGATAATGTATTTCATGATTTGATGTCGCTTTCTAAGAAATGCTTGCTTATTGCGGATGAAGCACATAACATGGGATCTAAACGAATCCTTGATAGGATAGATAGTGTTAGCAAAAGATTTAAACGTCGAATAGGTTTATCTGCAACACCAGAACGTCAGTTTGATGAAAAAGGCAATAAAGAACTTAGGCATTTCTTTAATTCAGAAAATGGCTATACCTTTTTGTATACAATGGAGGAAGCTATCAAGAATAAGTTCCTTTGTGAATATTACTATTATCCGCATGTAGTACGACTTTGCGATGACGAAATGTATAACTACATGGAGATCTCTGAGAAACTTGGTAAAATCTATAGGTATAATGGTGGTTATCTTGACCTTGAAGATGAGATTGTTAGGGCTCTACTCTTGAAAAGAAGACGCATTATACATAAAGCACGAAACAAAAAAGATGCATTCAAGAACATCATTGAAGAACGATACAAGGAAAAAGGAAATCTCAAATATACCTTGGTATATGTTCCAGAAGGCCTAAAGCCTGATTCTATTGCTGACGTTTATGATAGTTTTGATGTTGTTGGAGATGATGCAGAATCAGATAAACTAATTGATGAATATACACAAATAGTAATGAATGTTAGCAAAACAACTACGGTTAGGAAATTTGTTTCAGGGCAAAAGGACAGGGAATCCATCCTTGAAGATTTTGCGAATGGCGACCTTGAAGTTTTGACGTCTATGAAATGCCTTGACGAGGGTGTGGATGTACCAAGAAGTGAAATGGCTATATTTTGTGCAAGTACAGGGAACCCTCGTCAATTTATACAACGCAGAGGTCGTATTCTTAGAACGCACAAGGATAAGAAATATGCTTATATTCACGATCTTGTGGTCGTTCCTGATATTGGTGCAGATTGTGTAGATTATGAGATGGAGCGAAAACTTATACTTTCTGAATTAAAGAGAGTAAGAGATTTCGCATCATTATCAAGAAACCTTGACTATTCTTACAGAGAATTAGAAGAGGTCCTAAACTTCTATAATGTTCCACTTTTAGATTAACATAATACCTAAAACATTATACACTATGGCAAAGAATAAAAGATACAATGAGAATTATAACAAGATTCTTGAGGCAGTTCTCCTAGATGAAAAATTAATGGAGTATGCCCAGTATGAACCTTCTGAGATTACGTCTCTTGAATATGCTCTTGGTTCTAACAATGCAATTGTTGGTGCTGTTGCAACTATCATTGAAGGACTAAGTGAAAAGAAGTCGGAAAAAGAGATATATAATACTGTAAACGAATTACTAAAAAAGAAGCTATGATAATACGTAGAATAGAGATAGAAAATTTTCGTAGCTACTATGGTAACGAAAACGTTTTTAAATTTGGGGAAGGCCTTACTTTGATTATAGGTGACAATGGCGATGGTAAAACAACTGTTTTCGAAGCTCTTCAGTGGCTACTTGACATTTCCAGCACAGATGATGCTCAGAAAAGTCATGCATTAGACAACTTCTCTGAAATGAGGAAGTCCAAACTTGAAATAGGTGAATCAGCCAACCTTAGGGTGAAGATGGACTTTGAACATGATGGACATAAGTCTGTGGAGAAACTATTTGTCATTACAAAAAAAGGAGAGGACTATTATGATGTGAGTGATATAAAATTCAAGGGCAAAGAAGATACGGACGAAGGAAGACTTTCTCCAGACGGAAGAGGATTGATAAAACGCTGTTTTGATGCAGAAATGCAACATTTCTCAATGTTCAAAGGTGAGTCCCGACTTGATGTGCTTGATGGCCCCAAAGCATTAAAAATGCTTGTTGACAAATACTCTGACATCAAGTATTTTGATGAACTCGTGAATCTTACTTCAAGCTTTGAAAGTTCTGCAGATAAGGCTTTTCGTAAGGAAAGTAAGAACGATGAGAATACAAGAAGTGAAGCTATTAGATTCGATAATGAATTGACAAAACTGAGTGGAGAAATACAGGATATTCGTAAGCAAATCAAGGAATTGTCTACTGCTGTAAGCTCTTACGAAACTATGCTAAAAGATTTGGAACAGAATCAAGACACGCGAGACAGATATAATGAATTGTCGCAAGCTTTGGCTGGGAAAAAAGCTAATGCAACAAGTTTAAAAGCGAGCATAGACAAGGTTAACCTGAACACAAGTCTCCTTGACCAGTATTGGATAATGTGTGCTTTTCCTGATATCCTTTCTGCCTTCAAGGACAAATGTGCCCAGTTGAGACGAGAGAAAGAAAGGCTACACGATGAATTTCTATTGGAAAGAGGAAAAGAACAAGGTGAACTAGACGCACTGAAAAAAGAGAATGAATCACTTCTAAACGACGATGCTAAATTGCCTTGGTATATCCCTGATGATAAATATATGAAGGAGATGATAATGGTGCATAGATGCAAAGTATGCAATACTCCTGCTCCAGAAGGTTCAGAGGCATATCGTTTCATGGTCAATAAGCTTGAAGAATATAAGAAGCACATCAATGAACGAGCAAGAATTAAAGAAGAACAAGTTAAGTTAAGTAAAAAACAGCTCTTCACTGAGGAATACATAGACGAAATCAATGTTTTGGCAAACAGACTGTCAGGACCGGAAGAGGCTTTTATTTCAGGTATTGCAAATGATATCAATGACAGACTTGAGGTGGTAAGTCGAAAATCGGATGAATTATCACAGGTCAAAAAAGATATAGAGGAAATAGAGGAGGATATTTCTCGTTTACTGATACAGGCAGGTAATATTTCCGAGGAAATGATGAAGAAAAACAATTCTGACGTAAATAATATGTTCAGAAGGAAGAATGAAGCTGAATTAGAAATCAAAGATCTTGAGTTTGATCTTAAAGACAAATTGAATCGTGAAGCAGAAGTTAAAGAGAAAATGGTTAATCTCAAACCCGGAAATTCTTTATCAAGGCTATACCAAAAAGTACATTTTGCATTTGATCAAATCGCACAGGCTTCGATGAGAGCAAAAGAAAAGAATCTTTATAACTTTCTTAACGCATTAAGGGAAGGTGCAAATTTGTACATGGATCGTTTGAGCACAAAGGACTTCCATGGAGAAGTAAGTCTTTTCTATAAAAAAGACAAAGATGAGGCTGGAATTAGATTGAAAAGTTCCAATGGTACGTATATTACAAAACCATCGGATTCTCAGAAAACAGTAATGTATATCTCAATATTATTTGCTGTTTCTGATTTTGCCCATAAGAAGACGGATGAAGAGTATCCTCTCATATTCGATGCAGCTACTTCTTCATTTGGTGATGCTAAAGAAGAAGAATTCTATAACATTATCAATGATGTAAAAAAGCAATGTATTGTTATTACGAAAGACTTCATTACAGGAGGAAAAGTCAGAATGAACGATGTTGACAAACTTACATGCCGGGTATATCGAATACAGAAGGCAGAAGGATTCAATAGCTCGGATTTGTCAACTATAAGAACATTAGTGAAAGAAATTAAAACGGAGGATTAATTATGAAATCTCTATTTGATGCTTGGAGCAATAAAGACCCTGAATGGGAGAAAAAATACGAAGAGTTGCTAATGATGCCCTTTACTGACTATGGTAGAGGAACTAGTCAGTACACTGAGTCACGAGGTAAAATTTTTGGTGCAGGATATGAGATGTTTATCATTGGCTTTTTCATTGGATTATATTTTGATAAGACAAGGAAATTGACAGATGACAAATCGAAGCGTAAGCACTTTGGACATAAAATAATGTTTTGGGGTAGTCAAGAAGGTAAGCTTAAACTAGGGCGAACATCGTACAAAAAGATTCAAGAGTATATGTTTGCAGCTCTTATCACAAAAACTGACATTGATTTTATTTCGTTGGAAAAGGGAGAAGTGAGTGTTGATGACGCTGCTAATTCCCTAAAGCATAAAATGGAAGAGTATGCAAATTACGGATTTCATTATTTGGAAGATATGTTAGAGGATGATCCGAATAGTTTGTTCAAGGACTCAGCGTTTCTTAAGATATTCACGTCATTTATCTCTGATGACAATATAGGAAATGATGATGTTGAAAATTTTGAAGAAGATATAGAGTCGTTCGAAGATGAAGAATTAGAAGATGATTCCATAGATGAAGAATCCTTGCGCGCAGAAGCAGAGAAGCCATGGAATGAAGATGAAATTGAAAGGTTGACCATGTACTTCGAACATGACATGGAACTAAATAGAATAGCAGAAAGATTAGAAAAATCTCTCTATTCTGTTCAATATCAATTGTCGCAGTTAGGATTGATCAGAATGCCGCTAAATGTTACAGTAAAAAATACAGAAAATGGAGGAACTGTTATCAATAAGTCTGGCAAGGTTGTTTATACTGATGAAGCACCTCTAAAAATTTTCAATGACAAGATTTATCGCTTCAATATGAAACCCATGTGTATGACAGTCAAAGATATTAAACGTGTTGGTGGCGAATGGGTGAAGGGCAGTAAGATGCTTGTCGCATATACAGAATCCGCCTTGTATCCTAAACTTTCAAGTTCAAACTTTATGGATGATATAGAGGACTTCGTCGAGGGAAATAAGCGCGAAGAAAATAAAATTAAAGTTAGAGGTATATGGTATGACTATTATGGTGATAAAATAGATTCCCAAAGTAGATAAAATACGATTATGTGGCAAATTCATTTGAGTTTGCCACTTTTTTTTTATTATTATACTCAATGAATGTAATTATTTGCTATCTTTGCCCTCGAAAACCAATAACGAAGGGCTATGAATAGAACAATCCAATTCTTCAGTTACGAACAATGCTATAAATACTACACTAAGCGAATAATGAGCATCAGGCAGGCCAAGATTCATGGCGAGACTATCGTTGCGAAGCCTGTGTTCATGGTGGCAATCATAGATGGTATTGAGGGAAATGTATTTAGGAACAACCAGTTTTCCATTAATGATTGGCTAGAGGGACGATACAATATGCTGATGTCACAATATGCTAGGAATTCGCAGTTTGATGATAGTACAAGTATAGAGAAGCCATTCTGGCATTTGGAAACCGATGGTTTCTGGCATTTGAACTATCAGGGAGAACGACTTAGTAAGGGTCGCACTCCATCTAAGGCTTGGCTAAAAGATAATGTTGAATTCGCTTATTTCGACGAATCGCTTTGGATATTGCTGCAAAATAGGGAGTGGAGAATAAAACTACGTGAGTATATCATTGAACATAAGTTGACGGATGGCTCATGGAATGGTAAAATCGCAGCAGAAGGACTTGGTGTTCTTGCTGCATTATTACTGGTCGCATAGAATTTGTTATGGTATGCTACACCCCTTGGTCAATACGAATCCATTAACATGTATTGCCTATGAAAGATGAAGAAAGATTAATCCGTGCTTTGAATGAGTTGGCTGATATTGCGAAACGCAAAGAGGCAGAACGGGAAAAGGAACGGGAACTGGAAAAGGTGAGGGCAGAA
>CACYKX010000081.1 GCA_902775075.1 uncultured Prevotellaceae bacterium | reverse complement strand
ATCGACGATAATAATGGTATTCGTACTCGAAGATTTACCATACAAGGTATCTACCAAACCAACCTGAAGAAATATGATGAAATCATATGTTTTACCGACCTATATACTGCTATAAAGTTGAATGGCTGGTACGAAGATCAAACAAGTGGAGCAGAAATCACGGTAAAAGACTTTAATCGACTTAATGAAACCGCTCAATATTTTACAAATAAGATAAATAGGCAGACAGACCATTATGGAGAAACCTACTCTAGTGCAACCATAAAGGAAATAAATCCTAGTATATTTTCATGGTTGAATCTTTTAGATTTGAATGTGTGGATTATCTTAGGACTTATGTTGGCAGTAGCCGGAGTGACAATGATCTCAGGACTACTTATTATCATCTTAGAACGTACAAATATGATAGGAATCTTGAAAGCACTAGGAGCTAGGAATAAGACCATCCGCAAGACATTCCTCTGGTTTGCTGTATTTATAATAGGTCGCGGAATGATCATCGGTGACATCTTAGCTATAGCATTACTGATGCTACAGAAATATACCGGTATCATTAAATTGGACGCACAGACCTACTATGTAAGTACCGTACCTGTAGAATTCAATTGGTATTTCATCATAGCATTAAATATCGCAACACTAATCATTAGTGTTCTCATGTTGATTGCTCCAAGCTATTTGATTTCTCATATCCATCCTTCAAAAAGTATGAGATACGAATAAATAGAACACTCGAATATTCAATGTAAGATTCTGAACTTAAAAATCCATTTTTAGAACAATTCGCGTCCCTCTTCCTCTACGTAGAAAGTAAGAATTACAAAAAAGTTACCGCTTGAAGCAAAAAACTGCACAAAAGATTTTGAAATGTGCAAAATTCATTGTACCTTTGCGCAAAATTTGAAATATTGTGCAATGGATAATATACCAAGCTTTAACTCATTTATCGAACAAAGCATCATAAAGAATTGGGACAAAGATGCCCTTACGGATTATAAAGGGAGTACCTTACAATATCATGATGTTGCTCGCAAGATCGAGAAGCTTCATATTATGTTCGAGAACTCAGGAGTTCAGCAGGGTGACAAAATAGCACTCTGTGGACGAAACAGTTCAAATTGGGCAGTAGCCTTTCTCGCAACCCTAACATGGGGTGCGGTGGTAGTGCCTATCCAAAATGAGTTCACACCAGAACAAATACATAACATCGTAAATCATAGCGAAGCAAAGTTACTCTTTGTCGGAGATGTCGTAGCTACTCAGATTAACCCTGATGAAATGCCTAATCTTGAAGGCATCATCTATATTCCAGATAACAGTTTGGTTATTTCACGTACTGAGAAGTTGACATATGCTCGTGAACATCTCAACGAAATATTTGGAAAAAAATATCCAAAATATTTCCGCAAAGAGCACGTTAGCTACTTCAAAGACAAGAGCGATGATTTAGCTATGATAAACTACACCAGTGGAACAACAGGATTCTCAAAGGGAGTAATGCTACCCTATCGCGTATTATGGGGTAACTTAGATGGACTGAACGATGCTATCATGCGCCATATAAAATCAGGAAGCAATGTACTAAGTATTTTGCCTATGGCACATATGTACGGACTTCAGGTAGAGTTTATCATTGAATTCTGTGCAGGTAATCATATCTTCTTCCTCACACGCCTTCCTAGTCCGACTCTAATACAGCAGGCTTTCTCAGAAATCCATCCTGCAATTATTATATCTGTACCACTTATCGTTGAGAAAATTGTCCGAAAGAAGATATTCCCTCTCATCCAAAACAATCGCGTAAAGCTCTTGATGAACATGCCTATTATCAAGGAGAAAATCAAGGAAAGAATATGCGAATTAGTAAAGAAGGAATTCGGAGGTAATGCTTACGAGATCTTAGTGGGTGGAGCAGGACTAAACAAGGAGATAGAAGCCTTCTTTGTGAGCATCGGTTTCCCTATTACTATTGGTTACGGTACCACAGAGACAGGCCCTATGATTACATATAGTGATTGGAAAGATTTTGTACCAGGATCTTGTGGAACAGCTATCAAACACATGGACGTAAAGATTTTGAGCAATGACCCAGAAAATATTCCTGGAGAAATTGTCACACGTGGCATAAACGTGATGGATGGCTATTACAAGAACGAGCAAGCTACCAAGGCTGTAATCGACGAAAATGGATGGTTCCATACTGGTGACTTAGGCACCATGAGCAAAGATGGGCATGTATTTATTAATGGTCGTATTAAGAACATGCTCTTAGGAGCTAACGGTCAGAATGTATTCCCTGAAGAGATCGAAGACAAACTCAATTCCATGGCTATGGTAAACGAATGTATTATCATCCAGAAAGATGACAAGCTGGTAGGTTTAGTGCATCCTGACAAAGAAGAAGCAGAATCATTAGGCTTCACCGATGACGACTTGGAAAGCATTATGGAACAGAACCGCAACGAGTTAAACACTCAGTTACCTTCTTTCTGTAAGATTTCAAAGATAGTCCTTCACGATAAAGAATTCGAAAAAACTCCGAAAAAATCTATTAAGAGATATTTATACCAAAGTGCAGTTTAATATGGAAATTCCTAGTTTTAACGCATTAATAGAAAAAAGCATCAAAGAGCATTGGGATCTTGATGCTTTGACCGATTACAAGGGAACTACACTTCAATATCATGATGTGGCCCGAAAGATCGAGAAGTTACATATTATGTTCGAGGATGCAGGTGTAAAGAGAGGCGACAAAATTGCCCTTTGCGGTCGTAACAGTGCTGCGTGGGCATGTGCATTTCTTGCTACACTTACCTATGGTGCAATCGCTGTACCAATATTACATGAGTTCCTTCCCGAGCAGATCCACAACATCGTAAACCATAGTGATGCCAAATTATTATTCGTGGGCGATGTAGTAGCAACACAAGTAGATGCAACAAAGATGCCAGGACTGGAAGGTATCATCTACATTCCTGACTATTCATTGGTTGTAAGTCGTACTGACAAATTAACGTATGCTCGAGAGCACCTCAACGAAATGTTCGGAAAGAAATATCCAAAATATTTCCGTAAAGAACATGTAAGCTATTACCATGAAGAGAATCCTGACAAGTTAGCTCTCATCAATTATACAAGTGGAACTACTGGTTTTTCTAAAGGTGTAATGCTCCCATACCGTTCTTTGTGGAGTAACGCAGACTTTGCGGATAGCGTATTGTCTAAACGTATACACAAAGGAGATAACACATTGAGCATTCTTCCTATGGCACACATGTATGGCATGGCTTTTGAATTCATCTATGAATTTATCAAAGGTTGCCATATCTACTATCTCACCCGTGTACCAAGTCCTGCTATTATAGCACAGGCCTTTGCAGACATAAAACCAGTCATCATTATTGCTGTACCATTGGTCATTGAAAAGATTGTACGTAAGAAGATCTTCCCAAAGATTCAGAACAATCGTATGCGTATGCTTCTTCACATGCCTGTAATTGCCAAAAAGGTAAGAGAAAAAATTGGAGAGCAGATGTACAAGGCCTTCGGCGGTAATGTATATGAGGTAATCATTGGAGGTGCAGCTTTCAATCAGGAGGTAGAACATTTTATGCATCGTATAGATTTTCCTTATACAGTAGGTTATGGTGCTACAGAATGTGGTCCTATCATCTGTTATGCTGATTATCATGATTTCATACCAGGTTCTTGTGGTCGTGCTGCTCTTCATATGAAAGTACGTATTGACAGTCAAGATCCAGAAAACATACCAGGAGAGATTCTTTGTAAGGGACCAAATGTTATGTTAGGTTATTATAAGAATGAGGAAGCAACCGCCAAGAGCATTGATAAAGATGGCTGGTTGCATACTGGAGACCTTGGTACAATGGATGGTGATGGTAATGTTTTCATTAAGGGACGTTCCAAGACTATGCTTTTAGGTGCTAACGGACAAAACATCTATCCTGAAGAAATCGAAGACAAACTAAATTCCTTGGCAATGGTCAATGAGAGTATTGTTATTCAGGAAGGCCAGAAATTAATTGGTCTTGTTCACCCAGACTATGACGAAGTAAAGGTATTGGGACTAAGCACAGAGGATTTAACCAACGTAATGGAACAGAACCGTGTAGCACTTAATTCTATGATTCCTGGTTATAGTAAAGTAAGTGAAATCAGAATTCAAGAGGAGGAATTCGAGAAGACACCAAAGAAGAGTATTAAGCGTTACCTATATCAGACTAACGCGAACTAATTTATCAAGAGGCATATCATATCCACGCGATATGTCCTCAAAGAAAACAACTTCTATAGAAGTTATATAGAATGAGAAATATAAAAGAGGGCACTTCAATTTGAAGTGCCCTCTTTTTATTATTCATTTAAAACTGCAGTTCTAACTCTACTTAAAGTCTCAGGCGACATCTGTAAATAATTAGCTATATAATTAAGAGGAGCACGCAAAACAACCTGCGGATTAAGTTCACACATCTTCTTATAACGATTCTGGGCGCTCTCAAATCTTACGAGATCCGCATGCACCTGAGAAATAATCAAGCTCTCTTCTAGGATCTTACGATATAGCATCTGAATATTGATATTACGCATGGCCTCTTCCTCCAAGCGCTTCTTAGGCAGAGCGAACACCAAGGTTGGTTCCAACGCCTCAACCTGCAATTTAGTAGGCTCCTCCTTAAAGAGGCTTTCAATACACATAAAGATAGTATGATCTTCACCAAGATGCTCCGTTACTTCCTTATTATTCTTATAATAGAATTGGCGAACAAGTCCACGTTCTATATAATAAATACTATCACAGATATCCCCTTCTTTAAGAATCATCTCACCCTTAGTAAACTTCATGGGTACAAGAATACTTTCCAAAGTATCTAGTTCCTCATAAGTCATCGTACTATATTTTCTCGCAAGTTCGCGAGCAATATCACGTATTGTAGTGGCAGCCTCTTTCATTTTGCAGTCCTCCTTATATTTGCTAAAAGAAATTTATTTAGTTAAAGTTTTCCTCTCTTGTATTCCTCTTTAATCGAGCTTCAACACCGCTAAGAAAGCTTTCTGTGGTACTTGAACATTACCAACCTGCTTCATACGCTTCTTTCCTTTCTTTTGCTTTTCCAGCAATTTACGCTTTCGACTAACATCACCACCATAGCATTTGGCAGTTACATCTTTTCTAACCTGTTTTACAGTTTCACGAGCAATAATTTTTGCACCAATTGCAGCTTGAATAGCGATATCAAATTGCTGACGAGGTATAAGTTCCTTCAACTTCTCACACATTCTTCTGCCAAACGTCACAGCATTACTTTCATGAGTAAGTGTAGACAAGGCATCAACAGGTTCTCCATTCAACAAAATATCAAGTTTTGCCAATTTTGAAGGGCGGAAAGAATCAATATGATAGTCAAAAGAAGCATACCCCTTCGAAATGCTCTTCAATTTATCATAGAAGTCGATCACGATTTCACCTAATGGCATATAGAAATGAAGTTCAACACGATTACCGCTTACATATTCCTGATTGATCAACTCCCCTCGTTTATCAAGACATAAAGTCATAATAGGACCAATATAATCTGTAGAAGTAATAATACTAGAACGAATATATGGCTCTTCTATATGATCTATCAACGTCTGATCAGGAAGACCTGATGGATTATGTACCTCCTTACAATTTCCCTGCTTATCATATACCATATACGACACATTAGGTACCGTTGTAATCACATCCATATTAAATTCACGGTCGAGACGTTCCTGAACAATCTCCATATGAAGTAGTCCTAAGAATCCACAACGGAATCCGAATCCTAAAGCAATAGAACTCTCTGGAGAGAACGTCAGCGAAGCATCATTCAACTGAAGTTTTTCCAAAGAAGCACGAAGATTCTCATAATCATTTGGATCTATAGGATATACACCAGCGAAAACCATAGGCTTCACTTCCTGGAAACCAGCAATAGCTTTATCACAAGGGTTTGCAATAGAAGTAACAGTGTCACCCACTTTTACTTCTGTAGCATTCTTAATACCAGAAATGATGTAACCTACTTCACCTGTTGCCAATTCATCACATGGAACCATATCCATCTTCAGAGTTCCTACCTCATCTGCAATATATTCCTGCCCAGTATTGAAGAACTTCACTTTTTCTCCCTTACGAATAGTACCATTCTCAACTTTACAAAGCACGATAATTCCTCGGAAAGAGTTGAAGATAGAATCAAATATCAAAGCTTGAGCAGGAGCCTTCGGATCACCCTCTGGATGAGGAATACGAGTCACTACAGCCTCGAGGATATCCTCTACGCCTTCACCTGTCTTACCTGATGCACGGATTATATCTTTTCTATCACATCCAATAAGCTCAACGATTTCATCCTCTACCTCATCAGGCATAGCATTAGGCATATCAATCTTGTTGATCACAGGGATAATCTCCAAATCATGATCAATAGCCATATATAGATTGGAAATTGTCTGGGCCTGAACACCTTGAGTTGCATCAACAACAAGCAAAGCACCTTCACATGCAGCAATACTTCTTGAAACTTCGTAAGAAAAATCGACGTGTCCCGGAGTATCTATCAAATTCAAAGTATAGTCCTTGCCATCTTCAGCTTTATAAGCCATCTGAATAGCATGGCTCTTAATAGTGATACCACGTTCGCGCTCTAAGTCCATATCATCCAGCATCTGACCTTCAGTAATCTTAATCGTCTGAGTCTTTTCAAGAAGACGATCGGCCAAAGTTGACTTTCCATGATCGATATGGGCAATTATACAGAAGTTTCTTATTTTATTAATATTGTTCATGAAAATCTTTTTCTTTAATTTGCAAATATACAAAGATTAATTCAGATTTCATCACTTGGAATTCATAATTTTGATAAAAAGTTAGTATCTTTGCAAGAAATAAAATAAATAAAATCATGAAAAAAATATTGTTTTTAGCAGCTTGTTCTATTTTATTTGCCACTTCTTGTTCTGAGACTCTCGAAGAGAAAGCACAGCGTGATGCAAAAGAATATACAGAAAAGTTCTGTCCAACACCTTATCAAAATGACGAACGTACAGACAGTTTATCTTTCAATCCTGCTACTATGACATTCACCTATTATAGAATGCTAAGAGGAAAGGCTGACAATATTCAAGTCATCAATGCAAACAAGCAGAAATTAATCAATGTGATTCGTGAAAGTGTCACCAATGATCCTAGTACGAAAGCATATAAACAAAAGGGTATTAAGTTCAGATTTGAATATCGTTCTGCTAGTAATCCTAAAATTGTATTATTTGATCATACATATACTCAAAAGGATTATAAAGCTGGCTTATAAAGTCTAATAGATGTATCTTTTTAAATGTAACCACGTAACAACATTGTGGTAAACACGTGAGTTTGTTACATGTACCACGGCCGTCACAAACGAAACTACATTTATATAAACACAAAAAAGGCTGCGTAAGAATATCTCTATACACAGCCTTTATATTTATTATCCAAATACTACGAAAACACCATTATAGTTTCCGTAATACCCTAATTATTATTCTGCGCTATCTTCACCTTCAAGAGGTTTCATGTTTGTATAAACATTCTGGACGTCATCAAAATCCTCAAGTTTCTCAATCATCTTATCAATAGTCTCACGCTGCTCAGGAGTAACATCCTTCAAATCTGTTGGAATACGAGTGAACTCAGCACTAGTAATCTCAAAGCCATTATCCTCGAGATACTTCTGAATCTCTCCAAAACTTGTCGGCTGACCATAGATTGTGATCTCGCCTTCTTCTGCATCCTCATCGAACTCGTCCTCTACTCCATAATCTATCAACTCAAGGATTAGTTCATCCATATCAAGACCATCCTTCTTCTTAAATGTGAACACACACTTATGGTCGAATAGGAAGCTCAAAGAACCCTGTGTACCCAAGTTACCATTAAACTTGTTGAAGATAGAACGAACGTCTGCTACAGTACGAGTAGTATTATCTGTCAATGTATCAACAAAGATTGCGATTCCGTGAGGACCATATCCCTCGTAAGGCACCTCCTTGTAATCACTAGTATCCTTACCCATAGCGTTCTTGATTGCACGCTGGATGTTATCCTTAGGCATGTTCTCACGCTTACAAGTAGCAATAATAGCACGTAGACGAGGATTATTCTCAGGCTCAGGACCACCTGCCTTAACAGCAATAGCAATCTCCTTACCTAACTTTGTAAATGTGCGGGCCATATGGCCCCATCTCTTGAGCTTTGTAGCTTTACGATATTCAAATGCTCTTCCCATTGGAGTAATTTTTTAATATTATATTATATTATTATTCTCGTATTAACGCAACTCCGCATTAAGCTTTGTTGTGAGCTGATGAATCAATTTATTCATGATGGCTTCGATAGCCTTATCGTTCAAGGTCTTGGTCTCATCCTGCAAGATGAAGTTTACTGCATAGCTCTTCTTACCTGCTGGAAGATTCTTACCTTCGTAGACATCAAAGAGTTCGACTTTTTTCAAAAGTTTCTTTTCTGTCTGACGAGCGATTTGTTCTATCTGTGCGAACTCAACATCTTTATCAAGTAGTAATGCCAAATCTCGACTTACAGCTGGATATTTAGAAATTTCAGAGAACTGAAGTTTATTCTTACGAATAGCCTTCACAACATCTGTCCAGTGGATATCTGCATAGAACACATCCTGCTCTATTCCAAACATCTTCTTCAATTTCAAATCAACAATACCAAGTTCTGCTAGAACTTTTCCCTGATGAGTTTCAAAATTCAATCCCTTAGAGAAAATGTTGTTATCGCTCTTCTTGACAACAAAGTTTGTAAGACCACAACGACGGAAAATATTTTCCACGTTCGCCTTCAACTCATAGAAACTTGTATTTTCATCAGCATGAGCCCAAGAACCTTCTACGCGCTTACCGGTAAGCCATAAACCGATGTGATATTCCTGAACATATGCTTTGATTGGAGATTCTGCAGTCCATTTATCCTGAGAGAAATGATAGCAGTTTCCTACCTCAAAGAACTTTAGATTTGCACTTTTACGATTCACATTACGAACTATGCTCTCCATACCACCGAACAAGAGAGTCTGACGCATTACGCCAAGGTCTGCGCTCAATGGATTCATGATTTTAACAGTCTTATCCCACGGATATGCATTAAGTTCATTTGATTCGTAATATGCTGACTTGGTCAATGAATTGTTAAGGATTTCATTAAAGCCAGCACCAACAAGCTGCTCACCAACAAGATTCTCTAGATGATAGTTCTTATCAGCCTCTCCTTGAACGTTCAAAGAAGACTTGAGAGTCGTTGGAATTTCTACATTATTATATCCATATATACGAAGGATATCCTCTACGACATCGCAAGGACGCTGAACATCTACTCGATATGCAGGAACTGAAAGATCCAGACCTTCTTCATCTTCCTTATTAATCTTCATTTCAAGACTTGTAACAATACTCTTGATGGTATCGTGACCTAATTGTTTTCCTATCAAGCGATCACAATATTCGTAATTCAAGCGAACATCGAAGTCGTTAATAGGATTAGGATATACATCCTTGATCTGCATACTGACTTTTCCGCCAGCAAGTTGTTCACAAAGAATAGCAGCCTGCTTCAAAGCATAAATTTGACCATTTGGGTCGATGCCACGCTCAAAGCGATAGCTGGCATCAGTACTTAACCCATGACGGCGAGCACTCTTACGGATCCATGTAGGATGGAAGTATGCACTTTCTAAGACAACATTCTTTGTAGTCTCATAAGTACCGCTACCCTTACCGCCAAAGATACCAGCAATACACATAGGTTCCTCAGCATTACAGATACTCAAATCATGCTCTCCGAGATCATGCTTTTCTCCATCGAGGGTTACAAACTCAGTACCTTCAGGTTGAGTGCGGACTACGATTTTATGGCCTTTCACCATATCAGCATCAAAGCAATGCATTGGCTGACCATAAGCCATCATCACATAGTTTGTGATATCAACAATGTTATTGATTGGGCGCAAGCCTATAACACGTAGTTTATTTTGGAGCCATTCAGGACTTTCTTTTACTTCGCAATCTGTAATACTCAAACATGCGTAGCGCTTGCAAGCCTCTGTATTTTCGATTTCTACTTCAATAGGAAGTTCTTCATTATCGACCTTAAATTCTGAACAATCAGGACGATGAAGACTAGTCTTATATCCATTCTGAGTTAACCATGCATAGAGGTCACGAGCCACACCATAATGAGACAAAGCATCTGCACGGTTAGCTGTAATATCTATTTCGATCACCCAGTCACTTTCTAAATGATAATATTCTGCAGCAGGCTGACCAATAGGAGCATCTTCTGGCAAAACAATGATACCAGCATGATCTGTACCCACACCTATTTCGTCTTCAGCACAAATCATTCCAAAGCTCTCTACGCCACGAAGTTTCGACTTCTTGATCGTGAATTCTTCATCACCATCATAAAGCACACAGCCCAAGTCTGCAACGATAACTTTCTGACCTGCAGCAACATTTGGAGCACCACAAACGATTTGCTGTGGTTCGCCCTTACCTAGATCAACAGTAGTGATATGGAGATGATCTGAATTAGGATGAGGTTCGCATGTAAGCACCTTGCCTACAAAGAGACCTTTCAATCCACCTTTGATTGATTGTACTTCTTCTAGTGCGTCTACTTCGAGACCTGTTGAGGTCAGCGCGTCCGCTGTCTCCTGTGGAGTCAAATCGAAATCGACGTATTCTTTAAGCCATTTGTAAGAAACTTTCATTATAATGATTTTTATATATTCTCAAAACTTTGCAAAAATACTAATTTTCGAGCATATAGCAAAAAGAATAAGCCGAAAATTCAAAACATATCTATATATATAAGATAATTTGTATTACAACTCATCACAAAATCATACCATTCACCCCAAATCTATTACATTCATCAAATAATATGGCTGATTCTACTTACATCCAAATAGCCACTAGTGATGAGAACGGGAGTTTTATCATTGATACAGGAGCTAACAAAGCCGAACAAAAAAGAATGAATAGAATCAACTAGGATGTCATCATCCTAGTTGATTAATATACTCGGCCATTGCATCTGCACATCTTTCGCCATCAACACCAGCACTTACAATACCACCGGCATATCCTGCACCTTCGCCACAAGGGAACAAGCCTTGTATTCTTATATGCTGCAATGTTTCTCTGTCGCGAAGGATTCTTACCGGACTCGACGTTCGGGTTTCTGTCGCGATACATACGGCTTCATTAGTCAGGAATCCATGGGCATGCTTGCCAAAAGTCTTAAAACCTTCTCGCAATCTACTACTAATCATTTCGGGCAACCAGAAATGCAAAGGACTGGAAATCAGACCTGGAGCATAACTCGATTTCGGCAAATCATAAGACAACTTTCCATTTACGAAATCTGCCATTCTTTGTGCTGGAGCGGTCTGTTTCATATTACCTTGTTGCCAACAGTTCTTTTCCAACTGTTCTTGAAATCTCATAACATTCAGCACATCATCTCCTTCTACATCTTCTGGATGCAATTCGACGACCATACCCGAATTCGACCATGCCGTTCCTCGGTTACTTGGACTCATACCATTAACCACAATTTGCTCATCTCCCGTTGCTGCAGGGATCACAAACCCTCCCGGGCACATACAGAATGAATATACTCCTCTACCATCTACTTGAGTTACAAAACTATATTCTGCTGCTGGAAGATATTTACCCCGTCCGTTCTTGTTATGATATTGTATTTGGTCGATCAACTCACTTGGATGCTCTAAACGAACACCCACGGCAATACCTTTTGATTCAATTTCTATTTTAGCGTTAAAGAGATAACGATATACATCACGAGCAGAATGACCTGTAGCCAAAATAACAGGTCCATGGAATGTCAACTCACTACCGTCTTTCTGATTGATAGCCTCAACACCTACAACCTTATCTTTTTCAAGGATCAAAGAAGTCATCTTAGTCTGAAAATGCACCTCGCCTCCACATTTCAGAATTGTATTGCGCATGTTTTCGATAACACGAGGCAGTTTATCCGTACCGATATGAGGATGAGCATCCGCGAGAATAGATGTCGATGCACCATGCTGACAGAACACATTCAGAATTTTATCTACCGAACCACGCTTCTTGCTTCTGGTATATAATTTTCCGTCAGAATATGCGCCGGCGCCACCTTCACCAAAACTATAATTACTCTCGCTATCAACTCTTTGCGTCTTAGTGATATTTGCCATATCCACTTTACGACTTCTCACATCCTTACCGCGTTCCAGTATCACAGG
>CACYKX010000080.1 GCA_902775075.1 uncultured Prevotellaceae bacterium | reverse complement strand
ACTCGAGGGTAAGAAGGCTACCTGTAGCCCTGGTTTCCAGAAATATCTTACTGGTGCTGAATACACAGGAGAATTATTTCAGGAAGATGGTAACATCATTACTGGTGAGGGACCAGCAGCAAATCTTCCATATGCTTATCAGATTCTATCTTATTTTATTGGAGAAACTGCCGTCAAAGAATTACAGGTCAAGATGCAGTATACTCACCTCATGTCTAAATAATAGATGGACTATATCATTATCACAGCTGGTGGCAAAGGGTTGCGAATGGGTTCGGATATTCCCAAACAGTTTTTGCCTGTAGGTGGACTCCCTATCCTCATGCGCACAATTCAGCGCTTTCGTAGGTATTCCAAGAATCTGAGAATCATTCTCGTATTACCCAAAGCTCAGGAGGCATACTGGCAGCAATTATGTCGGGAATATCATTTCAATGAGGATTACCAGATTGTAAATGGTGGCGCTACTCGCTTTCATTCTATCCAAAATGGATTATCTGTGATCCCTGACAACGAGACTGGTGTTGTTGGTGTACATGACGGTGTACGTCCTTTCCCAAGTATCGAGGTTATCGACAGATGCTATGAGACAGCCCGACAGAAAAAAACTGCCATTCCTGTAATCCCGGCAGTAGAGTCTATCCGACATATCGACAACTCTGACGAACAAGGCAATATCTTTTCACATAGCGTCATCCGTTCGGAATATCGATTGGTACAGACACCTCAATGCTTTGACATCCAATTGCTCAAAGCAGCGAACAAGCAGCCATATAGTGACAAGTTCACAGATGATGCATCGGTAGTAGAGGCATACGGAGAAAGCGTGACCATGGTAGAAGGAAATCGCGAAAATATAAAGATAACGACACCTTTCGATTTGAAAATAGCTGAAGTGTTAGCAGATGAATAGTATTCTCGACCAAGATATCATGTTTCTTCCTGGCGTTGGTCCGAAAAGAAAAGAGATTCTAAGTAAAGAACTTGGAATCAATACTTATCGTGACCTACTAGAATACTATCCTTATAAATATGTTGACAGAAGTCGTATCTACAAAATCGATGAGTTGTCAAACGATATGCCTTTTGTACAACTCAAAGGAAAGATTCTGAGTTTCGATGAGTTCGAGATGGGTCCGAGAAGCAAACGTATCGTCGCACACTTTTCGGATGGTCACGGAGTTGTCGACTTAGTATGGTTTCATGGAACGAAATGGGTTTACGAGAATTATAAACTGAATACGGAATATATCATATTCGGTAAGCCAACGGTTTACGCAGGTAGATATCAGTTTTCTCATCCTGAAATTGAGGATGCCAGCAAGCTCACGCTCTCGGAAATGGGTATGCAACCTTATTATATTACTACCGAGAAGATGAAGAAGATGGGGTTGACTTCCCGGAGCATCGAGAAACTCACCAAAACATTGGTTGAGAAATTATCCTCTACTACGCTTCAGGAAACACTTCCTGACTTTATCCTCAGACGTCTCCACCTAGTGAGCATAGACCAGGCTTTCCATGGAGTTCATTATCCCAAGAATGCAAACGAGATGAGACATGCACGTCTTCGTCTGAAATTCGAAGAATTGTTTTATGTGCAACTGAATATCTTACGATATGCCAGCGACCAACGTCAACGGTATCGTGGATATATCTTTGAACATGTCGGCAACACCTTCAATTGCTTCTACAAGAACAATCTACCCTTCAAACTCACAAATGCCCAGAAAAGGGTAATGCACGAGATTAGAGCAGACATGAATTCCGGCAGACAAATGAACCGTCTGCTACAGGGAGATGTTGGTTCCGGAAAAACCTTGGTTGCTCTCATGTCGATGCTCATCGCCATCGACAATGGCTTTCAAGCCTGTATGATGGCCCCTACGGAAATTCTCGCAGAGCAACATCTACAAACCATCAAAAAGTTCTTGCATGAAATGGATGTACGTGTAGAACTGCTCACAGGCATTGTAAAAGGGAAAAAGCGTAAGGAGATACTTGAAGGCTTGGCTGACGGAAGCGTACAGATACTCATCGGAACCCATGCCATAATCGAGGAGCAAGTGGTTTTTCATCGTCTAGGACTGGCTGTCATCGATGAGCAACATCGGTTTGGTGTAGCCCAGAGAGCCAAACTTTGGACGAAAAGCAGTAATCCGCCACACATCCTTGTCATGACGGCAACACCAATTCCTAGAACCCTGGCTATGACAATCTATGGCGACTTGGATGTAAGTATCATCGACGAATTACCTCCTGGTCGCAAACCAATAGACACACGTCATTGCTACGACAATCAGGTAACAAGTCTCTACCAGAGCATACGCAACCAAATAAAAGCTGGTAGACAGGTATATATCGTTTTTCCACTGATTAAAGAAAGTGAAAAGAGTGACTTAAAAAACCTTGAAGAAGGTTATGAAACCCTTAAAGAAGTCTTCCCGAACATGAATTTAAGTAAGGTACATGGTAAGATGAAACCTGCTGAGAAGGAAGAAGAAATGCAAAAATTTGTAAAAGGGGAGACACAGATACTTGTTGCTACTACTGTCATCGAAGTTGGAGTAAACGTTCCAAATGCATCCGTCATGGTGATACTCGATGCACAACGTTTCGGTTTGTCCCAATTGCATCAATTAAGAGGCCGAGTAGGAAGAGGAGCCGATCAAAGCTATTGCATTCTTGTCACCAATCATAAGTTGAACGATGAGACTCGCAAACGCATCAACATCATGTGCGAAACCAACGATGGGTTCCGTATAGCCGAGGCAGACCTAAAGCTTAGAGGTCCTGGCGCACTCGATGGAACACAGCAAAGCGGTATCGCCTTTGACCTCAAAATTGCCGACATCGCCCGTGACGGCCAAATCATTCAATTGGCAAGAGATGAAGCGAAAAAGATTATCGACGACGATCCAAAATGTATAAAAGACACATATTCACTGCTTTGGAATCGACTGAAAGAATTAAGAAAAAGTAATATCGATTGGGCTGCAATTTCCTGATTGATAATGATTTCAATTGTGTTAATGGCAAATAAATTCTGTTAATAGTTTTCTTTTTTCGTTTTTTTTTATTATCTTTGTAACGATTTTAATAACTACGTTGGATTCTCGTATTATTCAAAGTAGTTTTTTCTTTGAGGAATTCTTAATTATTAATTCCTCATTTGAACTTAAACCTAACAGTGAGTATGAATTTGAAGAGATATATTAAGAAAATTAGCATCGTCGCGTTGTTTGCGTTAACAGTCTCGCCGTCTTTCGGCCAAGACCTATTAGCGCGACAAGCACCAGTAGACCGAAGAATGAGGGCACTCGATACGTTAGCCTTAAGATCTATAGAAATAAAAGAAAATCGAGAGAACCCTGCAGCTCAACTCTATGAAGACTTCAACAACCAATATGCACATCATGCAACTTCACTTCCATCACATTATCGTATCGACTTACGTCATTTTTGCATGCCTACTCCTAGTCGTGTTGTGACCAGTAACTTTGGTGCTCGCTGGGGTCGCCAACATAAAGGCCTTGATATTAAAGTTTATATTGGCGATACCATCCGTGCTGCCTTTGATGGCAAAGTTCGCGTCGTAAGATACGAAGGTCGTGGCTATGGTAAATATATCGTAATTCGTCACAACAATGGATTAGAAACGATCTATGGTCATCTCTCTAAACAGTTGGTAAGTGAAAACGAGGAGGTTCGCGCTGGCGATGTTATCGGTCTCGGTGGTAACACTGGAAGAAGTACAGGTTCTCATCTTCATTTTGAGACTCGTCTTTGTGGCGTTGCTCTCAACCCTGCTTTGTTCTTCGACTTCCGAAATCAGGATGTCACAGGGGATTTCTATAATTTCGATTTAGCTAATTATGAGAGAGAATCTGCAGAAGCAACTCGTGTACGTGGCAAGATCGGCAATGGTGGCTACACTCGTGATATGATTTATGGCGAAGTAGGACAAAGCGCAAACCGTGGTTCTTCTACATCAGGCGAACTACTTTATCATAAGGTAAAACCTGGAGAAACTCTTATTTCTATTGCCAAGAAGAGAGGGGTTTCCGTTGAACAGATCGTCCGACTAAGCAATTTAGGAAAAAATCCACAGATTCATGTTGGACAAATCTTGAGATACTCATAAATTCAGAGATTATTTAAGATTAAAATATATCAATAAAAAATAGGATGCATGATGATGCATCCTATTTTTTATTACTCCTTATTTCTTATATTGTAGATCTTTCTTTTCATACCATTTCTTCATCACATAGAAAGCCTTCTTGCGCTTACCCTGATCAGAGAACAACCCCTTTCGATTAAATCCCTTTTGTACCACGGGTTCCATGCGTCGAGGAGATCTAAAGTCTTTCAGCACCCATGGAGTAGTACCAGCCAATCCTTCTATTTTATCAAGCATTGCCAAATTTTGAACATATAGATTCTCCTGGAATTCCTCCGTCCATCGTTTTTCTTTATCCCCATGAAATCCTGCGACAGCACCACCACCAAACTCACTGATAATAACCGGTTTGTTATAAGGAATCTCCCACTTCATCTTAGGAGCATCATTAACATCGCGATACCAACCGATATATTGATTAAAACTAACCACATCAACATATTTACTCATGTTATCATGCAATCGGTTCACATAATTACTTGCCCCCGTCACCTCCATAGCCATAGAGATCAGTCGAGTACTATCCTGAGTACGCGCATATTGAGCCAATCTCGAAAGGAAATTGTCGCGAGCATCACTATGAGGAGTTTCATTGGCTATCGACCATATTATCACATTAGCACGGTTCTTGTCACGGGCTATCATATCTGTCAACTGACGCTTGGCACAAGCAAAAGTCTTCTTATTTGTCCAGTCGATAGTCCAATAGCAAGGTAGTTCTTCCCAAAGAAGTATACCTTGTCGCTCTGCTTCACGAATGGCATGCTCATTATGTGGATAATGCGCCAAACGCATGAAGTTACATCCTAGATCTTTAGCCCAACTAATCAACGTATCGGCATCCTCTGCCGAATTACATCGACGACTCGTATAAGCAGTTTCTTCATGACAGGATACTCCTTTCAAGAAAATCGGTTTACCATTCAACAAGATTTGTTTACCTCGTGTCTCTATCGTTCTAAAACCGATCTCATCTTTTACCGTGTCATCCTCCATTGTCAGATTCACCCGATACAACTTTGGATTTTTCGGACTCCATAACACAGGTTTGATACGCAAAGAAACTGATGAGACACCATTCTCATCAGTTGTCATCTGCTTGTTTACTTTTAATTCCGGTATCGACAGAACAACTTTCTTTCCAGCACAGGATTTATTCAATCGCACATTCACGTCAACCGTTTTACGATCACCCTTACGCAACTGGACAAAATAATCATCGATATAAATTTGTGGAACAGAAACCATCATCACATCACGAGTGATACCGCCATAATTCCACCAGTCGAAGATCTGCGTCGGTATATTCTCCTTTCTTCGCACATTGTTGACCATGACAACGACTGTATTTTCACCTTTCTTCACAGCATCTGAAACATCAAAGCAAAAAGGAGTGAATCCACCTTCGTGCTCTCCAGCCTTCTTACCATTCACCCATACACGGGTCATATAATTTGATGCTGCAAAATAGAGCAAAGCCCTACGTCCTGTCTGTGGTGTCCACTGAAATTTCTTCCGATACCAGACAGTCCCTTCATACCAGAACAACTTTTCGTCTTGTGTATTCCAGTCACCAGGAACATCCAAGGTTTCACTCTTGTCGAAATTATATTCTACTAAATCAGACGGATGATTTGCTTTAGCATCCAAGAAGAATCCCCAAGGGGTAGGATTCATCCGATAATCATAATATCCTATATCCTGTTGGTCAATGATATAATTCCATTTTCCATTCAGCGACAACACATCACGAGCATACACATTCATAGGGGCGGCAACTTCCTCAATTGCCATCATGTCAACACATGCTGTCATAGACAACATGAACAATAAAAGTTTTCTTTTCATGGATTTTCTTAGACTCTTTATTTCTAGTTATTTCTTTATCAGCGATCGCAAGACAAACCATATGTGCATCATAACGGTGGTAATCCATCCATAATGACTTTGCATCACCCGAAAGCGTTCTTCCAGTGAAGCACGGTGGTTCTTTATCGACATCCCACCATCCAGATAATTTGTAAATACATGATGAACATATTTGAGTTTCAAGTTTCTCTCCTTGCATACTTTCATGATGCGGATACACCAATCTACATCTGCAGAATATCTGTAATTGGTGTTATAAAGCACGTCCTTAGCAATATTAGTCTGAGCATAAAAAGACTGATGGCATACCAACATACCATACTTGAACGACTTCCAGCTCAATTTTTCTGGTGGCGTCAACCGACGATGGCGCAGGAAATGACCATCTTCATCTACAATATCAGTATCACCATAGATTACACCAGGAAGCGCCTCTCCATCACCGATAGAATTTGCGATCACCTCCAGAGTATCAGAGGCAGGAAATACATCTCCGGCATTAAGGAATACAAGATATGTACCTGTTGCTTTCTTTATCGCCTTATTCATTGCAAAATAAAGTCCACCATCAGGTTCTGAACTGATAACAATCTGATGACGGGTTTCCCTCTGCTTATCTTCATGAAGATATTCGTCTACCATGTCCATTGTATGGTCTTCTGAAGCACCATCCAATATGATATGTTCAACATAAGGATAAGTCTGCTCAAGTACACTATGAAGTGTACGTTTAAGCACAGACTCAGCATTATAGGTACAGGTAATAATGCTAAAAGTTATCATATATTGTAATTTTTAAAGGCAAGGGCCTGATTGTATACTTCGATATAACGCATGGCTACTGCATGTTGTGAATAAGTTTGGACAACCTTTTTCAAACAGTTTTTGCTAAGTTGTTCGGCATCAGTTTCATCCAAAACCCAGTGAATACCATGGGCCAAGTCATCCGACTTCATATATTGGGCTACATACCCATTCTTTTGGTGATCGATCATTTCCGGGATACCTCCGGTCTTAAATCCAACACAAGGCACACCACAGGCCATCGCTTCCATAATGGTATTCGGAAGATTATCCTCGAGAGACGGCAATACGAAAACATCTGCAGAGTTATAAACGCATACGATTTTCTTATCGTCATTGACAAAGCCTAGTGGATATACCGGTAAAGGAAGACGTTCTGCGACATCTTCAGAGTGTCCTCCCAGAATTGCGATACAGGTATTGTCCTTATAAGAAGGATCATTCTTCACTAAAATATTCATGGCCTCAACGAAATACTCCATACCTTTACGTTCATCCGTCACCTTCTGTGATACGAAGAGAATAACTCGTTTATCCTCAGGAAGACCGGCACAGAGTCGTGCTTCTTTCTTATCATGTTGACAATAAATACGTGTATCAATAGGGTTAGGAATATTGGTAAGACGATGTCCTACAAGTAACGCACTATTCTTAGCCTCATCCTGCAGCCATCTGCTACAAGCCACGAAATGTATGTTAGCATCCTTATAGAGATTTTGTTTGCTTTTAAATACCTGAGCAGATATATCCTTCTTAGAGCCACCACCCGGCAACAACGGACATTGTCCGCAACCCGAAGCATATCGCTTACACTTGCGAGAGTAATGACAGATACCCGTCGCATTCCATAAATCATGCATCGTCCAGACGATAGGTTTACCACTTTTTAGGATTTTTCGGATACCGGAAAGAGACAGCATACCTTGGTTAATCCATGAGAGATGAATGATATCAGCCTCTTGGAATTCAGGAAGAGACGTTATATCATTTCCGGAATTGGCAAGATCTATCTCCCATAGATGATTCTTCGAGAAATGCAGATGCCAAAATATACACCAACGTTCCCAAAGAAAATGAAACTGCGTTTTCAAACTGCATTTCAATCCCACAACGGTAATATCATCAGTGATTTTATCACGTACTAGCATCTTGGCTTTGACACCATTATTATTTAAGGCATCCATCAAGCGATTGGCAGCAACCGCTGCTCCACCTGTTTTCTCTGATGTGTTTATTATCAATACTCGCATAATGCAAAGATAAAGCAAATCAAAGATAATACAAAATAAATTGATACTAATTTGTAAAGTTATATAAAAAACATGCTGCAACTCTCAACGAGCTGCAGCATATCATTATGTTTAACTTTCATTTATTTCTTAACAAAAGATAGTCTCACGACTCTCTTTGTCAACCTGTTAAACAATCATGTTTATTTACCTTAAAACCTAATAACTAAAAACCTAAAAATCTATTTATTACTACTAACCTAAACAATCTATTAACCTTTTGATGATGCAAAGGTACGTTATGATTCTGAAAGTAGCAACAGTTCTTTTATCTTTTTGGTCAAATCCTATGCTTTCTTGACCTATATCAAAACATTGTGTCCGCACACAACGAATAAAAACCACATAATTGATATAAATCAACTCTTTTCGATCAAACAGACCGCATAGGCGGAAATTCCCTCTTGTCTTCCTGTAAAACCTAATTTTTCTGTTGTCGTTGCTTTGATACTTATATTATCGACATCTGTTTCCAAGATTTTTGCCAAGCATTCTTTCATTTCCGGAACATGAGGATTCAATTTTGGACGTTCTGCACAGACCGTAGCATCAATATTACCAAGTTCGAATCCTTTTGCACGAACCAGTTCCATCGTTTTCTTCAGAAGAATCTTTGAATCGATATCTAGTGTTGATTCTGCCGTATCCGGAAAATGATAACCTATATCGCGCAAATTCGCTGCACCAAGAAGTGCATCACATATTGCATGTATCAGTACATCGGCATCACTATGTCCTAACAATCCAAGGGTATGTTCTATCTTGATTCCGCCCAACCACAAGTCTCTACCTTCTACGAGCTTATGAACATCATAGCCCATTCCTACTCTAATCTTCATATATTTTACTTTCTCTTAAATAGATCTTTTATTCCATCCATATCAAAGGTAAGTGTAAAACGCATTGTCTGGTCAAGAGGATTACTCTTGGCTGTTGCGATAACATATCCTGCATCCAATGAGAATACATTCATCTTGAATCCAGCACCTACCGTGAAATATTTTCGATTTCCCTTGTTTTCACTCTCATGATGATAACCGGCACGAACCGAGAATTTATCATTATAGGTGTATTCTCCACCCAAGCTCCAATTCACTTCTTGCAGTTCTTCCTTGAAACCTCCAGGTGCGTCCGTAAAACTCTTGAATATTCCACTGATACTCGACACATCGTAATAGTCTTTCTGCTTCCGCACCTCAAAATCTTCATCACTCTCCTCTTCTTTTTTCTGTGGATAAGTAGGGACAAGTAATTTATTAGCGTCTGCTGCTATCGTAAATTTATTATATTCATCAATAGGTACCATGAGAGATGCTCCCAAACGAAGATTCGTTGGGATAAACTCACTGTTATCGTCACCGCCAAAGGTTATCTTGGAACCAATATTCGATACATTGAGTCCGACACCCAACTGGCATTCACGCTGCCCTATATTGATATAGTTTTGATAATAGGCCGCTATATCCGCAGCGAACGCATTTCCCGGAGTAGTCTCCTCGGTATAGTCGTAAGTAAGGTCTGAATGTATCCATCTCACTGCTGCTGCAATAGAGAATTTTTCGCTAAGCATCAGGGAATAGGCAACATCAAACGACATCTCATAAGGACGAATCGTCATATCATTACTCCCTGAGACATCGCTGCTGGTATACACCTCACCCAAAGAGAAATAGCGTAAAGAACCAGACACGGCACTATAATCACCTATGCGATAATATCCTGCAAGATATGCTAGATCCATATCATTTACAAGTTGTCGCAACCACGGGGTGTAGTTGAGTGCAACTCCTGCACGGGAAATGGCAAAAGGATACTTTGCCGGATTCCAATACTGTGAGTTCACATCCGGATCGGTAGCTGCACCGATGTCACCCATTGCACCGCCTCGCGCATCCGGGGCTATCGTCTGTGATGTCACCGAAGTATGAACCGGGTTGAACATACTATTCTTGTCCTGAGCCGAAACTGTCAGTGATATCACTGTCAGTAGACTGGAGATCATTATTTTCATGGATCTGTTCATATACTAAATAAACGCTGTTTATACTTAGTTATTGCTGATTACGATCAATTTCTTAGCTTTAGAAACTTCATTACTACCATCTGAAGCGATCTTGGCACGATAGAGATATACTCCGGTCCCCAGTCTTCGTCCCCCATCCATTGTCAAATCCCAATCCACTGTATAAGCAGTTGTCGTTGGTACCCCACTTTCATGGTGTTTCCAAAGAAGTCTGCCTGCAAGATCAAAGACTTCGAGGGTCACCTCCATATTACTTCCCGTACGATCATGACTGATGATAAATGTCGTAGAAGTCTTTACCGGATTATTCGTTGTAGCAACATCGAAAAGGGATGGTTGCAGACCTTTTACAACATTAAAATCTAATGTTGATATTGATGAATTATTCTGTACATCCCATGCTCTGAACTGTAAGGTATGTCGGCCTGGGGCAAGTTGTGGTATTGAAAAGAATGTTTTGCCCGAAGTATAACTTCCGAAATCATACGTGAAATGATCATTCAGCACATAACTTTTCGACATATCTCCATCAATGATAAGCATCAAGTCATGCCCGATACCATTACCTGCTGCATTGATTCCCTGATGGTCTGACAATTCAGCGACAAAGTATGGTGTAGGGTTCACATCACCTCCATTCACAAAAGAGCGACTGTTCAGATAACAATAGATAGACGGACCTATAGAATCTTTGTCTACCTGTTCACCTTCTCCAAAATTGAATTTCTCGTAATATCCATGAGCTGACATACTATGGTCTGCGTTCACAGCATACATATTTATCAAACCAGGATTTTTAGAATAGTTGATGTCCTTGGGCACCGTAAACGTAAATTCAAAACGACCGCCCTTGATACTATCCGAACCTTGAAATAAGGTCTTGGTACGATCATAATATGTAAATCGTTCACTGGCTTCTATCGCATCATTCTGTTTACAAGTTACCAACTCTTTAGAATCTCGAACCGTCATCGTGACAATTCCATCAAAGTTATCATCATTCTCTATATGCCCGGAAACTTTAGCTATACTACCGGCCTTTAATGTCAATAGACTGTCTGTAGCATTTACATCGATACCATTCACGCTATCTATTTTTATAGCACGTGAAGGTAAGTTCAAAGCCAGCGCAGGATCACCTAACAACGAATACTGCAATCGATTCTCGGAACGGTCTACACCAAACGAACCGCCTTGTGCCAGTGCATTTTGGGCTAAACGATGGGCTTCACCGATTGTCACCGGTTTGCCATTACTGCTATGACTCAATACATAATACAGGAATGCTCGGTTCATATACTTATTCAAGTTAGCATATACCGTTCGTGTCGTTCCGTAGAAAGCCACAGAACCACCATCTTTATTTAGCAGACATTTTTCTCCGATTGTTTCCGAAGTTCCATCAAACGGCATGATATCACACGATGCAGTAACCCACAATGGGAGATTTTTATTCTTAAACTCGGAGAAATCTGAAATACGGAGTATTGTCTCGTGTGAAAGTTGTATCTCACTACCATGTCCCGCATAGTTCATAATCAAGGCTCCCCCCGCCTGTTGCTGCTTAAGAATCCTTGTCACCTCCGGATAAGTGTTGCCAGTAGATGATGTCTCACGGGTATAGGCATCCCACATCACTTTCTTTGTAACATACCCAGGATAGAAAGTAGATATCATGTCGGCAGTAGCATTTTCATCTGTCATATGCAGATTCTCATTTCCGTCATCTCCCATAAACATGATTTCATTCTGCCAGTTCCCTGCATTCTTGTTACTACTGTAATTCATGATCTTATCAACCACCGCCTTGGCATCACTGACATTCACCGTAGGAATACGGCCAACTGCGACATCCAGTAGTTCTGTCGTCGGACTTTTTCCCTCTCCATCATCAAGAAGTCCTATCCAACTATCGTCCACATAGCATATCACTTCATTATATGAGTTTTCACTCTCATAACATAACAGATAGTCATCGGCATTCAACTGGTGACAGTCACTGGTGAGCATACGGTTATCCCATACACAATCACCAAAAAGCAACAGATATTTCGGCATTTTATGATCATCTCCTTCTGCTCTATCATAAAGCATTTTAAGATATCTGCGATATGCATTGACATCCGGTGTACCACTGGAGAATTCATTATAGAGTTCATCTGCTGCTACGATGTTCACACTCAAGGAGTCATGACTTTCGTGGAAA
>CACYKX010000079.1 GCA_902775075.1 uncultured Prevotellaceae bacterium | reverse complement strand
ATAATGGTATATCATGAAATCAGATAAGGTAGTCAGGCTCATCATAGTTGCATAAAAACGCAAAGCGTTACCTTTGTAGTAAAGCAAGAAAATAACAAGACCAAGCCTCAACAGAGTATAAAAGATATCTAACAGAGCCGGGAACAGAAATTTCTCATGAACATTATACAAACTTGAATAAGGGACATTGATTATACCTATACAACTGACAGTTATAGACACTTGGAACACGAACATTGCATCACCCAATTTGCCTGGTGCGACATTCAGATGGTTAAGTATGTACCAAATTCCAAAAGTCTCCGATAAGATAAGTATGATAACAGCCATACTGATGTGAAGTGCATTACAGATATTGAACATTCTGTTCACGTCGCCATCTTTCTTACCCATCTCGAAATTCATGAAACGTATGGTAGCTCCACCCAAAGATGAGGCGACAAAGGCGTACATACCAATAACGCTGCCTACTACATTATACAATCCATAATCGGAGACACCCAAGGCCATAAGTACATAACGTGACGAAAACAGACCAACTATCATCGTCACGAAGAGCCTTATATAGACAATTATAGTATTAACTGCTATTCGCTTATTACTATCCTGCATACTAAAATCTTAAAATTGTTGAGAGAAGCATATTATCAAAACATTTTACTCATCTTTTATCTTATCCTTAAATAAAAATTCGTCTTTCAACGAATTTATTAATAGCTCTTGACAACGGCATAATCGCAACTGCAGTTATCAGGCTCACTCCCACCAACACCACATAAATGAGCAATGGATAACGGAAGCCATAGATGAGACTGCTGAAAAGGTAGATGCTGAAATAGGTGTGCGTCAGCCACATCGGCATGGAATATTTTCCAAGGACGGAAAGAGCCTTATCAACAGTGGATGGGAAGCTGATATTGTTCATGAGTATTGTCACCCCCCCCGCATAGAGAGGATTGGGTGCCTGGGAATGGAACAGAGTATGAGAAAGCAAGAGTAGCAGAAGCAAAGACAAGGCTTTCCAAGTATTCAGCCATCTCAACTTCAACCCATTGTTACGTACAGCAATATCATACAAGCACGAGCCGATTACAAAGGGGAAAACGAACTTCACACAAACTACCATCGTTGACAACACATCACCAACAACAGGCACTTGCGGAACGAGATTACGACTAATAACGAAACAGGAAGCCAGATACAGAACTATCCAGATAGCCAACGACCAAAGGTTTCCAATCTTATTTTGAAGTTGGAATATTCTCCTCGCAAAGATGCTCACGATGGCGTAAGGTAACAGAAACCACGTCTCATAATTATAGGTATGATCAAGGCTTGTAACGTTTAACAGCACTTTAGAGAATGAGCCGGGATAATTAGCCGGATTCACAAAACTGCCAATGCCAACAAAAATGATTAATGTCAGCCAATAACAAATGTAGAGTTTCAATAGCCGACGGAACTGCAACCTCACACTCACGTCACCATGATAGAAGGTATAGCGGAAGCCATAGCCGCTCAACACGATGAAGAGATCAACGGGATTACAGGCCCGTGCAATCAGAGAAACTACAGGCACTCCTCCAATAAACCACAAGGGGGCGGCAGCTCCGACATGTGCGTCATTGAACAGATGCAGCCATAGCATCATCAGTATGGCAAGGCCCTTGATGAGCGTTGTTGTATGTTTCGACATGAAAACTTCTGTTTCTTATTTTAATCTAAAATAATAGTCCCAATGACAATTCTTTGCGCATCCTTTGCGGTCTTTGCGGCTTGGCGAGAATTATCATCTCGCTTGCGAGCATTGTTTCTTTCGCTCGCAAAGGCGCTAAGAGCGCAAAGCTTCCGCCAAGATATTTATCAAGAACAAAAAATCTTTGCGCATCCTTTGCGGCCTTGGCACCTTGGCGAGAATTATCATCTCGCTTGCGAGCATTGTTTCTTTCTTTCGCAAAGCATAAGGCAAAATCACCATTTATCTGTCTTTCTACCTTCTGACACAACAGGCTTGACAACTTTAACAAACCCCTTTTTCACTTTATTGATATTAATCTCTCTAAGCAAGCCTTTCCCGACAAGGGTCATAAGATCTTGTCTCGCTGTTGGGTCACTGACGCCAAAGCGGTTCTGGACTTCTTTCACTGTCATTATCGTTTCAGGCTCCACATTGAACACGGTAAGGATTTCTATCTGCCTATGATTGAGCCCTTGCATGTTGGGCAATAAAGCCGTTTTCTGGATGGATATTTTCTTTCTTTGAATATACTCCCGCAATTCTTTGAACGACTGGGATATCACTTTGAGATGGTAATTAATAAAATAGCCCATGTCCATACCGTCATTCTCAGTACAAAGGAAAGCATTCTCATAACTTACTTTGCTTCTGTAAATAATACGTGAGATCGACAAATATTCCATCAGCCAATAACCTTGTTTGAGCATATACCAATAGAAAAGAGCTCTTGCCGTCCGTCCGTTACCATCAACAAACGGGTGAACGTAAGCAATCATAAAATGAAGAATGATTGCCTTGATGATGGGATGAATAAAAACTGAGTCCTGCTCATTATTAACAAAATCACACAACTCGTTAATAAACATCGGAATGTCATGAGAGACTGGCGGAGTATGCACAATTTCCCCTGTAATCTCATTAGCAACTCTGATATCATCGTTTGCCGAGCGGAAGCGCCCAGTATCCTCAGGGACCTTCATCGTCTTGAATGTCATCAGCCGATGTACATTGAGGATAAATGCTTCGTTGAGCGAGTCGCCTTTATGTTCTACAAGATATTGAATAGCCCTGTAATTATTCAGTATCATCTGCTGTGACCGGTCTTTGGGCGATTGGTTTCTGCGAAGCATGTCTTTTGCAACACGCCGTGTAGTAGACGCCCCCTCCATCTGGCTCGAAGAGATTGCCTCCTCCATCAGTGAAGATATAAGATATCGTTCACGCCCTTCTTCTGGCAACAGACTTCCACTACCCCAACTGCCACCAAAGTTCATATCCAAATCATGACACACACGCTGCATGAAATTGGTCACTGATACCGTAATATGGTATTTCGGCCACTCGAATACCTGATGGACACGTCTGGAAAACTTTACCACCGCCCACAACTCTTCAGCCGACATCCCATCGGGTAAAGGACGATATTTAGCATCTGACCAGTAAAGATAGTCATCATTAATCTTTTCAACGGCGACTCGGACGTCAGGGCGCGTGTACCAATGGATGGCCATCTCTGATAAGGATTCGTTAATTTTAGGTGTCGGTTCCATAATTCTTCAAAGTTTTCTGCAAAAATACCACTAATTCTTCAAAGTTTCAAGAAAACTTTGAAGAATTTCAAGATTATTGAGCTGACTCTTTGGAGAATTTTGAAGAAAGACCCCAGACTGCAACGAAGAGTTTCATAACATCGATTTTTTATGATCCATCGCTCTGTCCCACTTGTGATAGATCAGCCTGCTAACTTCCTTTCTCAATAACATGAGTCGAAATAGACCTCATCGCAAATATTAGCTACATGCGAGTCTGCATACTCGCTATAGCTCATCGATCTCATAATCTGTCTTTTCTACCAAATTCTCTCGCAAAGCCGCCAAGTACGCTAAGGTTCAGTTAAAGGCAGCCAAGACCCGGATCGGAAAGTATGTTCTTATGGCTTACGAGTAACGGGACATATTATTGAATCGTCTGCGTGTACAACATCCTCCATTCTTTCCAAATTTTGTCTTCTCTGAACCTCTCGGCGAAGGCAACAGAAGCTTTGCCCATGGTCTTGCGCAAGGTTTCGTCCTTGATAAGGTCGTCGATCCTTGCTGCCATTGTCTTTATGTCGCCAACCTTTTGAATGACAAATCCATTCTGACCGTCGTCCACCAATTCCGCTGGGGCGTTAGGGCAGGCAAACGTAACTACGGGCAAGCCACAAGCCTCTGCCTCGGTAATAACCAAACCAAAAGCTTCATCACGGGAGCTAAGGACAAAGATGCTGCTTTCAAGATACTTCTCCATAATGTTGTCAGTACGCCCACAAAGAGTAACCTTATCGTGGTGCCCGTTCTGGTCAATCTGCTTTTGCAGACTGTTCCTCAGTTCACCCTCACCATAGATATTGAGCCGCCAATCAGGATGCTTGTCTGCTACTATCTTCCAAGAATCTATCAAGTAGTCGAACCCCTTTTGATAGTCGAGTCTCCCCACGGCAATGGCTACATGGTTATGGCACGCTGCCGTTCTGTCGGGGTGTATCATCAGGGGATTGTAGATGGTCACCACTTTGCGGGTGTAGCGCCGCCATTTACGCTCGTCGGCCTTGCATAGCACTACGAGGCGGTCGTAGTGACGGGCTATGAATATCCGACGCCAGGTCTGGAGTCGCACCCACAGCCAGCGTTTCAGAGGGTTGTGGATGCCTGCTAACCATACCTTAGAGATATCAAAGGAGAAATGGAACTCAAAAACTTTCTTGCTTCCATCCTTGATGCGATAAAGGAAGTACATCTCATAACCGCCCATGGTAGTAACGATATCGAAATGCTCACGCATGAGCACCTCTCGCAGACGCTCCTCATAATGAGGAATGTCTGAGTCAAGATCAATAGTCCTCACGGCAGTATCAAGTGGAAACGCATTAGGCCGTCCATGCTGCTGTCGGATGATGATCGTGATATCATAGTCATGACAGAGTGCATTGGCCTTCTTCGTCAGCACCCGCTCCATGCCCGCAGCATTATATAGCCCTTCTATGCAAAACGCTAATCGTTTCATCAAACATAAATTCTTTCACACAAATATAGTTTACGGCTTTATCGCCAAATTCTTTCTTTGGCTTACATTCAAGGAGGATAAGGGCAGGCATTAAGCCTCCTCCTACATTGCCATCCAGTACTAACAAGTGTTTCTATTGTCCCAACTCTGTTGCAGTTCTTTGATTACTTACAAAGTCTGCATCTTTTATGTGCTTTAATGCCAACCTGATGGCCTTATCGGAATTGAAGAGCTTGTCTTTGCGATTGCTCCATTGCATGAGATCCTTACTGATTATCTTTACCTGTTCATCTTCTGCTATATTGTCTGTCATTCTTGGATCACTGTCCATTAAATATGAGGTTGTAGCAAGCAATTCTAACAGATAATTAGAATAATAGCCTCTCAGGAAGTCCATGGTTTTCTGCGCTATCTCCAGATATTTCAAATTTTCATCCTGCGACAGATAACGCTTAGCAATAATTGCAGCATCATCTGTCATCCTTATTTCATCAAAAGGGTGATTTGACATTGCCTCCATTCCCATAATGTAGCTGCCATTTAGATAGTGGAGAACATAACGCACTTTCCCGGAATAAGGTCCATAATAAGCTTTATTAAATCTTAAACGGAACTGATCTTGGGCCCCAAATTTCTGTAGGAAATAAGCTATCTTTTCTGCTGCGAACTCAGAAGGATTCTCTTGCTCTGTGGTCATATCCGACATTACCATCAAGAGCATAGCCCGGGCTGGAGTGAGTTTAGCACGCTCTTTCTTCATTTTTTCTTGGATGACTTTAGTCGGCTCGTAAATTTCAACCTCACAATCTATCCCATCCAGAGCCTTAATTATCATAGGCTTCACCATAGACCAATCTAATCCTCCATTGCTGCTGCCAAGAGGTGGAATCGCTATGGATTTAATGTTTAATTCCACAATTTTTGCCTTAAGATCCTTAAGTCCATCCTCTATATATTCATATTTTGATGGAAAACGCCAATGCTTCTTTGTCGGGAAATTAATAATCGTACGTAACTTCCCTGTCATTTCCCTTTCTTGGGTAATGAACATAGTTCCTACTTCAACATCACCACGTTTACATGCCTCCCTATATAAACGGTAGTTGCTTGGATATCGCTCTTTAAATTGAAGCGCAATACCCTTACCCATCACCCCCTGAGTATTGACAGTGTTTACCAAAGCTATAGCTTTGCTGTCGAATAGATTCCCTGTTATATATTTTATCATGAAGGATAGCTACTTTTAGAAATAAAAATCTTGTCTGACTAAAATCTTTTTTTGATTTACGCCATAACTAATCAACGTTGATTCCGCCTCCTTATTGTACACAGCGAACCACTTTATATACTTCGAAGCCAAATCATTCTTTAGTAACAATTCGGCAGATTTCTTACGCTTTGTTTCTCCCGTGTTGTCATACTGAGGTCCCCAATTACGTTCAAAGACATCTTTACGGCTAACAAAACAGCTGATATCTCCCAGATGTTCGTTACTGTAAAATGTCGTCATGGCATTCTTTGCATGACCGTCAGTAAAAAATCCTTCTAATGCATTATCAATAACATCTTGGAGAGATATTATACAATATACTATCTCTTGCGGTTCCCTTCTCTCGACATTGTTAAACCCATGTTGAATCTCGTACAACATTGGCGTTCTGGGACCAAAATAAAATGGAATAAAATCGCCTAAATTATAGTCCGTGCTTGGTATTTTCCATTCCGACCTTGATACAATCAAACTACTATCTCCAATGGATATATAGTTCTTATCAGCCTGATCAGAATTTCGATGTGTTATGCCATGCGCTAAAATATGAGGAATATTCTTTATGTGTACCATTCGCATGGCGACAGTAATAGATTCCGATTTCATTGTTATATAGCCAATTATTTAATTATCCCCATCCTAACCCCCTGACGGCATCCGCTACACCGGTATCTCGTTTCTCTCACTCTTAGGGAGAGCTAAAGAGGGGCTAATGCATTTCCGAATAGCACAAGCCTTAACAAGCGGTTACTTCGCAGGATCCTACCGACACATGCACTGACATAGGCCAACACCAGTGACATGGCAAGGATAAGCACCAGTTCTGCAAGATAGTTATGCGTTGCCACGATGGGTTCATAGATCAGTTTCAAACTGACCGTTGATAAGAGGAAATAATGCAGAACATATATATATAAGGTGTTCTTGCCTATCCATGACAACTGGCTGTTGACGAAACCTCCACTGTGCTCCCGCCTACGAAAAGCGCATATCAAGACACCTATCGGCAGGAAAGGGAAGAAGCGACGGACTACCTGCAGGTCAAAGGCGAAATATACCACGATACCCACAAGGCACAGGACCTCAACATAGTCGTTGCACATGAACTTCAACGCCCTCACATGCTGCCGGACGAAAAATCCCGCAAAGAAGTACATCCAATTGCCGTAAACCATATTCAGGCTGAGTGTGCCAACTACTGTAGGAGGCAAGAATGCCACGCCAACTCTCAGCGCAACCATTATACCCCCCCTAACAGAATCTGTCCCAACCAGTGATGGCGAAATCGCAGGGGAAACAAAAAGCACAAGGACAGAATGACGTAAAACTCTGAGAGTACAAAGAGATACCAGTAGCCACCTTTGAAATCGTTAGTAACAAAGCTGCGAACAGAATCACCAATCGTGAAAGTATATATAAGCCCAATGACCACACACGGCACCAGCCATTGGGGCAACTTCCTTCGCAACTTGGATGCATGTGGAAAGTCGCTGACCACAATGCCGGAGAGAAACATGAACAGGGGCATATGAAAAGAATAAATACTTTTACCAATAAAATCTGTCAACGCACGGGGAAAATCGCACGAGCAACAGCAATAAAGCAACACATGACCCATGACCACAAAAATGATGGCAAGGCCTTTCAGCCTATCAATATATTCGTAATGAACGTTCATCTTTATCTTTCTTTAGTCTCTTCTCGCAAAGCCGCTAAGGACGCTAAGTTTCCGCAAGGATTTATGAACATGACTTTGCGTATTCTTTGCGATCTTTGCGGCTTGGCGAGAGATTATTCTTTGCTATTCCTTCATATCTCATGCGGTTTGGCAAGAGTTTATTCTATGTTTTCCTTCGTATCCTATGCGGCTTGGCAAGCGCTTATAACCAGCCTCGGAGAGGCTGACTTTTCTTTAACCCCAGGCTAAGGGAGCGAAGCAACCGCAGCCTGGGGTTGGGTCCCGATACTATCTCTCAAGTACGTGCCTCGAAGAGGTACACTGCACAACGTGCGTAACAAATTCTACGCTTTCTGATAGTTGGCCTATCCGAGTCTCTGAGAGAAGCCCATGAAGATTATATATACTTTTCATTATATGGTATCCCATTCTCCTCGCAGAGCTGTATAATTTCATCACGTGTCTTGATATGCTTATGATGTTCTTTCTGATTGATAATATACTCCCTTACCTTCTCTTTCTTGCTGAGACTGACCGTACAAGCAAAATATTCAGAACCCCAACCATCGAACATGGGGAACTTCTGTCTGTCAGCTTTCATCATCTTGCTCGTCGCGGTCTTTAAATCACGCAAAAGGTCAGACAAAGCGATAGAAGGATGGATGCTAACGAGGATATGAAGATGATCCGGCATGCCATTCAAACGATAAAGCTTGCAGTCGTGGTTCTTCAGGAACTCATAGATATATGCATATAACTCGCGTTCGTGGTCTTCACATATCGTTGGCTCACTGCGCTTCGTGCGAATAACGACATTGTAAAGTAGACATGTATAGCTCATATAATGCTTTTTTACTATTTTTTATTTGCGCATCCTGCTAGTCAACCTCTTCGAGGCTGGGAGGCAGTTGATAACGCCTGCCTCTACCCCCAGTCTGCACTCGCTACGCTCGCTTAGACTGGGGTTATGGATAAGTCAGCCTCTTCGAGGCTGTGCCTACCTAAAACCTTCATGCATCCATATTATCTGCATAGTCTTGGTGCCCTTCTCGGCTTAGCGAGAGATCATTCTTTGCTTCTCCTTTGCGGTCTTCCCAGCTTGGCGATGAATCTTTCTTTGCTTCTCCTTTGCGGTCTTCCCAGCTTGGCGATGGGCTACCACCAGCCTCGAAGAGGCTGACTTTTCTTTAACCCCTGGCTAAGGGAGCGAAGCAACCGCAGCCTGGGGTTGGGTCCCGATACTATCTCTCAAGTACGTGCCTCGAAGAGGTACACTGCACAACGTGCGTAAGAGATGATGTGCATTCTGCTAGTCAACCTCTTCGAGGCTGAGAGGCAGTAGATAGTGCCTATTTCTAACCCCCAGTCTGCACTCGCTGTGCTCGCTTAGACTGGGGTTACGGATGAGTCAGCCTCTTCGAGGCTGTGCCTATCGAAGACCTTCCTGCATCTATCTTATCTACGTAGCCTTGGTGCCCTTCACAGCCTGGTGCGTGAAGAAGAGGAGCTTGCGTGGAGTAGTGAGCGCGATGCTCGCCTTAGGCTATCTTCCTCTGATGATCTTCCGCATCAACGGATACAGCCGGGTCTCGACCAAAAGGCTGATGATCTTGTCCCACTTCGTCAACAGCGGATTGAAGAACAACGACAGATTGATTTCCGGGTATTCCTCCAGCCACAGCTTGCATTTCCTTGGACTGTCGATGATGGGCAGCAGCCACCTCTTATTAAAGTATTTGCGGTAGTCAATATAGTGCTTCAGCTGATGACCCCATCCCATGTCCTCCAGAAAAGCTGCGATCACCGCTATGTTCTTGTCCATCTCCTTCACCTGCCACAACATCTTTTCCGGGTCCGCGTTCTGCGATATCGACGTCGCACTATGATAATAGTAATAAAGAGGTTGATCGACATATCCTAATGAATGCGCATTGTAGGCATACTGTATGAGCAGCACCACATCTTCCATTAAGTTGGAGGCTGGCGACAGATATTGCTGTTCTCTCACTATACTACCCTTGACCAAGTGGCTCCACAACGTCCCCATTCTTTTACCCGTCAGCATATCCTTTACGAACGTCAGACTGTCGCTGGCCGGATGCTGTCGGCATACCGTGGTTTGCTTTCCATCCGTCCTGTAGAAATCACACCACACCATATCGAGATGCTCACCGATTGCCTTGTTGTAAAGCACCTTATACATATTTCTGTCTACATAGTCGTCAGAATCACAATGAATGACAAAGTCGCCCGTAGTAGCCTTAATGGCTCTCAACCGAGACTTGGCCTGTCCCAGGTTTTGCTCGTTCTTAATCAGCTTCACTTGGCAATTCCTATTGGGATAATCCGTCAATGTCCTTTCCAGGACAGCCATGCTCCCATCAGTCGACGCGTCATCTACGAATATATACTCTATATCATCGAGGCTTTGTTCCATCAAGCTGCGCACGCACCGCTCCAAGAAACGCTCGGCATTGTAGACAAGGGTAATTACAGATACCTTTGGCATAACTTATTTCTTAAAAAGATGATAGACATGGTGAATGAGCCACAGGGCAGCATAAGAGTTGAAGATGGTCTTAGCCAACGTACCCTTTGCGGTGAGGGTAGCACCATGAATAGGATAAACGCCTAATGCCCGTGCCGCATTGACATACCTTTGAACATATTGCCATGAATACTTATTTTTCAAGAACATGTCAAAATGAGACATTTCCAAACTGTTCATCCTACGTACATAGTAGTCCTCCAATTCTTTTGTTATATTCTCCCTTTGAGCAAATGTTTTTATCTCACTTACTGTTTGCAGGTTATCCATCATCAACTTAAAGTTTTTTTCCATATTGTCAGTTCGCATGATGGAGGGACGGTCGAGACAATAATGATAACCAATAGTGTGACAAAATATCACACGATTAGCAAAAGGAAATAACTTCATGTTGAAAGGAATATCTTCATGGTTACGGCCTTGGGGAAATTCCAACTTCAATTTCTTGATAAGCTCAGCCCGATATACATATTGCCATACGGAGTCAATCCTCATGCCATGCAACAATGCATACTCACCATCATATACGCGATGCTCGTCAAACGGCTGATGCTGTGTTTCCCACATCTTGCCTTGACTTTCAAAACATGTCCAGAAGCAAAGTAAATCCAATTTGCTTTCTTCACATGTTTTCAAGAGCGTACTTAAAATATTATCGAAAAGATAATCATCAGAGTCGACAAACATGTAATACTTGCCGCCAGCGTGCTGCATACCCGTATTGCGTGCCGCACTCAATCCTCCATTGGGCTGAGAGACAACCTTAATGTTCCTATTTTTTTTGGCCATTCTTTCTGCCACTTGTAGACTTCCGTCTGTAGATCCATCATTGACCACGATAATCTCATAATCATCGTGAGGGATATCCTGATGAATACAAGAGAGCAAGCACCGCTCCAGATAGGCCTCCACGTTGTAAACAGGCACAATGATGCTGAGTATTGGCCGTCGGTTCATCCTTTCCATGTATAATTGTTTTTGATATCCTTTGCCGGCATACCGGCAATGAGCGTATTCGGTGTGTCGTGTCCGCCGCCGACAAGAGAACTCTGTGCCACGATACAACCATCTGCGATACTCGTCGACTTCGCAATATTCGCCCATGAGCCAATCCACACATGACAACCGACATGTATGTCACCCTCCATAGGCTTTTCTACACCATTGTCGAAGACACGATGCCCATTGGTGGTGTTCATGTTCACATTCCAACCGAGAAGAGCCTCCGGACCGATGGAGATATGCTGGGTGCAATAAAACGAGCTGTCGCAGTTACAGAAGAAGCCTTCGCCTACTTCCATCTCACCATGATCTACGACCACTCTTGTACCTTTAGCCATCGTCGCGCTGCCATGAAAGACAAGCCGGCCCCCACGATGCACCGACAGCAGCGACCGGCACTGCCCACGTCCCTCCGTACCCGGCAGGCCGATGATGACCATCGACCGATGACATTTGGTAAGGACTATCCGACCACGCTTCATTTTTCCTATCTTCACGCTGGGTGCTATTAATATAGGTATATGAATTGCCTGGCGCAACGGCAGGTAGCGCAGGCAGAAAATGAGAGAATAGGGATATACGACAAAATGGAGGTAAAGGGTATAAAGACTCATGAACTATAACTTACAAAATACCTGATGAAACTTATCAATGCTTAACGATCTGGCATGCTCTCTTGCCGCGTAGCGCATGGACAACAACTGATGTGGGTGATTGGAGAGATCACGAAGAGCCTGATTGAAGTCATCCACATTGTAAACGTCTTATTTTCCGCTACACCACATCTCCCGGCTGTTTTTCAGCCGGTTATGTAGATTACGCAAAAAAAATGATTTTCCAAGTTTAACCTATATTTTGATATAACAGGGCAGCAATTGCCGCTTGTCATAGGTTTCTTTGCTGACTATAGTCTTGAACCGTCGCTCCCGTCGCACTTTAATCTGATCGGGAGTTAGCTTCTGGACTTTAAATGCAAGTTACAGTTTGAGTTCATAAACATGTCATAGTTGACACCATACTCGGAGCAGAACTCCTTCAGATCCTTAGTCTCACTGCACAGCTGATACAGATCGTAGACTTCCTGATAATTGACTTTTT
>CACYKX010000078.1 GCA_902775075.1 uncultured Prevotellaceae bacterium | reverse complement strand
GATGCGGAAGCAACATTTATAAACTTCAAAAACAAAAAGTTATGCAACAGCACATTTTTTACACGAAGTATGCCCTGCAGTTTGCAGACATGCAGATTCTCGAGTTAGTAACCGCTTTCAATCATCAGGTCGGCAATACTGGCTGGACTGGTATGCGTGCCTATCACGACCAGGCCCTCATCGACGAGTTCAAACGTAGAGGTATCGATGTTTCAGCTGTCTATGACGGTAAGACTATCACCTTTGCCCATCCCGTCAGGTACGATATTGCCGACAACCGTCTGGCCATCGTCGGCTGAAATTCTCTCTCAATATCAAAACTCCGCCCTTGCCGTCTGCTCTTGGTAAAGGTGGAGTTTTCTACAATTGCCCAGGAATTGTATTTTGCTCCGAAATATTATTGCTCGTCTGACTCTACTTCCTTAGGAGTATTTATTTTTCTTGCTTCGTCAAACTTTGCCTTCATAGTGGGGTTCTTGTAGGTCAGTTTGCGGATGGTCAGGTCTTCTGTGTCCTGTTGAGCCAGGCGCAGGTTGTTTTCTGAACCAAGCAGGTTTTCCTTTATCTTCAGTAGTTTGCTGATGGTGTCATCAATCTGCTTAACTGCATCATCGAACTTCTTAGAAGCAAGTTCATAGTGCCTGCCGAACTTGGTCTTAAAGTCCTCAATTTTACTTTCGAAGTTTGTCACATCCACCTCCTTACTTTGGGCCAAGATAAGCTGCTTCTTGTATTCAAGGCTCTTTTTCGAGGTCTGTACCAGCAGATTGATGAAGGGAACGAAGAACTGAGGACGGATGACGTACATCTTCGGGAAGAGGTGCGACTTGTTTACGATGCCGGTGTTATATAGGTCGTTGTCGGCTTCCAGCAGACTCACCAGTACCGCAAACTCACACCCCTTCTTTTTACGATCCTCATCGAGCTTCTTCAGGAAATCCTCGTTCTTGTGCTTGGTGGCGGTGGTGTCCATCTCGTTCTTCATCTCAAACATGATGGAGATATACTCCGTACCATCCTCTGAATCCCGGAAGATGAAGTCACCCTTGGTGCCATCGGCTGCGTCATTGTCCTTGTCAAAGTAGGCATTTGGCATAGCAGGACGGATGTACTGCTCATACTCTATACTGCAATGCTGCTCCAGAGTCTCGCCAACCATCTTAGTTGACATTTTGGTTTTTAAGTCCTTGTAGTAGTCCAGCTGTTCCTGTTTCATCTGGAGTTCCTTCTTGTGTTGCTCCAACAGAGCGGTCTCGTGGATTTGGGCCTCACGCTTCTCCACTTCAGCATCAGAACGAAGTTTCATTATCTCCTTGTCCTTTTCCTGAACGGCCTCCTGTGCCTTATTACGCTCTGCCATTACAGCCAACTGGAGTTTACTGTCACCCTGCTCGATTGTAGAGTTCAGTTGTGCTATCTTCTGGTCCTTTTCGGCCAAAGCGAGCGACAGTTCGTTCTTTTTCTGTGTCTCGATATTCTGAAGCTGAGTTTTCAAGCGTTCTATCTCGGCATCTTTGGCATCCAGTTCCTTGTCCTTTTTATTGAGTTGAGTCTGGAAAGACTGTTCCGTCTTAACAGCTGCCAAGTCCTGTTCTGCCTTGTGACGCTCATCAATCTCAGCGAGACGACGATGGATTTCTGCATCGAACTCGGCATTCTTCACCTGACTCAGAATAGAAGCATAGTCTGCTTCATCAACCTGGAAAACACTTCCGCACTTTGGGCATTTCAGTTCTTTCATGACTTTAAACCTTTATATGATACACTCAAATTAACAACACGGTGCAAAGTTACACTACTGTTATGCAGTCTATCTGCACAGAAGATGACATTTTTCATGCAAAAATACTAATTTTAGCGTAAAAATTGGTAAAATTAGCAATTTTTTGACCGTAGAATAGTTATTTTTCCGAAATTAGAATGATTATTTGAGAATTAATTGCTAAATTTGTAGCCTATAAATATAATAAGGTATAAGAATGGAAACTAAAGACCTGAATAGACTAAAAGTGGTGCTTGCTGAGAAGAAGCGCACAAACAAGTGGCTTGCTGAGCAACTTGGCAAAGACCCTGCCACCATCTCCAAATGGTGTACTAATAATGCTCAGCCCACTTTGGAAAACCTACTGGATATAGCCAGATGCCTGGATGTGACAGTCAATGACCTCGTTAGAATGTAAACCTCACAAGCGGAAACTACTATGCCTACAAACAAGAATGCTCAACTACGTTACCAGATTCTCGATCGCTGTTTCAGTGATTTCAGCAGAAAGTACGAGATACAAGACCTTGTAGATAAGGTCAACGATGCTCTGTATGACCTGTATGGTACGGAGGTGAGTTTACGTCAGATACGCGAGGACATGAAATACATGCGTGACCGTGTGACATATAATGCCCCTATCAAGGCTTATCAGTATGATGGCAAGAAATGTTATTATCGTTATGAGGACAGGGATTTCTCCATCTTCAATAACGAACTTTCCGTAGATGACATCAATAAACTACAGTCAACTATTGATATGCTTGGCCGGTTTAGAGGCAGTGCTGCCAACGTGTGGTTGGAAGAGGTGATTTCAAATCTGGAGTATCGCTTCGGCCTAAAGTCCAATGCTGAGCATCTGGTGGCTTTCGAACAAAATGAGCAACTAAAGGGGATTGAAAACTTAGCAGATATTATCGATTCGACGGTTAATCACCAGACCATTGAAATATCATACTTAACATTCAGAGGCAAAGAGATACAACTCGTGTTTCATCCATACTACGTTAAACAATATAATGGCCGTTGGTTCGTGTATGGACTAAACGATGAGTTAGGGGTAATTAGCAACTTTGCCCTTGATAGAATTCAGGACTTTCACAAGTCGGCAATCCCATTTAAGAAAAATACGATTTGTGATTTTGCCACATATTTTGACGATGTGATAGGAGCAACCATTCCAAATGATGATGTTGCCAAAGAAGCTATAGGATTGCGCTTTGCGGCAAATCGTTTTCCATACGTTGTTTCTAAACCTCTTCACAAGTCGCAGATCGTAAAAAATAAAGACCAGTATGAGATTGAGATACATGTTAGACCGACTCGCGAGTTAGACCAACAAATACTATCCTTCATACCAGATATTGAAGTAATCTACCCCGAATGGTATAGACAGCAGATTTTAGGGAAAATCACAGAAAATCTGAATAAATACACATCAGGGAAGATAGACTGCACAGATAACGTTTAGATTTGCAAAAAATTCAAGAACGACAGCTTATGACGAACGAACACATTGCACTAAAAGACATCCTGCAGTCTCGCGGTATGAAGAAGCTACAAGGAAATTATCCCTTGTGGAAGTTTAAGCTTACTGATGATGAGTATGAAAGTCTGAAACTTGACATACGGAGTCATATCGGTTTTTTAAAGGATTTCGGCATTGAAGCTGCCCTTTGCTATGCAGAGTGGTGGAGAAGGGACTATAGAGGTAACATTCCCTCCAAAGAAGATGTTGCAATAGGCATTGGATTATCTCGGGCATATGGAGAAGAACTCTATATGGCTGCACGTATTGCACTGATACAACATGGCTATTCTTTCCTTCATTCGTTGAAAGGAACAGAATATTTCAGAACCCTCTTGAATCAGGGAGGGCTGCCTGTAAATTACATCAAGAATACCGATAGTAACATGGGAAGCTTTACCAGATTCCTTAAAGGGCTGGTAAGAGAGCTGTCGATCATTAATTATGATTGGAGCAATGAAGACAATTCAATAATACAGCAGTTTAGCTGCATATCCTATTTAGGCAAGGCCTTCAAAAATGAAAACATCTATGATGTGTCCATGCAAATTGCTCATGCAATTATCATGGATGACAATGCGCTCCTTCCATACGATGACACAGACGCATCCTTATCGGAGCTAACAACGTCATTGAAAAAGGAATATACTCGTGCCAAGAAAGAGCGCAAGGCAAGACCCCTTTCATTGCACTGGAAACTGAGGACGTCGGCAGACGGAGAAGGCTACCTCTACGTTAATCTTGACATTGTCAAGGAGCTTTCTTCTGATTCTATTCCGGAACTCAATATTTCCACCTGTTATACTTTTGATGTATTCGTTGCAGGCACACTTGCGGGCAAGTACGCTCGTAAAAGCATTAACCGTGATGAAGAAGGCAATATAACTAATGCCACCTATACCAGAATTTCTGTTGGAGTTGTTAATGACATTCTCTGGAAAGGGGAACCCGTTGTTGAAGTGAAAATACGGTGTGACAATGATGACCGCATCTTTCTTACAGTGGCAGGATGCTATCCGCCTAATTTCGAGATACCGCAACTATTCCAAATGCTGGATGAGAATCTTTACAGCAGGAGCGAAACAGCCAATGCAGAAGAGAATATTGCTGTTTTCAGTTCGGAGTGGTTCCACAGTACATCAAAGCCAATTATTATTTCTGGCATACCTTTATCATATGTTTCTTTTGAGAAGTCGGTGGAAATTACCAACACAGCTTCAGGAGAGCAGTGCGTTCTTACTAATCAGTTCACGCCCTATACGGCAGAATTCTCTGGGAACTATATTCCTTGGGTAGAAGATTCCAATTACAAGTTGCTTGATAGAATACCAATAATACGTGTATATGACAAAGAAAAGAACAGAGTTCACAACTGTAAAATAAGATATAGAAGCAGAAATAATGGCAATACACAGTGGAGATCTTTAAACTCTTCATGTATCCTTGAACCTGGTATTGTTGACATAAAGGTTGAACTTCCTGACGGGAATTCCATTATTGAGACATTCTATGCAATTGGGGACATGGCATTTGAGTCGCAAAATGAATCCATCCATTCAACTGAGATTAGGTGCTCTTGTTCGCATCTCCTGCGCCCGGAGATACAACCCATTGATGATGTTGACATTAGAAATATCGACATGGCACATTGGAAGATAACTCGCAACAAGAACTCTCTGATATGTCCTTCTGTTTGCTATTTCAGAATCTACAATCAGGGCAATCCAGTGCTTCGTGTTGCCGTTGCCATACCTTTTGACGGAATCCTGATTACCGATACAAGTGGGAATATTGTGCCCAGAGGTAAGATTGTCTCACTCGCAAATCTTAGTCACTTCTGCATAGTCAGTCATGGGAGCAAGAATCGTAAAGTTGATGTATCATATTCTTCAGGAAAAATAGATAACCCCGACAAACTAAAGCACCTACAAAGTCGCGTTATTGATGGCCTGGTATCTCTTTCCGATTATAACGACCTTATATTAAGAATGTTTAACCTCTATGGTGCTAACAGTTTTGATCGTAATAGTTCTGTTGTCTTAAACGTGTCAGGGCAGGAGATTTACGTGCGCAAGTTTGTTCTTGATACAACAATAGAAAACGGAGCAATCGTTGTCCTTGATGACACTGAGTATGACACGACTGGTTTTGAGTATGAGGGTGATTTGTATGCATTCCCCGTTGGCGATGACTTACCTACTGATGATTTCTACTGCGTAAAACTTGAAAGGGTCGAGAACGAAAATAATACATTCCGACTGCCAGACTCGTTCGACCATGATGAGATTGTTGTGTTCTCAGGTCCAGAGGTAAAGCGAAGAATCATTCCCAAGTATTATAACATAAACGAAAAGGATTATGATAAGTCTGAACGTGCTTCGCGTTCTTCTGATATCAACAAGGCATGGTACGGAATGCTGAGCCAAGAAGATGTGATGACGGGAAAGCATTGGCGAGACGTGTGCAAGGCATTTGATATATGTAGTCATTATAATTTGCCCTTCACCACCTACAACGGACTGAAAGCTATTGCTCGTAGTCCAAAACTCCTTGCGAATTTTGTTGCTGCTATGTGGCTCAATGAATACAAGGATGTTCTTTCCATGGAAATTGACCGTTTTGAGCAAGAGATGGTAATAGGCCTACATTGGATACCTGCAAAAATGTGGGAAAAGAGTATCAATTCCATCTTAGACACAGTTCCTGCGCCATTATTACCTATGATGACTATGAAATTACAGGGTCTTATGTTGTTGTTACAGGATCTTTTTAATTCAACTGTATCTACAGATATCTCACAGGAATTCACTAACTATGTGGCATCAGGAGAAATCCGAAGGGGTACTCCTATTCTAATATCTGACATTAGCAACTATAAGATGAAGATTCGTGGACTGTCTGACAACAATATTGATTTGCCAGTTATTAGATTTCAGTTAAATGGCATTTATTACCCACAACAAAGTATGCTTGCATCATATCGGGTTATGATAGAATCGGCTATGTGTGCAGCAGAAAACACCTGTGATGTAAAGAACCATCTCAACCTATTCGCACCAGAGGGAAAGGAATATGCACGTATAGTCAATTTCTATAGGAAATACTTCAAAGAAACTTATAGTGAGATATTCTTTAGAACAGTGAAACTCATATCTAACAAATAAAAATCGCTTCGCATGAATTACGCAGATTTCTACACATCAGCTAAAAAGATGCTTGTTGACTCATTAGTCTCTCTTTGGTTTCGAGGCAATGGTAAAGAACAAGAGTACATGCGTCATATCTTGACAGAAGACGAGCCTTTACTGTCGGAACCTGTATTCCAGTCTATCTTCCCATGGGAAGAAAGTAAAGAGACATTTGAAGAGCATTCATCTAAACTAAACCTATTATCATCTTCATTCATCGAAGCACTTAGTAGCGAGAGCATAGATGAAGATTTGCGTTTCCCGCTTGATCGCCACCCTTATAAACATCAAACAAAGAGTTGGGAAGTTATGCTTTCTGGCCAAAACAAGACTATTGTCGTGACTTCTGGAACAGGTTCTGGAAAGACGGAATGCTTTATGATACCTGTATTGCAAGATATTGCGTCACGTAATGAGAAAGATTGCGTACAGGCAATATTCCTATATCCCCTAAATGCGCTGATGAAAAGCCAGCAGAAGCGCATTCATGCTTGGTGCGATGCTATGCCGAACAAGATAACTTATGCAATTTATAATGGTGATACGGAGAAATCTGCGAAAAGTCAAAATGCAACTGCTCCTTTCTTCCCACAGCTAATAACACGTCCTCAGATAAGGCAGACACCACCACAGATTCTCTTTACTAATCCAACCATGCTCAACTACATGCTGGTAAGGGCAGAAGACAAAACGATATTAGAGAAATCTCAGGGAAAGTTGAAATGGATTCTGCTTGATGAAGCACATACCTACACAGGTTCATCAGCGGCTGAACTTTCCTTGCAGATTAGGCGTGTCTTAGACGCATTTGGAGTAACAATAGATCAGGTGAACTTTGCCGTTACATCAGCCACCATCGGTGATGAAAAGGATCCTGCTACTCAACTAAAACTGAAAACTTTTGTGTCACAGTTAACAGGAAAGCCTCTTGATAGTATCGTAATTATTGGTGGAAGACGCATCATTCCAGAAATGGAAGAATCTGTTGCACAGGTAGCTATAGACAAAATCAACAAGGACTTTGGTACTAAGATTAGAATAACCGATATTGAGAGGCTAAGGAAGCAGCTTAATTCTACAGCGGTTCTTTCTACTGTAGATATGGTAAAACAATTAGACCGTAATCTAATGAATAGCATCGAAAAGTCTCTCAAACTCATAGATGCTCTTGCAGATAAAGTTCCAGGTCTTAACAAGAAAGACAAAAGCGACATTGCATTGCTCCCTTCGCGTGCACATTTCTTCATTCGTTCAATTAGTGGAGTTTATGCATGCGTAAATTCAGAATGCAAACGCCATAAAAAGGAACGGCTAAGTATTGGCAGTTTGACTACATATCAAAATACGAACTGCCCAACGTGTAAATCCAGATTGCTTGAAATAGCAACCTGTCCATCATGCGGTGGCATCATTGTTGTAGGAGAGACAAGCACAAAGGGGTTTAGAATGCACACAAATGTGGTCGATCTCGAAAAGGATTTGTTCTTTGAGAATAAAGATGCCGACATGATTGAATACGAAGAAAGTCAAAATGATGATATCGCTTCAGAAAATGGTCAAGACGGATTCACTCCTTTCTATTTTGCGAAACCTGTAGCAAAGTGCCTTCGCCATCATACACGCGAGGATAGGCATGTCTTTAATCATGAGAAAGGAAAAATCGAGATTGCTCCTGAGAATAAAGAAAAAGGGAATGTATATATCTCATTGAGACATGAAGAGACCAATGCTGATTTGTGTCCTCACTGCGGGAATAGAATATCGCGGCTCGACTATTTGAGAATCAGTGCAACCCAGATGGGCCGTGTATTATCCACACTGTTGCTTGACAATGCTGATGGGAGCAACAAGAAAGATGCTGAAATAATTTATAACGGCAAGAAATACCTGACATTCACAGATAACAGACAAGGCTCTGCGCGTTCAGCTATGGGTATGAATCAGGATGTGGAACGTTCATGGGTACGTTCTTCCATCTTCCATAAACTGGCTGACTTACGTGTAGAAAAGGTGGAACCGGCAGGTTTGACAGAGGAAGAAGAACAGTCTTACGCTTTCTTAAAGGGGATGCCGGTAGAATCTTTGCCTCCTGCCTATAAAACAGAACTTGCACGTTTAGAAGCAAAGAAGAACGGTAACAGCTCTATCCCTGAGTCACCAGAGGTAACATTTGGAGATATTTGCCAGTCATTAGAAAACAATTCTGATTTCAGGAAGCTATTTCAACATCTCAATAATGCCAAAGCAGGTAGTAGGTATGAGAATCCTTCTATATATTTAAAAGCCTTGCTTGTGGATCAGTTTGGATGGATTCCGAAACGAGCAAATTCATTAGAGAACATGGGCTTTATTCGATTAGTCTATCCTGATCTCAAAAGAGCGAAATGTCCTTCTATACTATTAGGGGCCGGATGTTCGGACAAGGATTGGCAAGATTTTCTAAAAATCTGTCTTGACTATCTCATCAGAGGTGGGCGCCATTACATGATTTCCAGTGAGTACAAGGATTATTTAACCCAGAACACATATACTTCTGCTATTTATCCCAAAGACTCCGATTTAAGGAAAAACGGCCAACCTGTTAGCAAGTGGCCAACGATGAAAAGGACTCTTTCTGGAATACAAGAAGATCAATCAAGGTTAGTTCTGTTGTTGTGTGCTGTTCTTGGGTATAATGAAGTTGAAACCTTTAATGAAGAAAAGATTGCAAATATTAACAGCCTAATGACTGACGCATGGAATTTTATCACATCCAATATACTGGAAATGGTAGATGTGGAGAATAAAGGTTTCATGCTCAACCTTTTTGGGCAGAAAGTAAGACTACAGATTATTGATAAAGGCTATTTGTGTCCCGTTGATAAAGTTGTAGTTGATGTTACTTTCCGTGGGTATAGCCCTCGTATTAATGGTTATATTGGCAAAACGAACTTCGACAGATTCAAAGTGTCGAACGAATTCTCATATCCTTTCTTCCCATATAAGTCTGCAGAATTGTCTGAAGACAAAATTGAAGAATGGTTACTACAGCACTTTGAGAACCAGCGTAAGGCAGGTGTCTTTTCCAATATGCATGAGCGTGTTTACAACCAAAAACCCATTTTCATTGCTGCCGAACATTCTGCACAACAATCGCGTGAAGACCTTGATAAATATGAGAAAGAATTCAATGAAGGCCATCTAAATGTACTTTCATGCTCAACTACAATGGAAATGGGTGTTGATATTGGTGGTATTAATGAGGTCGTAATGAACAATGTTCCTCCCAAGTCCGCCAATTATCTACAGCGAGCAGGACGAGCAGGAAGGCGAAATGAGTCAAAAGCATTGGCTTTGACCTTTTGTGCGCCCAATCCTATCGGGTCTTATACCTGGAACCATCCAAAGTATCCAATGACTCACATTACCGAGACACCGTTGCTTAAACTTGAAAGCAGACAGCTTATACAACGTCATGTGAATGCAATGGTGTTTGGAGATTTCGTTTCATCCCAGGGCGGAATCCGGGTAACTGCTCAACTATTCGATTTTTTTGAAGCTTCAGATGGGATATCATATTACGAACTATTTCTGACCCATATAGATAAAGTTATAGGAGGTCAGCGTGGGGTGTTAGAGAATTCATATCAGCGTCTTATCAAAGGTACAGCTCTTGGGAGTACCTCTATTGGTGATGCAGTTTTCGCAACAAAAAAGGACATCATTCAAGTTTATAACGTATACAGGACGCGACTTGATTCCATAAATCAGTCTATAGAAACACTAAAGAATGAGGATGGTGGTAATGCGGCAGTCAAAGCATTGGAGCATCAAAGGGATAATTTCTTTAAGATAGCTTTGCTAACATTCCTTGCAGAGAATTCTTTCCTGCCCAGTGCTGGCATTCCTACTGGTCTTGTTGAATGCATGTTGACCTTAAGCGGAGATAATAATTATCCAACCATGCATCTAAGCCAGGCTATCGCGGCTTACGCTCCTGGAAATCAAGTAGTAAAAAATGAGTGGATATATGAACCTGCCGGTATTGTCTTAAAAACAAAATATGACGATAATACCTCAAGGTATATTTTGCAAAATTGTAATCGCTGTGGATACACAACCATCAACTCTGGTTCCGCAATGAATGATTGTCCTAAATGCGGTGGAACAGATTGTATGCATGGTATAAAGGACATGAGTCTCGGAGAACAGCGATTCACGGAAGTTGTTGAGCCTGCTGCCTTTTCTGTTGCGTGGGGTACAAAACCCACACGAAAGATGAACGGTCAAGGATCTATGAATTTTATCCAACCTGTTCTTCTTGAAATGGAGAAATGGGAAGACAAAACATCGTCTGCCAAGATGATTGTGCGTTGTTCAACGTCAAAGTCTGAAATTCTGTTTTACAATAGGGGACGAAATGGATTCGGCTATGCCTTCTGTCCGTACTGCGGTAAAATGGAATCAGAGAAGAGCATCGATTCCACAAATACTGTCATGGTTCGGCATAAACACTTATCAAATGGCCTACCATGTCCTGGAAGCGGGAATGTACGTCGGCATGTATTGCTGGTGGGACGGTATCAGACAGATTTCGTGGAGATAAAATTCTACAACTCTGATAATACCCTTGTTTCTGATCCTGAGACCCTATACTCTTTAGGTGTTATTCTTAGTCGGAAATTGACCGAGCTACTTGGTGTAAACGACGGCGAGATTGATTTTGGTTATAATAATAATAGTCATACAATATTTATTTATGATACGGCACTTGGTGGTGCTGGTTATTCGCCACTCTTCCGCGAATACAAAGACAGCATATTGAGAATGGCTTATGATGCTCTTAGACAATGTGATTGCGAACGAGCATGTACAAAATGTCTTATTGACCGTCGATCGCAATGGTACTTGAACTACCTGAATCGGCAGAAAGCCCTGGACTGGCTGCAAATGGAGCTAAAATCAAGAACAGCACCAGAATCAATTACCACATTAGTTCCTGATGCGGCATCTGTTACTACCGATTTTGCTACAGAACTATACCAGCTCTCACGGAATAAAGATATCCATAGTATGAGTTTCTTTATTAACAGTAATTATTCTGAATGGCAAGTTAGTGAGTTCCCTTATAACAGGTTGCTCAATGAGTTAATCGTTTCCGGTGTAGACACAACTTTCATTCTTGACAAACCGATTGATTTCACTGGGTGTGAATCATCAGAGAGAGCTACTTTATTGTCTGCGCTTTTCCACTATAAGTTTGGCTACTATTCGGATGCGCTGCCAAACACGTTATCACCAGTCTTGACAGTTACCTTTAATGATGGCAAGACAAAAACATATTTTGGTGAAAATGTAAGTACGTCACTGTCTGACAGTTGGGGAAGAGGAGATATTTACTCTACAATGAATGGAAGACAAATAGAGTATAATACGATTAATGTAGTTGATTTAGTTCAGAGCGTTTCTGAAGGAGATGGATCCATCATGTTTGATTTGCGCATAAATAAAGATTGTGCAATCAACACCTTATTTGATACGCTTATTAACAACAAAACAGACAAATGGGCCGGCATAAGAAATTCACTCAATGGTAAATCTGTTTCGATAGAATATTCTGACCGCTATCTTTATACGCCTTTAGGCTGCATGTTGCTTGCGCACTTCATTTCAAGCCTGAAACAGGATTTCGGTATAAATATCACATCGATTAGTATCGCTGTTACAAAGCCGACGAGTAATGACTTTATTTTCCGAGACTCAACGAAAATATGCGAGAATTTCCGTAGCAGCGATTCGAGAAATAGTTTTATTGAAGATGCTATCAAAGAAATTGTTGGTATAAAACCAATAGTAAACGACAATGGCTTTATCCACCATGAACGCTGTTTGACGGTTAAAACAAATTCAATGGAACTATGTATAAGACCAGATGCTGGTATAGCGTATGGTTGGAAACCCGATGGTCGTGATAATATTGATTGTACAGACGAGGACTTCAGGTATAATTGGGATTTGGAAATAGATCTCTATAATCAACGAAAAAGGTACGATGGAATACTATATACCATCTCATTTAATAATATTTAATATGGATTTGC
>CACYKX010000077.1 GCA_902775075.1 uncultured Prevotellaceae bacterium | reverse complement strand
GTGGGGGCTTATCATTTCATGACGAAGAGTCCTGCTGCTCTACAATTTGAGAACTTTCGTGCCAACTATGATATCGATCGTCAGGATTTGTTGCCTGTGGTCGATGTGGAGGATGATGGCACGAGGGGATGGAGCCGCGAGGAGATACAGAGTTGTCTGAAAACTTTCTGTACGCTTTTCAGCAACTACTACGGTCGTACACCTATTATATATTGTAGTGAAAGTTACTATAAAGATTATCTGAGTCCTGATTTTGACAATTATCTGCTATGGATAGCCAGCTATGGGCATGAGCCGACACTCCCAGGGTCGCCGCATTATGACATCTGGCAGAAGAGCAGAAGGGGTAGGGTGCCTGGCGTCTGGAACTGGGTAGACTTGAACAGGATGGGAGCCGGTCATGTGGTGGAAGACTTTAAATGGTAAAAACGTAAAACGTAAAAACGTAAAACGATGGGATTGCATTTATGCATATCGCACGCAAGTGCAACAGCTGCAGAACATAAGGAAAACATATTTTTTTTGACAATATGCTTGGCTTTTTCGAAAAAACGTGTTATTTTTGCACCTTGAAAGCATTTTTAATAGAAAAAAGCAAATATTATATATTTTGAAAAGATATATTGGTTTATTATTGATTCTGCTCGCTATCCCTTCTTGGGCCAAAAATGATAAAAAGGCGTCGACTAAAGATGTGTCGGTTTCTTCCTTTGAACCGGACTCTATGCCTAAGGTCGCCAGCTGCGATCGTCCGGCTATGCATCTTGCCTCTATTGGTAACCAAAGGTATGTGATGTTCAAGAATGTCGAGAGTGAATATCCGGAACCTGAGGTCGATCCGGATGAATTCTTGGAGCTGACGGTAGAAAACCTTTATAAGATGCTTGATAAATATCAGGTGAAATTCAAAAAAATCGTGATGGCTCAGGCTCTCCTCGAGACGGGCTATTTTCGGAGTGATGTGTGCCTCAACTTGCATAATCTTTTTGGATTGAGACATCCTTCTGACGGTAGCTATTATGAGTTTGATAATTGGATTCAGAGCGTGAAGGCATATCGCGACGATGTGCAATATAAATATTTAGGTGGCGATTATTATCGGTTCTTAGACCGTATAGGCTATGCCGAGGATAAGTTGTATACTTCGAAGGTGAGGCGTATCGCCAATACTTTGTAATACTTTTAGGATAATACCCAAACATTAAAATATTATGGAACGAAGACGAGAAGGAAAGGTTTTGTATCATGCGATACATGATTATACGATTATCACGTTGGCTATGCTGATTGGCGTGGTCGGATGGCATCTGTTTCTGTTACCCAACCATATTCCTATGGGCGGTATTACGGGTGTGGCTTCTATCATCTACTGGGGATGGAATGTTGCGCCACAGTATTCTTTCTTTGTGATAAATGCGATTTTGCTGATTGCGGCCTTGAAGGTTTTGGGATGGCGTTTCTGCATCAAGACGATCTATGGTGTCGTGGTGTTCACATTGGCTTCTGCTTTCATCCAGAAGTATGCAGGCAACTTCAATATCTTGGCCGACCAGAAGTTTATGGCTACCATGGTGGGTGGCGTCTTCATGGGCACAAGCGTTGGATTGGGTTTGTCGGCCGGAGGTAGTACGGGTGGCTCTGATGTCATCGCGGCTATGATCCATAAATATCGTGATATATCGCTAGGCAACGTGATCTTGTTTTGTGATGTAGCTGTCATCACGTCGAGTTATCTCGTATTGAGAGACTGGGAACAGGTACTCTACGGATATGTGTTGCTCTTTGTGTTGAGCTTCTGTGTAGACCATATCGTGAACTCGCTCCGACAGAGTGTGCAATTCTTTATCGTCTCCAAGAAGTATAAGGAAATCGGTCAGGCTATCAACGAGATTGCGCAGAGGGGTTGTAGTACTTTGGATGGTAATGGTTGCTATTCGGGACAGGAGATCAAGGTGGTATTTTGTATTGCCAAGAAGAGTGAGTCTTCGATAATCTTCGACTTGATAGATGAAATCGATCCGGATGCTTTCGTGGCTCAGAGTGCCGTAATTGGTGTGTATGGACAAGGGTTCGACAGATTCAAGGTGAAGAAACGTCAGAGTGTGAAGGAGCAATTGGAAAAGATGAGTCTCGAGGAGAATGATTAGAATGTTCACTTCGTTTGTAGCGAAACTTCTTTTGAAGGATATATAAAAACAGAAAAGCATCGAGGTAATCCCCGATGCTTTTTTCGTATAAGGCTGCCAACAACTACGATTAGTAGCTGCGGGCAATAATAACCTTGTTGACGGCTGGTTTGCCACTTACCATGTCGACACCAGGATTGCTCTGGTCTACGCCGAAAGGTACGCAACGAATTGTAGCCTGGGTGTCTTCCTTGATTTTGGCTTCGGTCTCTGCTGTACCATCCCATGGACAAAGGAAGAAACCACCATTCTTAACGCGCTCCTTGAACTCTTCGTAGTCGTTGCATTCATAGATGCGCTCGTCACGATATTTACGAGCCTTCTCGAAGATGTTGTTCTGGATGTCGTCGAGCAGATTCTTTACGCGCTCTACGATACCGTCGAAACTTACGCTTTCTTTCTCTAAAGTATCACGACGCATAATCTCGATGGTATTGTTCTCGAGGTCGCGACCACCCATAACGAGACGTACAGGAACACCCTTCAACTCATAGTCGGCAAACTTGAAGCCAGGACGTTTGTTGTCGGCATCATCAAACTTCACAGAGATTCCCAACTGCTGTAATTGTTCGATAACAGGCCTGAACTTCTCGGTAATGGCTGCTAACTGTTCGTCATTCTTCCAGATAGGAACGATAACTACCTGGATAGGAGCGAGCTTTGGAGGAAGTACCAATCCGTTGTCGTCGCTATGTACCATGATGAGCGCACCCATCAGTCGGGTAGAAACTCCCCATGAGGTAGCCCATACATATTCAGGCTTGTTATCCTTATTAAGATAGGTAACGTCGAAACTCTTTGCGAAGTTCTGACCGAGGAAGTGGCTTGTACCACTCTGTAGGGCCTTGCCATCCTGCATCATCGCCTCGATAGTATAGGTATCCAAAGCTCCGGCGAAACGCTCGGTCTCACTCTTCACACCTTGTACTACAGGTACAGCCATATACTTCTCGGCAAAGTCGGCATATACGTGAAGCATCTTCTGAGCTTCCTCTTCTGCCTCCTCGCGTGTGGCATGTGCGGTATGGCCCTCCTGCCACAAGAACTCAGAAGTACGAAGGAAAGGACGGGTACGCATCTCCCAACGCATCACGTTACACCATTGGTTGCACATGATTGGTAGATCGCGCCATGAATGTATCCAACCTTTGTATGTATTCCAAATGATGGTCTCTGAAGTTGGACGGATGATAAGCTCTTCGTCGAGCTGAGCTTCCGGGTCTACAACTACGCTATTGCCATCTTCGCTAGCTTTGAGGCGATAATGAGTTACTACGGCACATTCCTTAGCAAAACCCTTTACGTGTTCTGCCTCACGAGAAAGGAAGCTCTTCGGGATGAGCAAAGGGAAATAAGCATTCTGAACACCCGTCTGCTTGAACATCTTGTCAAGTTGCTCTTTCATCTTCTCCCAAATCGCGAAACCGTAAGGCTTGATGATCATACAGCCGCGAACTGGAGCCTGCTCGGCCAAGTCGGCCTTTACAACCAAGTCGTTATACCATTGACTATAATTGTCGGCACGCTTGGTTAATTGCTTTAATTCTTTTGCCATTTTATTTGTTTTATTACTTTATTTCCTTAAAATAGGGATTTACCCCCGATAAATAGGGATATCTCTTCTATTACCCCCCTATAATACTGTAATTTAGCTGCAAAAATACAAAAAATAGTTCATAAACGTGCTTTATTGGCAAAAAAAGAACTATCTTTGCAAGTATAAAACTTTAACGATATTAAAAATTAGAGATTATGAAAGGTACAAAATTAACTGTTGCGGCACTTTCGCTTATGATGGTTGTAGGTTGTGGAACTAGTCAGGGTACAGGTACTTTGACGGGTGCTGGAGCAGGTGCAGCTCTTGGCGGACTTATCGGCGGTCTTGGTAACAATAGTCATCATGGTAGAGGTGCTGCCGTAGGCGCTCTTATTGGTGGTGCTGTAGGTGCTGTCGTTGGTAACCGTATCGGCCATCACATGGATAAGGTGAAGGCTGAGGTTGCTAAGAATGTGGATAACGCGCAGGTAGAGGAAATTACGGATGCTAATGGTTTGAAAGCCGTTAAGGTAACCTTTGATAGTGGTTTGCAATTTGCTCTGAACAAGGCTACTCTTCGTCCTGCTGCAAAGACTGATTTGCAGAAGTTTGCTCAGGTTTTAAAGAAGGATAATAAGTTGAGCGTGGATGTACAAGGTTATACTGATGCTACAGGTGGCGACAACGTGAACATTCCTTTGAGCGATAAGCGTGCTAACGCCGTAGCTAGCTATCTGAAGAGCTTAGGCGTACACTCTAGTCAGTTCAAGAACGTAGCTGGTTATGGTAGTCAGAACCCTATCGTTAATGCTAATGTTGCTCCACAAAACCGTCGTGTAGAGGTTTATCTGTATGCAAGTCAGGCTATGGTGAATGCTGCTAAAAACGGAACTCTAGAGTAATGTTTGGAAAATTTAAATCAATTATAAAATGGGTGGTGGTACTGTTTTTCAGTTCCACCATTCTTTCTGTTGTGGTGTATCGGTTCTTACCTGTATATGTAACGCCTCTGATGGTCATTCGATGCTTTCAGCAGGTTGCTGAGGGTGAGAGCATTAAATGGCATCACCATTGGGTATCGCTCGATGAGATTAGCGATCATTTGCCGGTAGCCGTCATGGCCAGCGAGGACCAACGTTTCTTGTTGCATCATGGTTTCGACTTTGGTGCCATCCAGGCTGCCGCTAAGAATAATCGCAAGGGGGGTAAGGTACATGGAGCAAGCACGATTAGTCAACAGACGGCCAAAAATGTTTTTCTATGGCCTGGACGTTCTTGGACAAGAAAAGGCTTTGAGGTTTATTTCACATTCTTGATAGAAATGATGTGGAGTAAGCAACGTATTATGGAGGTGTATCTCAACTCTATAGAGATGGGAGATGGTATCTATGGTGCCGATGCCGTAGCGGAATATCATTTCAATAAGAAAGCCGACAAACTGTTTCGGGATGAGTGTGCTTTGATAGCGGCTACCTTGCCTAATCCACGCAAGTTTGATAGCGCTCATCCTAGTAGTTATATGCGTAAGCGTCAACGACAGATTGAACATGAGATGAAATTCATCCCTAGCTTTCCGAGAGAGGGTGAGGATGTAAACAAAAATACGGTAGTAGGTGGCGCTTATAAATAATTAATTGATAGTATATTAGATAATGACGAGAGAAGAGTTACTTCAGCAATTGAACGAATCGCAGAAAGCGGCTGTGGAATATATCGATGGTCCTTCGTTGGTGATTGCCGGCGCAGGATCGGGTAAGACTCGTGTTCTTACTTATAAGATTGCTTATCTGATGCAGATGGGCTTGAAACCTTGGTCTATCTTGGCCTTGACTTTTACCAACAAAGCTGCACGCGAGATGAAGGAGCGTGTCGGACAATTGGTGAGCCATGAGGAGGCACGTTATCTCAATATGGGTACGTTTCATTCTGTTTTCTCTCGTATTCTTCGCATAGAGGCTGGATATATTGGATATGATAATAACTTTACAATATATGACGAATCTGATAGTCGCTCTCTTTTGAAAACCATCATTAAGGAGATGGCGTTGGATGAGAAGGTCTACAAGGCTGCTAACGTTCATAGTAAGATTTCTATGGCCAAAAACCATCTGATATCGCCTGAAGAGTATTTGGCTGATGGGGAGGTCGGAGAACGTGATAAGCGGGCAAGGATGCCGGAACTGGGAAAAATCTATGCTGCTTATGTGAATCGATGTCGAAGAGCCAACGCTATGGACTTTGATGATTTGCTCGTTTACACCTATATATTATTTAGTGAGCATGATGACGTAAGAAAAAAATGGGCTTCGCATTTCGAGTATGTGTTGGTAGATGAGTATCAGGACACGAACTATGCTCAGCAACTTATTGTGTTGCAACTTACTAAGGAGGGGCAACGGATATGTGCTGTGGGGGATGACTCACAGAGTATTTACAGTTTCCGCGGAGCTAATATCGATAACATACTTGATTTCCAGTCTAAATTCCAGGATACCAAACTATTCAAACTGGAACAGAATTATCGTAGTACACAGAGAATTGTACAGGCGGCAAATAGTTTGATCAAGAAGAATTCTCGACAGATTCCTAAGGAGGTATTTAGTGAGAATGCTGAAGGGGAGAAACTGGTCCTGAAGTCGGCTTATAGCGATAAGGAGGAGGCTCTTATCGTGTGCCGAGAAATCAAGAAAATCAAGCGTAAGGATTCCGCAGAATGGAGCGATTTCGCTATTCTGTATCGTACTAACTCACAGAGTAGAAGTTTTGAGGAGGAGATGCGTAAGCAGAATATTCCTTACCGCATTTATGGTGGATTGAGTTTCTATCAACGCAAGGAAATCAAGGATATCATCGCATATTTCCGATTGGTGTCTAATCCTGACGACGAAGAGGCCTTCAAACGCATCATCAATTATCCGGCACGTGGAATAGGGCAGACGACATTAGGAAAGATTGCTATGGCTGCTCGGGAGCATTCTGTAAGTTTCTGGGAGGTTCTTCGTGAACCTGTTCATTATGGCTTGAATGTGAACAAGGGTACGCTTACGAAACTTGATAAATTCCGCGTCCTTATCCAGAAATTTATCGAAGAAATGCCCGTTACGGATGTTTATCAACTGGGACAGGCTCTCATCAAAGAAAGTGGTATCTCGACAGATATCTATTCGGAAAATAGTCCTGAAGCTATCTCGCGCCAGGAGAATTTGGAGGAGTTTATGGGTAGTCTGCAGGATTTTGTAGAAGAGAGAAAAGAAGAAGACAGAGGTCATCAAATTTATCTTCCTGATTTCCTTCAGGAGGTATCATTACTTACCGACCAAGATAGTGATGATGACACATCGAGCAAGGTGGTCTTGATGACGGTTCATGCTGCCAAGGGATTGGAGTTTCCAACAGTTTTCGTCGTCGGTTTGGAGGAAAACATATTCCCAAGTCCGATGTCGTCGGATACGATCCGAGGACTTGAGGAGGAGCGTCGTTTATTATATGTCGCCATCACGCGTGCCGAGAAACATTGTATCCTCACATGTGCCAAAAATCGTTGGAGATATGGTAAGGTTGAGTTTGACACGCCAAGTCGATTTATCAAGGATATTGATGATAGTCTTTTGAATATCGAGGGTGAAGATGCCTCGAGTGCATCTCATGGGTATCATTACGAGAATAATTCGCCAAGGCATTACCAGTCATCCTTCAGAGAAAACAAAGAATTGCCAGAATATATGCGAAATATTCGTCAACCGGGGAGATTTCCTCAGATTGGCGGGAATTTCAAGAAGGTTAAGACTGTAGATCGTCCAACAAGTACTTCGGTATCATCTGCGAGTGATTCTATAGATTTGCATGTAGGCAACGTCATCGAGCATCAACGTTTTGGAATTGGAAAGGTTGTAGAATTGGTCGGAACGGGAGAAAACATAAAGGCGACCGTAGAATTTAAAAATTCGGGCAAAAAACAGTTGCTTTTGAAATTTGCAAAATATACGATCGTTGGATAAGGATGTCTGAAAAATCATATACAGATTCCCCAAAACGTAAAAAGGTAAAAGGTAAAAACGTAAACTCATAGAAATCGTAATGACATTACTCTATTTTTTTCTCCTTTTCCTTTTAAAATATAATCAGCATTATGATAAATAGCTATAAAGAAATATGAAAACATCATCTTAATAATCCGACACAAGATTCCCCTATTTGCTTTTTATCATTATCTAAAACTATATGATATCATATCTTCGTAATTGCCGTTCATGTTTTATCAAGATGTTATTTTTTATGATTTTTGGATTTATACTTAATATTTTTAATTTATAATTTGATATCTTAGAAATTCAATATCAAAACTTAATTCCTGTAAAAATATTATAATGTACTGATTTTTAGCATTTTACAACATTTAATTTTTCGTTGTATGATATCATAATATAGATTTTTTTAATGCAGATAAATTTGATAAAAAAGATAACATTCTTTTCGTGAATGATTTTGACTATGAATCAATAATGATGTATAATGTTATGATCATACTAAGAATGGTAGACCAACTATATTTGCAAGAAATTTCTGTTGATTTAGGAAAATCTACTTATAGATATCAGAAGAATAAAAAAGGTGAAGATTCTTATGTAGAAAAAGGTTATTGTATTATGAACTAAATTATTTAGCGGGAGGAATCTTTCTCCCGTTATTTTTCTCCATATTATCGAGAACCTAGTTCATCCTCATGATCCTTCCGTTTTTGTTCCAAAGCCTCCTCATAACCTGTGAGTGCCGAGAAAGGAGAAAACTGGGCTGCACGATTATCCATAGACATCTGAGGATGATGTTTAGATATATGATGTGGTAGATGGATGATATCTTCGTAATTATCGTTCATGCTTTATGCCCTCCTATTTGATTATTACGTTCACGTGCTGTTGCCCCTTCGGCAAAATCCAAGCCTTTGAGGATCGCATTCTTACCAAATTTCTTCTTGATGGCAAGTACGGTCTTTTGTAGATTTCGTTCATTTTCCAATTGGGTTTCTTCTTGTTCGATAGCCTTGCGTTCTGCTTCATAGTCTGTAAAGAGGTCGAGCTGTACGGGAACTTGTCTCTCCCTCAACGCTTCTTCCTCGTTGATTACACGAATAGCTGTAATGTTAATTCGGCGAATGAGCAAACTATGGTCGACGATTTTGCAGAAGAGTTCATCAACAGCTTTACGGATAAGTCGGGAAGAAGAAGTTAACCGCCCCAGTTTGATTGTGCCTTGTGCATGACGGGGTACTACCCTACCATAGTAATCATAGCCCACAGGACCGGTATATTCCTGATATTCAGACCTTCGAAGCGACTCTCCATCATAATTGATCATAATAGACAGTTGATCCGTCACGAGTTGTTTGTCTACGAGATCCATGGCTAAAGTATCGGCCATTTCGAGCATCACTACCCTCGCCTTTTTGAAATCGTATGCATGAGGCAACACCTGTCCACTCCCCATCGAATTTACTTCGGCTTTATAAGCTTTGATATATGGCATCGTACAAGGTTCCCATCCCCAAGCATGATCGATGAGCAATTCAGCATTTACGCCAAACAAGCGATAGAAAAGTTCCTCGTTGTTAATAGACATTCTTGCTATTTGTCCCATGGTTTTAATACCATACATGGCCAACTTTCGGGCGATGCCGCGCCCTACCCTCCAAAAATCCGTAAGAGGCTGATGATTCCAAAGAAGTTGGCGATAGCTCATCTCATCGAGCTCCGCTATGCGTACACCATCTTTGTCAGCCTCGGTATGTTTGGCAACGATATCCATGGCGACCTTTGCAAGATATAGGTTGGTACCAATACCTGCAGTAGCGGTGATACCTGTCTGACTAAGGATGTCATGAATGATTTCTATAGCAAGTTCGTGTGGTGTCTTCCTGTAGGATACAAGATAGTCGGTAACGTCCATAAAGACTTCATCGATGGAATAGACATGGATGTCCTCGGGAGCAATATATTTGAGATAGATACCATAGATTTCTGCACTCACCCGAATATATTCTGCCATACGAGGAGTGGCAACAATATAGTCAACCTCCCAATCCGGATGCTCTTGCAACTCTATTGCCGAGGCTGACTTTCCCTTGAATCTATGGTCCGGAATGTGTCGCAACCGCTCATAATTGATTTCCTTGATTCTCTGTACGACTTCGAAAAGACGAGCTCTTCCTGCGATATGATAGGCTTTAAGGGATGGAGACACAGCCAAACAAATGGTCTTCTCGGTTCGACTTGCGTCGGCAACAACAAGATTTGTGGTTAGAGGATCTTTCCCTCGAGCCACACATTCTACGGAAGCATAAAATGATTTTAAATCAATGGCTTCATAGATTCTCTGTTGATTGTCCGACAATTTATTCTGCCCCATATAGATGTGTAAGGAGTATCTTGATGCCGATAAACAGGAGAATGGCACCACCTAACAGCTCTGGTCTTATGCGTCGACAAATCGTTTCTCCGAAGACAACACCTAGATGCTGTCCTAGAATACCAAAAATAAAGGAAACCAGTCCTATGGATATCAACGGAAAAGTAAGTTGACAAAGATGTCGATAACCTGTACAAGCAAAAGAGATACCTATGGCGAGTGCATCGATACTTGTAGCTACAGCTAAAACCATTTGCGTCTTCAAAGATGTAGGATTAAACTTCTTTTCTTCTTCATCAGCAAAAGATTCCTTGATCATGTTGATACCTAGAAAACAAAGTAGGCCAAAAGCTATCCAATGGTCATAATCTTCAATATAGTGGGCAAACTGGTTTGTTCCCAGCCATCCCATGAAAGGCATTAGCGCCTGGAAAAGTCCAAAGAAAAAGCTCATAGAAAGGATCGTACCCCATTGATAACGCTTTAATATCACGCCACTTACAATACTTACGGTAAAGCAATCCATCGCTAATGCTACAGAGAGTAGCAGAATGTCCCAAATATATTCCATTACCAATATTAGTCTTTGTATAATAGCGGCAAAGATAATAAAAAACTATGAGATGGAAGTTGCTTTGTTCGTGAAATTATCATTATCTTTGCATTCGAAATAGTTAGTATTATGAAGAAGGTCTTAACTTTTGTATGTATTATGATGGCTGCGACGGGGCTTATGCCTGTATATGCGCAGCAGAATTCTCCGACAAAAGATAGTATACTTACGGTATCACAGCTCAAGCCGGGAGACTTACTCTTTGTTATCAATAACAAGGGGAATGCAATTACAGATGTGACGAATGGTTATCATGGCAAACAGATAGATCATGTGGCATTTGTTATCAACGATAAGGGAATGATAGCTGAAGCCACTACACATAAAGGTGTTGGATTGACAGACATCCATGAATTTATGCATCATGGTTCTCGCGACAGTTGTCGATCAGAGTTTTTAGTAGGAAGAGTAAACATCCCATACTCATGGAAGAAGACCCTCCGAAATTATCGTAGATATGAGCATCTCCCCTACGACTCCCTATTTATGCCTGATGATAAGGCCATGTATTGTAGTGAACTGGTACAGAAATGTTATGTAGATGCCAAGGGAAAGCATATTTTCAATACTATCCCGATGTCGTTTCATAATAGGAAAGGTGAAATAACAGACTTCTGGAAAATGTTCTATGGACAAAGAGGACTGAAAGTTCCTGAGGGAGAACCTGGTACTAATCCCGGACAAATATCGAGGGATGAGCATGTGACAATCATTGGGTATTTAAAGTAAAGCATTATTTCAGTATCTCCTGTCTTGAACAATTGATGGAAACCACAGATAGACAGATTACTCCACAAGAGTATTATAAAAATGAAAGGTGGTCGGAATCACCAACCACCTTTATATTTAAAACTTACAAAACATCTCCCATATCACTATTCTTCACTTCAATATTAAGAGGCATTGACATAAGACCTAACTTTGACAATTGATATTGAACAGAATAGATTGATTTGCCAAATCTTTCAGCAATTTTTTGGATATCCATCTGTCTTTCAAAATAGAAAGAAAGTCTATCCAAATCATCTTTATTCCAAGGCTTTTCAGCTTCGGCACGTATTGCTTCTTCATCAAAAGAATCTTCAATACCATCATTTTCTTTAGATTCTTTTCTCTCTGGTGCATCCAATTTGTCATCATCAAGAGAATCTGGTTCATCGTCAAGTGCGTCAGGCTCGTCATCTTCAACGGTAATCAACGCCAGACCGACGTGGCCATCGCCGACCTCTACCGCACCATCATCGCCATGATGGACCTCATGCCGAGCGATGCCCTCACCGCCCTCTACACCCAGCTGAAGGGCTTCGAGCGCTACGCCCGCGAGTACTACCTGCCGAAGGGCAAGGGCGAGGACGACCCGACGCCCGAGCCGGAGCCGCAGCCCGAACCCGACGTGACGCCCGTGGAGCCGGAGGCATGACGAGGTTGACGATTATCTGTCAGATTTCCGGAAGATTTTGAGCTGTACGACCCAAGCACCCCCGGATTTGAGAAATCGGAGCAGGAAACCCGCTCAGTGACCTCGGATTTCAGGAATCCGAGGTCACTTTGCCACAAAGCGAGGCCGGATTTCGGGAATCCCCACTTCTACGGCCTCAGTCGCAGCCCATCGTCCCCGAATACGATGACAAAATGGAGATAGAAACGCCGAAAATCGCCCAAAACTCTGAACATTTGTTCAGACTTTCACCCTCGGCATCCACTTTTCTGCCTGTGCCGAGGGCTTTTCATAACAATTTCTACTTTATCTCGAAAACTTTTCGTACCTTTGCACCCGCAAATAATATGGAGTTATGTCATTCCTTACGCGAACATATCCTTTTAAGCAGAGCGAGCACTGGCTAAGAGACAGCATCATCTATGGTATTGCTATTTGGGTGATACTTTATTTGTTGCAGCCATTCGGATTTGGCATGTATCAGGGAAACAAATGCTTTGTTGCGGCAATTTTTGGACTTGTTACGTCGTTTTGCTATGCTATATACAATTGGGCTATTTTTAGTCGTTTAATTCGTTACGTCAAACCTTGGCGCATTTGGCATGATGGGTGTGCCGTGCTTGGCCTGATATTCTTTATTGCCG
>CACYKX010000076.1 GCA_902775075.1 uncultured Prevotellaceae bacterium | reverse complement strand
TTTTAAATCAAGCCTCGATTACTTTTGTAGTCGGGGCTTTTTTCGTTGCCGTACATTGATGTGCTGGTTAAGCCGTAAAGTGATTTGTTGTTTCGTTGTCTTGCATATATTACGTAAAAAGCCTGCCAGAATGTACAACTGACAGGCTGATATATATCGCTCATATTTTGAGAATTTCCGTGCAACGGGTCGGACGCTTCCAAATTCGAGAATTATGGGACACTTTTTATGGGTTTATTATAGTGATTGAATTGTCGGTCAAGTCGTTCGTGATTTATTGTTCCGTTGTTTTTGGAGCGTTATTGCAATATCTCTCAGGCTTTTTCGTTTTTCTATATGATGCAGGGGATTGATAAAAGTCATAGAATTAAGATTTTACTAGTGGCATCTGCGATAGCTATTGTCATAGTATCTTTGATTGTCTCTCATTTCTTGGTTCGCGATTTGGCTATAGAGGAGAAGGGTCGTGTTCAGATGTGGGCGCAGGCTATGCGTTCGTTAAATTCTGCTGATGAACATACGGATCTTAATCTTGTTCTTACTGTCATTAATGAGAATCATACGATTCCTGTAATCGTTTTGGATGCTAATAATCGTGCTCAGATCTTTAGAAATGTCAACCTCTTGGGTGATAATCGTAAGGATAGCTTGAATTATGCTTCTTCTTTAGGGACTCTTTGGAAATCGAATGATAGGTGTATTCATATTGTTCTTAATGATTCTACGCGTGATTTTGTACAGGTGTGCTATGATGATTCCGTGTTGATCAAGCGCCTAGAGGTTTATCCTTATATTCAGTTGGCTGTTGTCTTTCTCTTTGTTGTTTTTGCAATATTCTTCTTGAAAACATCGAAAAAGTCGGAGCAAAATAGTCTCTGGGTTGGATTGTCTAAGGAAACAGCTCATCAACTAGGAACACCTATCTCTAGTATGATGGCTTGGATAGAGATACTTAAAGATAAATATCCTCAAGATGATATGATTTTAGAGATGGGTTATGATGTAAATCGATTGCGTTTGATAGCTGATCGTTTCTCTAAAATTGGTTCTTTACCAGAGTCTCAGAAGACAAATCTCAATACTTTGATCGCCGATGTAGTGGATTATATGAATCGTAGAACATCTCGCAATATTGTTATAAAAAAAGACTTTCCGGATACAGAGGTTTTCCTCAATATGAATGCTAATTTATTCGGGTGGGTGCTCGAGAATTTGCTAAAAAATGCTATAGACGCTATCGGTGGCGCAAATGGTTGTATTACAATATCATTACAGGATCAGGAACAAACTGTGATAGTTGATGTTACAGATTCGGGCAAAGGTATTCCCGCTAAGGATTTCAAGCATGTATTCGCTCCTGGATTTACGACAAAAAGTAGAGGATGGGGCTTGGGATTAAGTTTAGCTAAAAGAATTGTTGAAGAGTATCATCATGGGAAAATATTTGTAAAATCATCAGAAATAGGGTTAGGAACAACATTTAGAATCGAGCTAAAAAAATACTAAAAGTGAGTTTTTTTGCTTTAAAATTATCTTTTATCAAAAAATATTCGTAACTTTGCACCCCGAAACTGTATATGAATAGTTTAGAGCCATTCAAAATCGATTTAAAGGCTTTGCCTCAGGGAGTTAGTTCTTTTAGGTTTAAGCTAGACGATGAATACTTTAAGGCTATCGATGCCCCAGAGATTCAGAAAGGGAATCTTGTGTCTTCTCTGACAATCAGTAAGATGGAAGACTTCTATGAATTGAATTTCCATACAGAGGGGGTTGTTACAGTACAATGCGATTTATGTCTGGATGATATGGAACAACCAATTTGTTCGGATGATAGATTAGTCGCTAAATTTGGAGAAGAAAGCTCAGAAGATGATGACCTGGTAATTGTGGCCGAGGACGAAGGAATACTCGATGTTGCTTGGTTCATCTATGAATTTATAGTGGTTAATATTCCTATCAAGCATGTGCATGCTCCTGGTAAATGCAACACGGCTATGATCGAATTATTAGAAGAACATTCGGCCGCCCGAAGCGGTAAGGAAGATAACACAGAAGCTATAGATCCTCGCTGGGATGCTTTGAAAAAATTGAAATTAAAAGATTAAAATTAAAAATTAAAAATTATGGCACATCCTAAAAGAAGACAGTCTAAGACTCGTACACTTAAGAGAAGAACTCATGATAAAGCTGTAGCTCCAACATTGGCAGTTTGCCCTAATTGTGGTGCTTACTATGTTTATCACACAGTATGTCCAACTTGTGGTTACTACCGCGGTAAGGTTGCTATTGTAAAGGAAGCAGCTGAATAATGGGAAAAATTAACGCTATCATCACTGGTGTCGCTGGATATGTACCTGACTATGTCCTCAATAATGAGGAATTGTCTCGTATGGTCGATACCAATGATGAGTGGATAGTTACTCGTACCGGAATTAAGGAGCGCCGAATTCTTACTGAGGAAGGGTTGGGCACTTCTTATATGGCACGTAAGGCAGCCAAACTCTTATTAAAGAAGACTGGTATTGATCCCGATAGCATTGATGCCCTAATGGTTGCGACAACCACACCTGATTATGTTCATCCATCTACTGCATCTATCGTATTGGGTAAGCTTGGATTGAAAAATGCTTTTGCTTTTGATTTCTCTGCTGCTTGTTGCGGTTTTATGTATGCACTCGATGTCGCTTGTAATATGATTCAGAGTGGACGCCATAAGCATATTATTGTCATTGGCGCTGATAAAATGTCGTCGATTACTGACTATCAGGATCGTTCTACATGCCCATTGTTTGGTGATGGCGCAGGTGCTGTCTTGGTAGAAGGAACAGAAGAAGAAAATATTGGTTTGATTGATTCTTTTCATCGTACAGATGGTAAGGGTCTTCCTTTCCTTCATATTAAAGCTGGTGGTTCTGTATTCCCGTCTTCTCATTTCTCTGTCGATCATCGTATGCATTACACATATCAGGAAGGACGTTTCGTGTTCCGTTATGCTGTAACAGCTATGGGTGATGATTGTGAAGAGATCTTGAAACGTAACAATTTGACCATTGATGATGTTGACCATATCGTTACTCATCAGGCAAACTTACGAATCATCGAGGCTGTAGCTAAGAGAATTGGCGCGCCGATGGAGAAGTTGTTGGTTAATATTCAACGCTACGGAAATACTAGTGCTGCTTGTATGCCTCTAGTTCTTTGGGATTATGAAAAGGAACTTAAGAAGGGTGACAATATCATTCTGACTGCATTTGGTGCTGGTTTCGTAAATGGTGCCTCTTATTTAAGATGGGCTTACGATGGTGCCAAGGCCGCGTTGGTGAAATAGAATTATATCAATAAAAACAGAAAGACGCATCCTTCTTTTTGATAAGATGATGCGTTTTTTTTATTTTGAATATCAATCGATTCTTTTATGCATAAAGCAGGTTTTGTAAATATTGTAGGCAACCCCAATGTGGGTAAGTCGACTCTGATGAATCAATTAGTCGGAGAGCGAATCAGTATTGCGACTTTCAAGGCTCAGACAACTAGACATCGTATCATGGGTATTGTCAATGATGAAGATTGTCAGATTGTCTTTTCGGATACTCCGGGTGTGTTGAAACCGAATTATAAGATGCAAGAGATGATGCTTGCATTCTCTGAATCAGCTTTGGCAGATGCTGATATCTTGCTTTATGTCACTGATGTCGTGGAAAATCCAGAAAAGAATATGGACTTCCTAGATAAGGTGAAAAAGATGAGTATCCCTGTTCTCCTCTTGATTAATAAAATAGATGAAAGTAATCAGGAAACGTTGGGTACTATTGTAGAGAAATGGCATGGACTGCTTCCAAATGCGGAGATTCTTCCAATCTCTGCTAAAAATAAGTTTGGTACAGATATCCTTATGAAGCGCATTAAGGAACTTCTTCCGGAGTCACCAGCTTATTTTGATAAGGAACAGCTTACAGATAAACCTGCAAAGTTCTTTGTCAGTGAGATTGTTCGTGAGAAGATTCTCCGTTATTATGACAAGGAAATACCTTATTCTGTTGAAGTTGCTGTAGAGCGTTTCAAGGAGGATGACAAACATATCCACATCAATGTTGTTATCTACGTAGAGCGTGACAGTCAGAAAGGTATTATTATAGGCCATCAAGGTATGGCGTTGAAGAAAGTTTCTTCAGAGGCACGAAAGAGCCTCGAGAAGTTCTTTGATAAGAAGATCTATTTGGAAACTTTTGTAAAAGTGGACAAAGATTGGCGTAATTCCGAAAGAGAACTCAATCATTTCGGATATAATCCAGAATAAATTAGGCTAGGAGTTTTCTTTGAAAAGGAAAACTCGAGTTTTGCTCTGAATGTATTGAGAGCATACTCTCCCGATAAGGAGGGCCGAAGAATGTATAACTTCAGAAATTAAACAGAAATGGCAAATTTAGTAGCTATTGTTGGTCGCCCAAATGTGGGTAAGTCAACGCTTTTTAATCGTTTGACCCAGTCTCGTCGTGCTATCGTTAGTGATACTGCGGGTACGACTCGTGATCGTCAGTATGGAAAGTGTCAATGGAATGGTCGTGAATTCTCTGTTGTTGATACCGGCGGTTGGGTTGTAAAGTCAGATGATATCTTTGAGGATGCCATTCGTGAGCAAGTAATGATTGCAACAGAAAGAAGCAGATTTGGTGTTATTCCTCGTTGACAATGAAACAGGTGTAACCGACTGGGATGAAGATGTTGCAATGATTCTGCGCAGAACGAAACTTCCTGTAATCCTTGTAGCAAATAAAGTTGATAACAGTGCAAGTTATTATGAGGCAGCAGAATTCTACAAGTTAGGACTGGGCGATCCTGTATGTATCAGTGCAGCTACAGGTGGTGGTACAGGTGACTTGTTGGATATGCTTTTGGATAAGTTGAAGGATAATCCTGAGGAGACTATCGAAGAAGACATTCCACGTTTTGCAGTTGTAGGTCGTCCAAATGCAGGAAAAAGTAGTATTATCAATGCCTTTATTGGTGAAGAGAGAAACATTGTAACCGAAATAGCTGGTACAACTCGCGATAGTATCTATACACGTTATGACAAGTTTGGTTTTGATTTCTATTTGGTAGATACTGCAGGAATTCGTCGTAAGAATAAGGTTACGGAGGATTTGGAGTTCTATTCTGTGATGCGTAGTATCAGAGCTATTGAGAATAGTGATGTTTGTATTCTGATGATCGATGCCACTCGTGGTATTGAGACACAGGATATGAATATCTTCCAGTTGATTCAGAAGAATAACAAGAGTTTGGTCGTTGTTGTAAACAAGTGGGACTTGGTAGAGAATAAGGACCAGAAGGTGATAGCAACTTTCGAAGCAGCTATTCGCAAGCGTATGGCACCTTTTGTTGACTTCCCGATAATTTTTGCTTCAGCACTTACGAAACAGCGTATCTTCAAGGTTTTAGAGACAGCTAAGCAAGTCTATCTAAATCGTAAGGCGCATGTGGGAACTTCGAAGTTGAACGAAGTTATGCTCCCAATTATCGAAGCATATCCTCCACAGAGTGTGAAAGGAAAGTATATCAAGATCAAGTATTGTACACAGTTACCAAATACACAGATTCCTTCTTTTGTATTCTATGCTAATCTTCCACAGTATGTAAAGGAGAATTATCGTAGATTCCTCGAGAACAAGATACGAGAGAACTGGTCTATGCATGGTTGTCCAATAAATATTTTTATACGCCAGAAGTAAATGAAAAAAGTTGTATCTTTCATTATTCTATCGATATTAATCATTTCTGGATGTGGCAAGGAAGCTCCAGATCAAGGCGAGTTGGCAGCTATTGCAGCCAAGGGCTATTATGATTTGTTGCTTGAAAACAAATATTCAGAGTTTGTGAAAGGGATGAATCAGCCAGATAGCATACCTGCAGGTTATCGCGAACAATTAGAAACAAATGCCAAGATGTTTGTATACCAGCAAAAAGAAGAACATCAAGGTATTAGCAACGTAAAGATAGCAGATGCAAAGGCTGATACCGCTCATCATACAGCCATGGCTTTTCTCGTTCTCGACTATGGAGATAAAACGAGCGAAGAAATCGTTGTGCCAATGATTGAAGTGAAAGGAAAATGGAAAATGCAATAAATTGAAAATAGAGGCGATATTTTTTTTTATCGCCTCTATTTTTTGTCTTGTTCCAGTTCTATTTCTTTTACTTTCCTAAACAGATCAGAAGCAAATACCAAATCATTAAGTTTGCTATTGTTACTATTGATGACCTGATCCTTATTACCCTGCCATTCCTTGTGTCCTTTGTAGATAAAACAGATATTTTCTCCGATACCCATCACAGAATTCATGTCGTGAGTATTAATGATAGTCGTTATTCCGAATTCGTGTGTGATTCCGGAAAGAAGTTCATCGATGACGAGAGAAGTCTTAGGGTCCAGACCGGAATTTGGTTCATCGCAAAACAAATATTTTGGATTTTGTACTATAGCCCGAGCGATAGCAGCACGCTTCTGCATACCTCCCGATATTTCACTTGGATACTTATCCTGTGCCTCCAGTAGATTTACACGAGCCAAACAGTCTTGCGCCTTTTTTACGCGATCCCGATAGTTTTCATTAGAAAACATATCGAGAGGAAACATAACATTCTCCAAGACTGTAAGCGAATCGAAAAGTGCAGCACCTTGAAAAACCATTCCCATTTCACGGCGCATCATAGCCTTTTCCTTTTTGTTCATGCTAATGAAATCACGTCCGTCGTAAAGAATTTCACCTTGTGTCGGTTCGAATAGTCCAATCAAGTTTTTCATTAAAACAGTCTTTCCCGAACCACTTTGACCGATAATCAAGTTGGTCTTCCCTGTTTCAAATACTGTGTTTATATTGAAAAGCACAGTTTTGTCTTCAAAAGATTTTGTAAGATTCTTAACTTCTATCATAATGAAATTTTACTTTATGAGAGTAGTTGTGTAAGGAACACATCCGAGAATAAGATAAGCACACTAGAACATACGACAGCATCAGTACTGGCTTTTCCGACCTCTACAGAACCACCCTCCACGGTATATCCGAAAAAGGAAGATACACTGGCGATGATAAACGCAAAGAACAAACTCTTGATAATACTCATCCAGATAAACCATACATTAAAAGCATGCTGTATACCCGATGTAAGGTCTTCTGGAGAAATGATATGTCCTATATATGCCGTAGCATAAGCACCGATAATACCAAGTGTGGAAGAGAAAATCACAAGGAAAGGCATGATGGTGATCAATCCTAGTATTTTAGGCAGAATCAGATAACTCGCAGAGTTTACACCCATGATGTCGAGAGCATCAATTTGCTGTGTTACACGCATAGTACCCAGTTCAGATGCAATGTTGGAACCAACCTTACCAGAGAGGATAAGACACATGATAGAAGAAGAAAACTCCAAAAGCATGATCTCGCGGGTCGTATATCCTGCCACCCAGTGAGGCATCCAAGGACTTTGGATGTTTATTTTCATCTGAATACAGATCACAGCGCCGATAAAGAAAGAAATCAGCATGACGATGCCAATAGAGTCGATACCCAATTGCTCCATCTCTTTTGCATATCTTTTAAGGAACATACGCATACGATCCGGGCGGGATAAAGAGCGCCCCATCAATATCAGATAACTGCCGAAAGTATTAAGCCATTTATAAATCAACATGTATTTTTGCCGTTATATCGTTGCAAAAGTAACCAAAATCCACTAAAAAACTGCAATATTTTTAAGAGTTTTTGATTTTATCAACGATATTAGCTTGTTTTTTAGTAATTTTGCACACAAATATTCCGAGAATGAGTGAGACGAAAGAAAGCTTAGAGAATTTGGATCCGGAAAGATCAATTCTTAGAACCGAAGGATTAGTGAAACGTTATGGCAAACGTACCGTTGCCAATGGCGTGACAATAAACGTAAAGCAAGGTGAAATCGTTGGATTGCTAGGACCGAATGGTGCTGGTAAAACCACTTCGTTTTATATGACGACAGGTCTTGTTGTGCCTAACGAAGGACATGTGTATATAGACGACCATGAAATTACCGATTTCCCAGTGTATAAACGTGCTCGTGCAGGTATTGGATATCTTCCACAGGAAGCAAGCGTATTTCGTAAGATGAGTGTGGAAGACAATATCATGTCGGTTCTTGAGATGACAGGTAAACCTCGCCAGTATCAGTTGGATAAGTTGGAAAGTTTGATCAAAGAATTTCGATTGACCAAAGTAAGGAAGAACAAGGGAGACCAACTGTCTGGAGGAGAGCGTCGTCGTTGCGAGATAGCCCGTTGCCTGGCCATAGATCCAAAATTCATTATGCTTGATGAACCGTTTGCCGGTGTCGACCCTATTGCAGTAGAGGATATTCAGCATATAGTATGGCGTTTGAAATATCGGAATATAGGTATTTTGATTACCGACCATAACGTGCAAGAAACCCTTTCTATTACAGATAGAGCCTATCTGTTGTTTGAAGGTCGAATACTGTTCCAAGGTTCTCCGGAGAGTCTTGCCCAGAACCCTGTGGTACGAAAGAATTACCTGAGTGAGAATTTCGTCTATCGCAAGTTTAAACCAAACGAAGAAGACGAGAAAGCAGAGGAAAATGCACTATAAACCAAGGGGATAAAACAGAATATTTGGTTAAAAAAACAAATTTTTCTCTTATATATTAGGTATATTCACTAAATATGAGTAATTTTGCCACTCGTTTGAAAACAATAATAACAAAATAAAACAAAAAATCAAAGATGAAAATTTCATTTGAGAATCCTGACAAGATTAATGGTCTGATGACTATTGTTGTCGAAGAAAGTGATTTCCAGAGCGAAGTCGAGAAGACTTTGAAAGACTATCGTAAAAAGGCTAACGTACCAGGTTTCCGTCCAGGACAGGTGCCAATGGGTATGATCAAGCGCCAGTTTGGTACATCTGTAAAGATGGATGTTATCAACAAATTCGTTGGTCAGCAAATTTACAAATATGTACAGGACAACAAGATCCAGATGTTAGGTGAGCCATTAGCTTCAGAGAAGCAGACTCCAATTGATCTAGAGAAGGATGCTCCTTATACATTCCTTTTTGATATTGCAGTAGCTCCAGAGTTCAAGGTAACTTTGACCGGTCGTGATAAGGTAGATCACTACACAATCAAGGTAGATGACGCTTTGATCGATAAGCAGGTAGATATGTTCACCTCTCGTATGGGTAGCTATGAGAAAGCTGAGGAATATCAGGAGAATGATATGCTGAAGGGTGACCTTCGTGAACTTGATGAGAAGGGTAATACTAAGGAAGATGGTATCACCGTAGAGGGCGCAATCCTTATGCCTAGCTACATCAAGGTTGATGATCAGAAGAAACTTTTCGATGGCGCAAAACTTGGTGATGTAATTACATTCAATCCAAAGAAGGCTTATCCAGATAATGATACAGAAGTATCTTCACTTTTGAAGGTAGAGCGTGAAAAAGTTAAGGATTTGACAGCAGACTTCAGCTTCCAGGTAACAGAGATTCAGCGCTTCAATAAGCACGCTGTAGATCAGGAACTTTTCGATCAGACATTCGGTAAGGATGCTGTAAAGAGCGAAAAAGAGTTCCGTGAGAAGATCGCTGAAGGCTTGAAAGAGCAGTTGGCTGCAGATGCAGACTTCAAGTTTATCCAGGACGTACGTGCACACTGCGAGAAGAAGGTTGGCAAGTTGGCATATCCTGATGAGCTCTTGAAGAAGATCATGCTTAACAACAACAAGGATAAGGGTGCAGAGTTCGTAGAGAAGAACTATGAGAATAGCATCAAGGAGTTGACATGGCACTTGATCAAGGAGCAGTTGGTTGCTGCTAACGATATCAAGATCGAAGATAATGATATTAAGGAAACTGCTAAGGAAGCAGCTCGTGCTCAGTTCGCTCAGTATGGTATGACAAATATTCCAGAGGAGTATATTGAGAACTATGCAGAAGAGATCCTTAAGAAGGGTAATTCTACAGACGCTCTTGTAGATCGCACTATCGATCGTAAGTTGACAGAGATCCTTAAGAATGTTGTTAAGTTGAACGAGAAAGAGGTAACACTCGACGAGTTTAACAAAATGATGGAATAATATAGTTTTTTGAAAAAAAAACTTCTTTTATAAGAGGTTATCAACTTTTTTTATTATCTTTGTTCCTACGAACGAGAAATAATAAGTTGATAACCTTTTTTTCTTGTTTATAAAAGAAAGGATAATATAAAGATTATGAACAGCGATTTTAGAAAATTTGCTACTAAGCATTATGGAATGAACGGCATGGTCTTGGACGATGTTGTGAAGGCTCAGCAACAGTATCTGAATCCTTATATCTTGGAAGAGCGTCAGTTGAATGTTACTCAGATGGACGTTTTCTCAAGATTGATGATGGACCGTATTATATTCTTAGGTACAGAGATTGATGACTATACAGCAAATACATTGCAAGCACAATTGCTCTATCTTGACTCAACAGATCCGGGTAAGGACATCTCTATTTATATCAATAGTCCTGGCGGTAGTGTAACGGCAGGTTTGGGTATTTATGACACTATGCAGTTCATTACGAGCGATGTGTCAACAATCTGTACCGGTATGGCCGCTTCTATGGCCGCAGTTTTGCTTGTTGCAGGTCAGGAAGGCAAGCGCTCAGCACTTCCTCATAGCCGTGTCATGATCCACCAGCCTTTGGGAGGAGTTCAAGGACAGGCTTCAGATATCGAGATTGAGGCAAAAGAGATTCAGAAATTCAAGAAAGAATTATATACCATCATATCAAATCATTCTCATACCCCATTTGAGAAAGTATGGAACGATAGCGACCGTAACTATTGGATGACAGCGGAAGAAGCTCGTGAATATGGTATGATTGATTCTGTGTTGACAAGAAAGAAATAATATGCCAAAGAAAGTATGTAGTTTCTGTGGAAGAAGTGAGAAAGAAACAAAGCTTCTGATAACAGGCCTAAATGGATACATTTGTGAAAATTGTGCTCAGCAGGCCTATGAAATTGCTTTGTCTGCAGGCGTTCTGAATCCTCTCCCTTACGAAGCAAAGGAAGATGCTAATAAAAAATATGAAATCAAGAAAGTCCCTAAACCAAAAGAGATAAAGAGATATCTTGATCAGTATGTTATCGGACAGGATGATGCAAAGAAGACATTGGCAGTTTCCGTATATAACCATTACAAGCGTCTGCAACAGTCAGTAGAGGATGATGGCGTAGAGATAGAAAAGAGTAACATCATCATGGTAGGAAGCACAGGTACGGGTAAAACCCTATTGGCTCGTACTATTGCCAAAATGCTTGAAGTGCCTTTTACCATCGTAGACGCAACGGTATTCACAGAAGCCGGATATGTAGGAGAAGATGTAGAAAGCATCTTGAGCCGATTGCTTCAAGTCGCCAACTTTGATGTAGCTGCAGCAGAAAGAGGAATTGTATTCGTAGACGAGATCGATAAGATAGCTCGTAAGAGCGATAACCCATCGATTACGAGAGATGTCAGCGGCGAAGGTGTTCAACAGAGCTTGCTGAAGTTGCTCGAAGGAACTATTGTAAACGTCCCACCTCAGGGCGGTCGAAAACATCCGGATCAGGAATATATCCATGTAGATACCAAGAATATACTTTTTATCTGCGGAGGAGCCTTCGACGGAATAGAGAGCAAGATTGCTCAGCGTCTGAATACTCATGTTGTAGGATATAACTCTGTTCAGAATGTGAGAAGACTCAATAAGAATGAGATGATGCAATATGTGCTACCTCAGGACTTGAAGAGTTTCGGACTTATCCCAGAGTTGATCGGTCGTCTCCCGGTTCTTACATATCTCAACCCATTGGACAAACCAGCTTTGAGAAGAATATTGGTAGAACCGAAGAACTCTATAGTAAAGCAATATATCAAATTGTTTGAAATAGACGGCATAGAACTAACCTTTACAGAAGAGAGTCTAGACTTTATCGTCGATAAGGCCATGGAATACAAATTAGGCGCGCGCGGTCTGCGTTCTATTGTTGAAGCCGTAATGATGGATGCCATGTTCGAAAAACCTTCAAGTAGAACAAAGAAGTTTGAGGTGACACAAGAATATGCCAAGACACAGATTGAAAAAGCACATTTGCAGAAGCTAGAATCTGCATAAAATATAAGTTGACAGGGGATATCCCTGTCAACCCTATTCAAAGAACGACACCTAATAAATGAAGGAATAAGGAGCTATTTGTTATATGACAGAAAACGTTGATCTTACCCAACAACTTAAACATTATTTCGGCTTTGATAAATTCAAAGGCGACCAGGAAGCTATTATCCGTAACCTCATGGATGGAAACGATACTTTTGTATTGATGCCTACTGGTGGAGGAAAAAGTTTGTGTTATCAGTTACCTTCGCTATTCATGGATGGTATGTCTATAGTTATTTCGCCACTGATTGCTCTCATGAAAAATCAGGTAGACGTTATCAATGGATTAAGCGAAGAGGAAGGAGTTGCTCATTATCTGAACTCTTCCTTGAATAAATCTGAAATAGAACGTGTGAAGACAGATGTCTTGAGTGGGAAGACTAAACTTTTGTATGTCGCTCCGGAATCATTGTTGAAGGAAGAAGAGGAAAAAACAGAGAGTGGTGCTACTGTTGTCGTAAAGAAAGTTAAGTTCTCCTTCCTTGAAGAAGTAAAAATCTCATTCTATGCTATCGATGAGGCTCATTGTATCTCAGAATGGGGTCATGATTTCCGTCCGGAATATAGAAATATTCGTAAGGCTATAGATATCTTAGGAAGAGCTCCTATCATGGCTCTTACTGCTACGGCGACGGATAAGGTGCGTTCTGATATCAAGAAAACATTGGGTATCAATGATGCCAATGAATATAAGAGTTCTTTCAATCGCCCGAATCTGTATTATGAGGTTCGTGCCAAGTCTAAGGATATAGACACGCAGATCGTCAAGTTCATAAAACAACATCCCGGAAAGAGCGGTATTGTCTACTGTTTGTCAAGAAAGAAGGTAGAAGAACTCGCCGAGGTGTTAAAGGTAAACGAGATAAAAGCTGCTCCTTATCATGCAGGACTTGATTCTGCAACTCGTTCACAGACTCAAGATGACTTCTTGATGGAACGTATTGATGTTATCGTAGCAACGATAGCGTTCGGTATGGGTATTGATAAACCTGATGTACGATTTGTAATCCATTACGATATACCAAAGAGTTTGGAAGGATATTATCAGGAAACTGGTAGAGCTGGTCGTGATGGAGGCGAGGGTATCTGTATCGCTTTTTATGCTCCTAAAGATTTGAAGAAACTCGAGAAGTTTATGGAAGGCAAACCTGTAGCAGAGCAAGATATTGGCAGACAGTTGCTGCAGGAAACCCAAGCCTATGCCGAATCTTCAGTTTGTCGACGCAAGATGCTTCTTCATTATTTCGGTGAGGAGTATCCTAAAGATAATTGTGGAAATTGTGACAACTGTCTTCATCCGAAGAAAAAAATTGAAGCCCATGAGGCACTCGTTGTTGTCTTGAAGGCTATTGCCGCAGTAAAGGAAAACTTCCGACAGGATTATATTATCGATTTCGTGAAAGGTCGTGCAACGGACAACATCGTTTCACATAAGCATAATCAACTGGATGAGTTTGGCTCCGGTGAAGATATGGATGATAATCTGTGGAATCCTACTATACGTCAGGCGATGATAGCTGGCTATATCAAAAAGGATGTTGAGAATTACGGCTTGTTGAAACTGACCGCGGCAGGTAAGAAATTTATCAAGTCTCCGCAATCATTCATGATTGTTGAAGACAATGAATATAAAGATGACTACGAGGAAGATAGTGAAGGTGGTACATCAGCCTTAGATCCAGCATTGTTCTCAATGTTGAAGGATCTTCGTAGAAAAGTTGCACAGAAGCATAACCTTCCTCCTTATGTAATCTTCCAAGATGTCTCTTTGGAACAGATGGCAACAATGTATCCTATAACGATGGAAGAGCTACAACAGATACAAGGCGTTGGCGCAGGTAAGGCACATCGTTATGGAAAGGAATTCATTGCCCTTATCAAGAGCCATTGTGAGGAAAATCATATCGAGCGTCCGGAGGAACTTCGTGTTCGTACCGTTGCTAAGAAGAGTATGCTTAAGGTAAGCATCATTCAGAGTATTGACCGACAGATCGCTTTGGACGATATCGCTGATGCCAAGGGACTCGACTTTGATGTCTTGTTGGATGAAGTAGAGGCTATCGTATATAGTGGTACCAAATTAAATATAGACTATTTCATAGAAGATGTCGTAGATGATGATCATATTGATGACATCTATGATTATTTCATGGAAAGTGAAACCGACGATTTGGATACGGCTATGGATGAGCTGGGCGAAGATTATACAGAAGATGAAATCAGACTTGTAAGGATCAAGTTCCTTTCAGAACAAGCCAATTGATATTCTTCTGCTAACAGAATATAGATGCATAGAGGAACTCTGTGATATTTGTAACTCTTTGATTGTTATGTTGTTGCAAATATCGTAGAGTTCCTTTTCTTATGTTTCGAAATTCCCAAGCCTTGGTATGGATTTATCTGCAGTTAACTTCGCAGCCTTACGCAGTTAACTTTATCAGCTTACGCAGTTAACTTCGTAGCCTTACGCAGTTAACTTCGTAAATGATAGGTATAAGTAAAGTAAAAGCAATACGTCAGAGTAATTTTAAAATCCTCGTACTTGCTATTGAAGAATCGCGTTAAATTGAATTAATTCAGAGAGAAAAACCCAAAAAGGAGGCTGTATATGGAAAATTATTGGTATATTTGCACGCAATAAATTTTTAAAGTTACAATATGTCATCATTTGTTGCAGATAAAATTGTAATGGACGGTCTCACTTTTGACGACGTCCTCTTAATCCCTGCTTATTCAGAGGTACTACCAAAAGAGGTAGAGTTGAAAACCAAGTTTACTCGTAACATCGAGTTAAATGTTCCTTTCGTAACGGCCGCAATGGATACAGTTACAGAGTCTTCCATGGCTATAGCTATAGCCAGAGAAGGTGGTATTGGTGTTATTCATAAGAATATGACCATAGAGGAACAGGCTCGCCAAGTTGCCATTGTAAAACGTGCCGAAAACGGTATGATTTACGATCCTGTTACGATTCGTCGTGGACGTACTGTAAAGGATGCTCTTGATATGATGCACGACTATCATATTGGTGGTATTCCAGTCGTTGATGACGAAAACCATTTGGTTGGTATCGTTACAAATCGTGATCTTCGTTTCGAGCGTCACATGGACCGCTTGATCGATGATGTTATGACGAGTGAAAATTTGGTTACAACACATCAGCAAACTGACTTGACCGCTGCCGCTACTATTCTTCAGGAGAATAAGATCGAAAAACTACCTGTTGTTGACTCTCAGAATCATTTGGTAGGTTTGATTACCTATAAGGATATCACAAAGGCTAAGGATAAGCCAATGGCTTGTAAGGATGACAAGGGTCGTCTTCGTGTTGCAGCAGGTGTAGGTGTAACAAATGATACAATGGATCGTGCCCAGGCTTTGGTAAATGCTGGTGTTGATGCGATCGTAATAGATACAGCGCATGGACATTCAAAAGGCGTTGTAGAAAAATTGCATGCTGTGAAGGCTGCATTCCCTGACCTTGATGTTGTTGTTGGTAATATCGCAACAGGTGCTGCTGCAAAATATTTGGTAGAGAATGGTGCTGATGCCGTAAAGGTTGGTATTGGTCCGGGCTCTATTTGTACAACACGTGTTGTCGCAGGTGTTGGTGTACCTCAGTTGAGCGCTGTTTACGATGTATATTCTGCATTGAAGGGTACCGATGTACCTTTGATTGCTGACGGTGGTCTTCGCTATTCCGGTGATATCGTGAAAGCATTGGTTGCCGGTGGTAGCTGTGTGATGATCGGTTCTCTTGTTGCAGGTACCGAGGAGTCTCCAGGTGAAACAATCATCTTCAATGGTCGTAAGTTCAAGAGCTATCGTGGTATGGGTTCTCTTGAGGCCATGGAACAGAAGAATGGTTCTCGTGATCGTTATTTCCAGAATGATATCAGAGATGCTAAGAAGTTGGTTCCAGAAGGTATCGCAGGTCGTGTTCCTTATAAAGGTACTGTCCAGGAAGTTATCTATCAGTTGGTTGGTGGCTTGCGTTCTGGTATGGGATATTGCGGTGCCCCTTCTATTGACAAACTGCACGATGCTAAGTTTACTCGTATCACAAATGCTGGTGTTCTGGAAAGTCATCCACATGATATCACAATCACCAGTGAGGCGCCAAACTATAGTCGTCCTGAGTAAAAGAAAATATGAAAATTAAAATATTGTTGATGACCATGCTCCTTTGCGGGAGCATGGTTTATGCTCAAAATAATCCGATTATTATGCGTGTCAACGGTCATCCGGTGACTCGTTCGGAGTTTGAGTATTCATACAACAATAATAATGGTGGAAAAGCTGACAAGAAAAGTATCAAAGCATATGTTACTGCCTTTGTTGACTATAAACTGAAGGTACAGGCAGCCCTTGATGCAAAACTTGATACGATTTCTTCATTGAACTGGAGGAATCTCCTGACCAAGAAGAATCCACAACAATCATCATATATTTTGAATGCAGATGCAGAAAAACAAGCATTGAAGATGTATGAGAATCAACGAAGATATGTGGTATCCCATGGTGGTATGCGCAAACTTTCACATATCTTGTTGACTGTTAACCAGAGAGCATCATATACAGAGGAAAATAAAGTAAAGGAAAAAATATATTCCCTATATAGAGCTATAAAGAAAGGGGCAGATTTTGGTGAGATGGCAAAGAAATATTCTCAGGATATGATGTCTGCTCAACATGGTGGCGCCTTACCTTGGATGTGTAAGGGGACGACCTTCAAGGAATTTGAGGATGTCGCATGGAATTTAAAGAAAGGGGAGATGAGTTCACCTTTTCAGTCTCCAGCAGGCTATCATATTATACTCATGAATGACGCTTGTGACTTCTTACCTTTCGACTCTGTGAAAAGTGATCTCTCAGAGATCATAGAATATCAAAATGCCCGAGAGCGTGTGATGGCCGAGATGCAGGATCGTTTACCTTTGGACATGAAAAAGAATAATGAGGCTTCCCATGTGAACGGTATCGGTTCAACGACCGAGGAAACAGAGAAAACAAAATATTTGCTTAAAGAATATCAAGAGGGTATACTTCTGACAGAAATGAGTAATCGTATCTTCAGAGACCGGATTTCTAAAGACGGAAGTCAAATAGAAAAGTTCTTTTTAAAGCATCGGAAACAATATAAATGGGATAGTCCTCGTTTTAAAGGTGTTGCTTTCAGATGTAAAAGTCGTAAAGACGAACGTAAGTTAAGCAAAATATTGAAGAATACACCTTATAATAAATGGGGAGATAAGATAAGATCCCTGAACCATGACTCCTTGTATTATGCAGATGTAAGAGTCGGTATTTTTAAGATGGGTGACAATTCCATTGTCGACCATGAGTTCTTCAAGAAGAATTGCCAACAGGTAAAGAATAAACAATATCCATATCAATATGTATATGGGAATAAGTTGAAGAAATACCCTGATTCGTATCAGGATGTTCGGGATTTAGTTTTAGCTGATTATCAG